>CAVUTQ010000029.1:0-123197 GCA_963744455.1 uncultured Actinomycetota bacterium | reverse complement strand
AGGACGTCTGCCGAAGCTGGCCGGAGTCGCGTCCCGCGTACGCCGGCCCGACCCAGACATGCCGCGGGCGTGGACACCCGCAGGAAGGGTGTGAGGTGCGGACGTTTCCGTTCTCCGCAGTCGTCGGTTCCGAAGACATGGCCCTCGCTTTGATCTTGACCACCGTTTCCCCGGAGGTGGGCGGCGTTCTGGTACGTGGCGAGAAAGGCACAGCCAAGACGACCATGGTCCGTGCTCTGGCGCAGGTGCTGCCAAACATCGCTGTGGTTGAGGGCTGCCGCTTCAGCTGCGACCCGCTGGACGCAGATCCGATGTGTCCGGACGGTCCTCATGATCATCCCGTATCGAAGTCGCGCCCGGCCCGGTTGGTCGAGCTACCAGTGGGTGCGACGGAAGATCGCGTGATCGGCTCTCTCGATCTGCGGCAAGCCTTGGGCGGCGGCGAGGTGACCTACGAGCCCGGACTGCTGGCCGCGGCCCACCGCGGGATTCTCTATGTGGACGAAGTGAACCTGCTTCATGATCATCTGGTGGACCTGCTGTTGGATGCGGCAGCGATGGGTCGCTCGACTGTCGAGCGGGACGGGGTCTCGGTTGCGCACGCCGCCCGGTTGATCTTGATCGGAACGATGAACCCTGAGGAAGGCGAGCTCCGACCACAGCTGCTGGACCGCTTCGGGTTGACGGTCGAGATCAGCGCGCCGCGGGATCCGGAGCTAAGAGCAGAGGTGGTCCGCAGACGGATGGCGTTCGACCGCGACCCGGCATCCTTCATCGCCACGTACGCGGGAAACGAGCGGGAGCTGCGTGCCAGAGTCCTCAGGGCCCGGACGCTGCTGCCGTCAGTACGCCTGGGTGATCGGCAACTGGCGACCATCGCGAGGGTCTGTGGCGCGTTCGAGGTCGACGGCATGCGGGCAGACATCGTGACAGCGCGGGCAGCGGCTGCCCATGCCGCATGGCATGGCCGCAACGAGATCACCAAATCCGATATCCGCGCCGCGGCTAGGCTCGCGCTGCCGCATCGGCGCCGCCGCAATCCCTTTGACGCTCCGGGCCTGGACGAGGATCTCCTTGATCAACTTCTTGATGATGAACCAGATCCGACACCACCGGATGGCAGCGGTCCCCCAACGGCCCTTCGACAAGCTCAACGAGCCAGGACATGCCGACTGAGCAAGGCAACGGCTCCTCGCCAGCCTCTGACAAAAGGGCCGGCAGCCTGAGCCAGTTGAAGCCCTGTCGGGCGAGCTCTCGACAGGATCGGAACAAAGGCCTGACCGACCCTCACAGATCATTCCGCCTGGCAGCAGCTACCGCACGCGCTTGTTCACTGCACCGGGCGTCGGGAGTGGCGAGGCGGGCCGCCGCAGCCGCGCCCTCACCTCGACGGGGCGTACGGTCGGCGCGCTCCCGGCAACTCGCAACAGCGGCCGGTTGCACCTCACAGCTACCATCCGCGCGGCTGCGCCACGGCAGGTAAACCGCGGCCGCCTACCGGCTGAGCCGCTCCGGCTGGCTGCCCCGGATCTGCGTCTCGCCGTCACCGAGGGGCGCGAGTCCAACCTTGTGCTGCTGGTGGTCGACGCGTCCGGCTCGATGGCTGCGAGGCGCCGGATGGGGGCGGTCAAAGCGGCTGCGCTTTCCCTTCTGCTGGACGCATACCAGCGCAGGGACAAGGTCGGCTTGATCACTTTCCGGGGAGCAGAGGCAACGCTTGCGCTACCGCCGACATCCTCGATCGATACCGCAGCACGCCGGTTGCAGGACCTGCCGACCGGCGGGCGGACGCCACTGGCCGAGGGCCTGCTGTGCGCCGCCGAAACGCTGCGACTCGAGCGAATCCGCGACCCGCGCCGCCGCCCGCTGCTGGTACTCGTCACCGACGGCCGGGCCACTTACGGTCCGAACGCGGTCGCCCGGTCACGGCTGGTAGCTGATCAACTGCGCCGCGCCGGAGTGGCCTCGCTGGTGATCGACTGCGAGTCCGGTCGGATGTCGTTGGGTCTCGCCCAGACATTGAGCATCCATCTCGACGCTCAATACCTGACAGTGGGTGAGGTCGGCGCTGATCAACTGGTGCACGCCGTACGCCAAGGTCGGGCGGCCTGATGCCAGCAGGAATTCCGGAGCTGACTCCCGACCGACGGACTGACCACCCGGCAACGGCGGCAGCGGCCGTTGTTGATCGTCCACACCGGCGACGGCAAAGGCAAGTCAACCGCAGCGTTCGGTCTGGCCCTGCGCGGCTGGAACCAGGGCTGGTCGGTGGGCATCTTCCAGTTCGTCAAGTCCGCCCGATGGAGAATCGGCGAGCAGGCCGCCTTCGAGTCGCTGGGCGAACTGCACGACGCGACCGGCCGTGGCGGATCGATCGAGTGGCACAAGATGGGTTCCGGATGGTCGTGGAGCCGCAAGACCGGAACCGACGATGATCATGCCGCAGCTGCTGCGGAGGGTTGGCAGGAGATCAAGCGACGGCTTGCCGAGGAGCAGCACACCCTGTACGTGCTGGACGAGTTCACCTACCCGATCAACTGGGGCTGGGTCGATATCGATGACGTGATCGACACTCTGACGACAAGATCGGGCTACCAACACGTGATCATCACCGGTCGGCGGGCAGACCCCAAACTGGTCGCGGTAGCCCAGCTGGTCACCGAGATGACCAAGATCAAACATCCCTTCGACGATGGACAGAAGGGTCAGCGAGGAATCGAGTGGTGATCGATCCGAGATCACCAGAGTCCGCCCAGAGGCTTCCCCGCCTGGTGATCGCCGCTCCCGGCTCGGGTCACGGCAAGACAACAGTTGCCACCGGGCTGATGGGTGCGCTGACTGCCACGGGTCTGAAGGTCGCAGGCTTCAAGGTCGGGCCGGACTACATCGACCCTGGCTACCACACCCTGGCCACCGGCCGGCTGGGACGCAACCTCGATCCCTACCTCTGTGGCGAGCAGCAGATAGCGCCGCTACTGCTGCACGGCGCCGAGACGCCAGAACCCGCCGACATCGCGGTCATCGAAGGCGTCATGGGGCTCTTCGATGGCCAGATCGGTGGGGAGGGCTTTGCTTCCACCGCCCATGTCGCCAGCCTGGTACAGGCTCCGGTGATCTTGGTCATGGACATCTCGCACACCGCGCGTACCGCGGCCGCAATCGTGCACGGGCTCAACACCTTCGACCCGGGAGTCCGGCTAAGCGGTGTGATCATCAACAAGGCCGGATCGGAGCGACACGCGCGGGAAATCGTTGAGTCGATCCAGGCGACTGGCCTTGATGTGCTCGGCGTACTGCCGCGCGATGCCGGCATCGAGATTCCCTCGCGGCATCTCGGCCTGGTGCCTGCCGCAGAACGTCAGGAAGCGGCTGACGCGGTGGCGCCAGCTGGCACGGCGGATCAGCGATTACGTGTCACTCAGCTCGATCATCTCCGTCGCACAGTCAGCGCCGGCGCTGGAGGCGGAGCCGTGGTCACCTGCCGACCAGGTACAGCCGCCGTCCGACGCGCGTCCGGTGGTGGCGATCGCGGCCGGTCGGGCCTTTACGTTCCGCTACGCCGAGACCGATGAGTTGCTACGCGCTGCTGGGTGCGAACCAGTGGTCTTTGACCCGACCTCAGATGAGCAGCTTCCAGCTGGGACGGCTGGGCTCTACCTGGGCGGCGGGTTTCCTGAGGTGCACGCAGCCGAGCTGGCGGCGAACGACGCGCTGCGATCCGACATCCGAGCAGCGATCGACGCCGGTACGCCGACGGTCGCCGAGTGCGCCGGGCTGCTCTATCTGTGCCGCAGCGTCGACGGGCTGCCGATGGTGGGCTCGATCGAGGCTGACGCGATCATGACCGAGCGACTGACGCTGCGCTACCAGACCATGATCGCCGATCATGATCAACTGCTGGCACCGGCCGGGGCCGAGGTGACTGGCCACGAATTTCACCGCACCACGGTTGAGCCGCGCCATGGTGCAGCCGCTGCCTGGTTGCTGAATGGTGAGCCCGCCGGCTTCTCCGCCGACCCTGCCGGGATTGGCCGGGAGACCGTGCATGCAAGCTATCTGCACGTGCATTGGGCCGGCTATCCGGAGCTGGCGCAGCGGTTCGCCGATGCCGTCCATGATCACGCCGCGAGCCGTCCGGAACGCCCATCAGCCTTGCGGACCGCCGAGCGTCGATCCCCCGCCGCGGCTATTCATGATCTTCACCACCATGGCGACCGGGATGTTGCCGAAGGCCTGGTGGATCTGGCCGTCAACGTCCGCCTGTCCGCTCCCCCGGATTGGCTCAGCCCGATCATCAACAGCACGACCCGGCACCTCGCTGCGTACCCCGACACCGACGCGGCCACCAAGGCCATTGCCGAGGCCCACAACGTCACGGTCGATCAGGTCCTGCCGACTGCCGGAGGCGCGGAAGCCTTCACCTTGCTGGCTCGCGCCTTTCGTGCCGAACGGCCGCTGATCGTCCATCCGCAGTTCACCGAACCCGAGGCTGCGCTCATCGCGGCCGGACACCAGCCCCGACGGCTGATCTTGTCACCGGCGACCGGCTTCCGGCTGCGACATGGACCAGCTGCCGACAGATGCGGATCTGGTCGTGATCGGCAATCCGACGAACCCGACCAGCGTGCTGCACCCGGCGGCGTTGCTCAACTCCCTACGCCGGCCGGAACGTCTCCTCGTTGTCGACGAGGCCTTCATGGACGCGGTGCCAGGAGAAACCGAAACCATGATCAGCGATGACCTGACGGGCGTGGTGATCCTTCGGTCGCTGACCAAGACCTGGGGCTTGGCCGGGCTCCGCGCCGGCTATGTGGTCGGCGACCCGAAGCTGATCGCGGCGATGCGCCAGCAGCAACCGCCCTGGTCGGTGTCCACACCTGCGCTGGCGGCCATGGTCGCCTGCCTGACACCGAATGCCCGGAGCCTTGCCGCCGAGGCAGCCGAAGAGATCGCCGACCGGCGGGCCTACCTGATCGAGCAGCTAGCCGACGTGGGCCTTCACGTCGCAGGCCAGCCGAGTGCTCCGTTTGTGCTGGTTGACACCAGCGGCGTACGCGGAGATCGGGAACCTGGCTGGATCCGCCTCGCCTTACGGGACCATGGTTTCGCCGTACGCCGCGGCGAGACCTTCCCCGGCCTCGGGCGCAGACTGGATCCGGATTGCCGTACGCGAACCCGAAGTCACCGACCAGTTGGTGGCGGCCCTTCGCCGACTTGTCAGAATCTGAGCAGGCTATAGCGCGCCTCAGATTCTGACAAGTCGGCGTGATGGAGGCGGGAGAGGAGGTGGCAGCAGATGGGCAACGGAGACGGCATTGAGGTGACCGCCACCGGCGAGCACCGGAGACGGCTCATCGTCGTACTCGTGATCACCGGCGCTGTGCTGATCGTCGAGGTCATCGGCGGTCTCGTTGCTGGTTCGCTCGCGCTGCTCGCCGATGCCGGCCATATGCTGACCGACTCCACCGGCCTGATCTTGGCGCTTATCGCGGCATCCCTTGCGACCCGGGCCGCCACTGCGAAACGCACCTTTGGACTCCAGCGTGCCGAGGTTCTGGCGGCCCTCGGCAATGCCTTGCTGCTGGTGGCGGTCGCCGTTTGGGTGCTGATCCAGGCCGTCGATCGGCTGCGCAACCCCATCGAGATCGACGGCCGCCTGATGCTCGTCATAGCGGTCGTCGGCGCGCTGGCCAACCTGGCCGGACTGCTCGTACTTCGTCCGGCGCAGGCCAAGAGCCTGAACATGCGTGGCGCCTACTTGGAGGTACTCGGCGACCTACTCGGTTCGTTGGCCGTCATCGCCGCCGCTGTACTGATCTTGATCACCGGGTGGACGCCCTTCGACGCCATCGCCTCGCTTGTCATCGTGGTGGTGATCATCCCGCGCGCCTGGTTGCTGCTCCGCGAGGTCGTAGACGTGCTCTTGGAAGCCACGCCTCACGGTGTGGACCTTGCCGAAGTACGGGAGCACATCAAGGACGTGCGCGGCGTGGTCGATGTCCACGATCTGCACGCGTGGACGATCACCAGCGGCGTACCTGTGCTGTCCGCGCATGTCATCGTGGACCACGCCTGCATCAACGAGGGCCGCTCCGGCGAGGTGCTGGACCGGCTCGGCGAATGCCTGGGTGGGCACTTCGACGTCTCTCACTGCACCTTCCAGCTCGAGCCGGTTGGCCACCAAGAACACGAGGCCGCCCACCACGCATGACACGGCCCGCAGTATTCAATCTTCCCTTGCTGGGGGACCTGCCGAGGCCCGTGGTACGACCATGACCGGGAGTCGTGAGCGTCGGACCAGGCGTGCCGAGACGCCACCAAGCAGCACCCGGCGGATTGGACCGTAGCCACGGGACCCGCAGACCAGCATGTCCACATCGTCGAGCCCCAGTCCTGCCAGTCGCTCGACCACATCACCCTCGAGAAGGACCGTCTCCGGCTCGAGCTGCGGCGGCACCCCGGCGGCCGCGTAGTCCAGCGCCTGAGTGTACGAAGCACGGGCAGCGTCGTAGAACACCTGCTCGTCCCGGCGGCCCGCGATGTAGGAGTAGTGCTCCGTCGAACGGGCCGAAACGCTGTACAACACGAGTCGAGCTGGGATCCGGCTGGCCGCGCGGACCGCGGCACGAAGCGCCTCGTGGCCGTCCTTCGTGTCGACGAACGCCACGCCGATCTTGGAGATCACACCGCTATCGGTTGCCTGCCAGGCCTCGGGGACCACGCAGACCGGCACGGTGGCTCCGTACAGCAAACGGTTGGCGACGCTGCCGAGCCGGCCGCCGCCAGCTCCGTCCTTGCGGCTGCCGCCGACCAGGACCGCCGCGGCATCGACGTCCTCGGCAAGGTCGGCGAGACCACGGGCCGCTGACGTCGAAGCGACAAGGCGATAGATAGCCGCGTCACCGGCGGCGGCCTGCGCCTTGTCCAGGGTCTCCTGGCCGAGCTTGCGTACGTACGCCGCCCACTCGGCGTCGACCCGACCCGCTCCGAGCGGGTGCTCCTCAGGGTAGACAGTGGCCACGACGGGCACGTCGCCGGTGGACCGGCACCATGTCAACCCGAAGGCGACCGCGTCCTCGCCGGCATCCGACCCGTCGTACCCGATGACGACGCGCCAGGCCATGTCACGCGCTCCCGCCGGATCCCGCCTCTGGCACCTTCGCCTCCGATTCCTCGTCGGGCAGGTCCGGTACGTCTGGGTAGTGGTGCCGCAGCCTGGAGTGCGAGTACCCGTAGATGAGGTAGATCACGAGCCCGACCGCGAGCCATCCGACGAACCTGATGTAGGTGGCCAGTGGCAGCCCGGTGATCAGGTAGAGGCACAGCAGGATCCCGATCGGGCACCAGATGTAGGGGATCGGCACCTTGAAGGGCCGTTCCATGTCCGGTCGCGTCCTCCTCAGCACCATCACGCCGATGTTGACGATGATGAATGCGAACAGCGTGCCGATGTTCACCATCTCCACGATCGCGCCCAATGGCAATACCGCGGCGACGAGAGCGGCGAAAATGCCGAACCCGAGGGTCAGCTTGACCGGCGTCCCGGTACGCGCATTGACGGTTGCCCAGGACTCCGGCACCAGCCCGTCGCGGGCCATCGCGAAGAAGATCCGGGTCTGGCCGTAGAGGATCACGAGCAGCACGCTGGTGATGGCCACCAGCGCTCCGAACGAGGTCAGCGCGGCCGCCCAAGGAAGGCCGGCACCCTCTTCGAGGGCCTCCGACAGCGGCGCGTCACTCGCGCCTAGCTGGGCTGCGGGCAAAGCGCCGACCGCCGCAACCGACACCAGCACGTAGATGATGGTGCAGATCAGCAGCGAGCCGATGATCGCGATCGGCAGGTCACGCTTGGGGTTCTTGGCCTCCTCGCTTCCAGTGGCCACGGCGTCGAAGCCGATGTAGGCGAAGAAGATCAGGGCCGCTCCAGCGAGTATCCCGCCAGAGCCCTGCGGCGCGAACGGCTGCAGGTTGTCGGCGTTGAAGGCGGTGAACGCAAGGCCGATGAACATGGCCAGCACGCCGAGCTTGATGAACACCATGACGGTGTTCAGGTTGGCGGTCTCCTTGACTCCGCGCATCAGCAACAGCGTGATCAGCAACACGATCACGACCGCGGGGATGTTGATGCCTCCCTCGTCAAGGGAGGTCGTGAACCTCTCCGGCAGCGCGACGCCGAACGCGGTTTCCAGGAAGGCGTTGAAGTTGGCGCCCCAACCGACGGCGATCGCCGCCACGGACACGCCGTACTCGAGGATCAGGTCCCACCCGATGGTCCACGCCACAACCTCGCCGAGCGTGGCATAGGCGTAGGTGTACGCGCTGCCCGACACTGGGATCGATGACGCCAGCTCCGCGTACGACAGCGCGGAGAAGAGGCAGACGACTGCCGCCAGCACAAAGGACAAGATCACTGCCGGGCCGGCCTCCCGAAGCCCCTCGCCCACAACGACGAAGATGCCCGTGCCGACGATAGCGCCGACCCCGAGAGCAGTGAGGGAAAGCGGTCCCACTGCTCGCTTGAGCTCGTGACCGCTCTCGTGCGTCTCCTCGACCAGGGACGAGACGGGACGGATGTGGAACAGGTGTGCCTTGGTGTAGCGGACCATCATGTCCTCCACTGAGTTGGCTCTCTTTTTGCATGCTAAACCCGATGCCGAGACGGGTGGAAGAGGATGCAGCTTCCCGCAACCCCTTGCGGCAGGGACTGTCGGTGGCTGATGCGAGGCTGGCCATTATGACGACGCAGTACTACACGGCCAGCAGCATCGACGGCTTCATCGCCGACCCGGACAACTCGCTGAGCTGGCTCTTCCAGTTCAGCGAGCCGAGCGGGATGGAGGATGAGTATCCGCGGTTCATTGCCGACGTCGGCGCGATGGCGATGGGCTCGACGACGTACGAGTGGATCGCGGATTACACCGGTTTTCTCACCGAGCCGAGCAAGTGGGAGTACACCGTCCCGACGTGGGTGTTCAGCAGTCGCGAGCTGCCTCGAGTCGACGGTCCAGATATCCGGTTCGTCTCAGGCGACGTGGCGCCGGTTCACGAGGAGATGCAGCGGGCCGCCGATGGCCGGAACATCTGGCTAGTGGGTGGCGGGGACCTGGTCGGCCAGTTCCATGATCAGGGTCTGCTGGACGAGGTGATCATCGGCATGGCGTCAGTGATGCTTGGCTCAGGTGCCCCGTTGCTCCCCCGGAGGATCGTGACGCCGCCACTGCAGCTCCTCGGCGCCCAGGCGTACGGCGCGGATTTCGTGATGCTGCGCTACGCCGTGCGGAAGGCTAGCGAAACCTGAGCAGCCGCAAGCTGTTGGTCACCACGAAGACTGAGCTGAGCGCCATCGCTGCTGCGGCGATCATCGGGTTCAGAAGGCCGATAGCGGCCAGCGGCAACGCCACGATGTTGTAGCCGAACGCCCACCCGAGGTTGCCGTAGATCGTTCGCAGCGTCGCCCGGGAGAGCCGGACCGCGTCTGCGGCGGCTCGTAGGTCTCCACTGATCAAGGTCAGATCGCTCGCGTGGATGGCCGCATCGGTGCCCGTACCGAGCGCGATACCAAGATCAGATTGAGCCAGCGCGGCAGCGTCGTTGACGCCGTCACCGACCATGGCCACGCGATGCCCGGCGTCCTGCAGCCGGACCAGCTCGGCGACCTTCTGTTGCGGCAGGACGTTGGCGATCACGTCGTCAATGCCGACCTCAGCGGCGACCTGTCGAGCCGCAGCCTCATGATCACCAGTCAAGAGAACCGGGCGCAGGTCCAGCCACCGCAGGTTGTGCACGGCCTCCGCGGACGTCGGCTTGACCACGTCGGCGACCGCAATCACCCCGCGCGCTTCGCCGCTCCAGCCGACCATGACGGCCGTCCGTCCCCGGGCTTGCTCTGCCGCGTACGCCTGCTGCAGCTCACCTGAAACCTGCAGCCCTTCCTCCTCCAGCAGCTCCACGCGCCCCACCACCACCGACTTGTCAGCGTCGGTGGTTGCTCCGACGGCCACCGACGTCTGACAACTCGGCGAGTACGCCGAGGCCGGGGCGGTTGTGGAGCTTGGCGACGGGGTTCAGCGAGCCACGGGCGCGCGCGTGGTCGGCGATGGCTTTGGCGATGGGATGCTCGGAGCCGGACTCGGCTGAGCCGGCTGCCTTGATCACCTCCGCTGTGGTGGCTGCTGCGCCGGCGGTGACGGCAACGACGGCCATGCGGCCCTCGGTGATGGTTCCAGTCTTGTCCAACACGATGGTGTCGATATGCCGGGCCGACTCCAGCACTTCGGGGCCCCTGATCACGATGCCCAGTTGGGCGCCCCGCCCGGTGCCAACCAGCAATGCGGTCGGTGTTGCCAGCCCAAGCGCGCAGGGACAGGCGATGATCAACACCGCTACGGCAGATGTGAACGCAAACGACATGCCGGCCCCCTGGCCGAGCCAGAAGCCGAGGGTGGCGACCGCAAGCGCGATGACGATCGGCACGAAGACGGCGGAGACTCGATCAGCCAGTCGCTGGACATCCGCCTTGCCGCTCTGCGCGGCCTCGACCATTCGGACGACCTGTGCGAGCTGGGTGTCGGCGCCGACCCGGGTCGCCTCGACCACGAGCCTGCCATGGGTGTTGACCGTGGCTCCGACCACGGCATCGCCCGGTCCGACCTCGACTGGTACGGACTCGCCCGTCACGGTCGAGGCGTCCAGAGCGCTATGTCCAGAAACGATCACGCCATCGGTTGCCACCCGCTCGCCGGGTCGTACCACAAACCTGTCGCCGACATGCAGCCGCGAGATGTCAACGACCGTCTCGCCATTCGCGGTGACGACCGTGACCTCCGACGGGGCCAGCTCGAGCAGTGCCCGCACGGCCTCGCCCGATCGGCGCTTGGCTCGTGCCTCCAAGTAGCGTCCGAGCACGATGAATGTGGTGATTCCGACAGCGGCCTCAAGATAGAGGTTCGCCGTAGGGGCGTGCCTGACCAGTCGAAACTCAAAGGGATGCGTGAAGCCGATTTCGCCTGCGGCCCCGAACAGCAGCGCGTACGCCGACCAGCCGAACGCCGCGAGCGTGCCGATCGAGATCAACGTGTCCATGGTCGCGTTGCCATGCTGCAGGTTCAGCAAGGTGGCCCGGTGGAACGGCCAGGCGCCCCAGATGACGACGACGCCCGCAAGCGCGAACGACACCCACTGCCACCAGGGGAACTGCCATGCCGGAACCATGGCGATCACGATCACCGGCAGGCTCAGGACAGCGCAGATGATGAGCCGACGACGCAGTTGGCGCAGTTCCAGGTCCGGGTCGCGCGGGCTCTCGGCGGGCAGCGTGGCGTGGTAGCCGGTCTGCTCGATGGTCTCGATCAAGGTCTGGGCAGTGGTCCCTTTGCCGGTGTGAACCGTGGCCTTTTCCGTCGCATAATTGACCGTCGCATTGACACCCTCGAGCCGGTTGAGCTTCTTCTCAATCCGGCCGGCGCAGGACGCGCAGGTCATGCCTTGAACGTCAAGCTCGATCGTCTGACTGCGACGTCTATCTGAGTCATCGGGTCACCCGCACGGTGAATTCAGCCAGGTGGGGAATGCCCTTGCGATAAAAGTCGACGAAGAGCCGGTAGTCGCCCTTGTCAGGGACAGCGCCCTGGAAACCCAGCCGCGGTCCGCTGCCCTGGCCGGTTGAGTGCATGTGCAGATAGCCAAGATCGGCCGGTCGGATGACAACAGCGTGGCCGAGAGCGCCGTGCGCCGGCTGCAGATCGGTCACCGGCTGCCCATCATCGGCCACCGTGAGGGCGCTGCTGCTGTCCGCGCTGGTGCTCAGGTCACCGCTGCGCGTCACCGTGAGGCCTTTGACCTGGTCCTGGTCCCCAGCTGGCGGGAGCGGCTCGGGTCGATAATCACCGCTGGTCGTGAAGTCCGTCGCCAGGGCGATCTCCCGACCAAGAGCCTTCGACTCGAAATGGATGATGACATGCCATGGGCCCGGCGTAAGGTTCAGAATTCCCCACCACGACGTGCCCTCTCCTTGCTGCGGGGTGATGTGCTGGTATCCGGTGAGGTCACGACGGAAAGCGATCAGATGCATATGCTCGCCGGCGTCCTCATCGAGCTCCGAAACCACCTGACCGCCGGGTGCTGTGACCGCGAGCTCCACCAGCACGTCCTTCCCCGGCTGCTGAGTGTGCTCCACGGCACGCACTGCGTAGCCCTCCACAGCGCTCGCTGGTGCCACCATCTCGGAGTTGTGCGTCGGCGCTGGCGCCAGCAGCGCCTGCGACTGGGTGCCCGTGAAGTAGGACACGCCGAAGACAGCCGCCAATAGCGCCAGAAATGCGACCAGCTTGGCGGGTGGATTCATGATCAGCCAGTGATCGAGAGCAGGGGTATCGGACTACGCTGTGACGACGCTGTAGCCTGCCTCGTCCACCGCGGCCTCGATGCTCTCGAAGGGGATGTCGGTGTCGCTGGTCACGATCAATTGGCCACTGTCGAGATCGACTTTGACGTCGCTGACTCCGCTGACGGCAAAGACTTCCTCGGTCACCGAACTCGCGCAATGGTTGCAGTGCATTCCAGAGACGACGTATTGGCTGGTGACAGACATGGGCGTTTCCTTCGCTAGGTAGGAGAAAGGCGAACTACGAACGAACCAGACGTGCAATGGCGCTCGAGGCTTCCTCGATCTTGCTATCGGCCTCGAGTCCTCCTTCGGCCGCAGCACGCACCACGCAGTGGCTCAGGTGTTCCCCGAGCAGTCCGAGAGCGACGGACTGAAGCGCGCGCGTCATCGCGGACACCTGGGTCAGGATATCGATGCAGTACTGTTCCTCTTCGATCATCTTCTGCAGACCACGTGCCTGCCCCTCGATGCGGCGCAGTCGTTTAAGGTAGTCGTCCTTGTTGGCGATGTAGCCGTGATGGCTGGCGTGATCAGGCATCGAACCTTCCTTGATCTCTCAGGTACCCCCCAAGGGTATATCGGGACGTCAAGTCGATCATGTCCGACGGCCATGTGATGTTGTGCGATCAAAGTCGTCCGATTGTTAAATTCTGTTTTCAACAGGTTGCGGATGAACCTGTGGGTAATACGTTCCGACCGGGAAAATCCCGGCATGGTCGGCGGAGCCGCATCCGAGTGGTGAGATGGCCCGAAAAGAAGTTCCTTCCACGCCTCATATCGGGGCATTTCCGCTAGTCAGCAATCAATTGCCTACCTCGACCGGAGACTGGTCCCCAGGCCGATACCCAGGGTCTGCACAGGCGCACCGCGTGTCCCCCACAGGGCAGAATTTGTTATCCACAGCCCCTGTGGACAACAGGCTGTTCAGGCCGGTGCCTGCGGCGTACGGTTTCCCGCATTGACCTGTCTCGACATCACGCGAAGGTACGTGTCAGTGCAAGTCACTACTCTTCCGAACACGTATTCGATTGGTGCTGAGGCGGGTATCCGAGGGGCTCGGGGGCCGTCCAGCGGATTTGTAAGGAGCAAGGGTGAGCGTTGCCGAGGTGATGCCGCCCTACAGCGACCAGGCGCCTCGACTCTCCGACCGTACGCCGCCTCAGGACATGGAGGCCGAGCAGTGCGTGCTTGGCGCCATGCTGATGAGCAAGGACGCCATCGCCGACGTCGTCGAGGTGCTGCGCGGCGCTGACTTCTACCGTCCGGCGCATGAGCAGGTCTACAACGCCATCATCGACCTCTACGGGCGCGGCGAGCCGGCCGACGCCATCACGGTCTCCGATGAGCTGGGCAAGCGCGGCGAGCTGCTGCGAATCGGCGGAGCACCGTACCTGCACACGCTGCTGGCAAGCGTCCCAGTTGCCGCGAATGCGGGCTACTACGCGCAGATCGTGCACGAGAAGGCGATCCTGCGCCGACTCGTCGACGCCTCGGTGCGGATCGGGCAGATGTCCTACGCCGCCGAAGGCGATGTCGACGACATCGTCGATCGAGCCCAAGCCGAGGTCTATTCCGTCAGCGAGCGGCGAGCGGCGGAGGACTACAAACCGCTGTCGGAGTTGATGCAACCCACTCTCGACGAGATGGAGGCCATCGAGTCTCGAGGGGCAGGGCTGTCGGGTGTGCCCACGGGCTTCGCCGACCTCGATGAGCTGACCAATGGTCTGCATCCCGGGCAGATGGTCATCGTGGCGGCTAGACCTGCGGTTGGGAAGTCGACGCTCGCCTTGGATATTGCGCGATCCGCATCGATCAAGAACGGGCTGACGTCGGTGATCTTCAGCCTGGAGATGAGCCAGATCGAGATCACCATGCGCCTGCTCTCTGCCGAGGCGAGCATCCCGCTGTCGCACATTCGCGGCGGTCGGATGAGCGATCAGGACTGGAATCGGGTGTCGGCGAAGATGGGTCAGGTCTCAGAAGCGCCGCTGTTCATCGACGATTCGCCCAACCTGACGATGATGGAGATTCGAGCGAAAGCCCGCCGGCTCAAGCAGCGGCACGACCTCAAGCTGGTGATCATCGACTACATCCAGCTGATGACTTCAGGCAAGAGAGTCGAGTCCCGCCAGCTGGAAGTCTCGGAGTTCTCCCGGCAGCTCAAGCTGCTGGCCAAGGAGCTCGACGTGCCAGTCGTTGCACTCTCCCAGCTCAACCGCGGCCCGGAGCAGCGGACGGACAAGAGGCCGATGCTTTCTGACCTTCGCGAGAGTGGGAGCCTGGAGCAGGATGCCGACGTGGTGATCCTGCTGAACCGACCTGATCTTCATGACAGGGATTCTGATCGTGCCGGCGAGGCTGATTTCGACGTGGCCAAGCACCGCAACGGCCCGACCAAGATGATCACTGTCGCCTTCCAGGGGCACTACTCCCGTTTCGCCGATATGCAGTACTAGTGACTAGACCGTGGAGGACTGATGGCACACGTGATCTCTGCCGACGGCACCTCGATCGCGTATCACCGGGACGGCACGGGACCGGCTGTGATCCTGATCGGTGGTGGGCTCGATGACGGCTCGGAGAACGAGCCGCTGGCACGAGAACTGGCGGAACACTTCACCGTGTATAACTTCGCTCGCCGAGGTCGGGGCGACAGCGGCGACAGCTCCCCCTACGCGGTGCAGCGAGAGGTCGATGACATCGCAGCGATCATTGCGGAAGCGGGCGGATCGGCACACGTGTTCGGCGCCTCGTCAGGTGGCATGTTCGCCCTGGAGGCTGCAGCCGCGGGGCTGCCGGTTGGCAGGGTCGCGGTATACGAGGTGCCTTACGACACTGCCGACGGCGCTCTCCAGCGGGCGCGGGAGTACCGCGCACAACTCGGTGTGGCACTCGTCGAAGGTCGACGTGCCGACGCCGTCGGCCTCTTCATGCGGCTCGCCGGCTCCTCGGAGACGGACATCGCGGACGCCATGAACTCGCCGTACTGGCCCGGACTGAGAGATCTTGCCTACACGTTGGCCTACGACGCTGCGCTCTACGGCCCGCCGCCCACCACTCGGTTGGCGATGATCACGCAGCCCACCCTCGTGGCCACCGGTGGCAGCAACGAGTACTTCGAGCAGGCTGCCGACGCGGTCGCAGCGAGCCTTGCCCATGCGGAGCGCCGAGTCATCGAAGGCCAGGGACACGTGGTTGATCCGAAGGTCCTGGCTGCTGTGCTCGCGCGCTTCTTCAGACCCTGATTTCTTGGCTCGGGAGTCCCATGACAAATGAGGTGTCTTGGTCCGCCGCCAACGTCCGACGCTTGCAGCGGCACGCACTGCTTACGCCGGCACCCTCAAGCACCGATCCCGCTGAGATCGCCGCAGTCATCTGTGGCGCCCATGCTCAGGTCCTGTCCGCGGCCGAGTTGTCGATCGCGCTGCGCATTCAGGGAGCAAATCGTGCGACTGTCCAGCATGCGTTGTGGGATGACCACAGCCTGATCAAGACTCACGGCCCGAGAGGCACCGTGCACCTGCTAGCTGCCGATGATCTTCCGGTTTGGCTCGCCGCGCTGTCTGCTGTCCCGGCGCACTCTCCCTTTCCGAACGGCGTACGCCTGACGCAGCAGCAGGCTGAAGAGATCGTGGCTGCGATCGGTCACGCGCTTCAGGATGCGGAATTGACCATCGACGAGCTGGACCAAGCCATCATCGACTTGGTCGGAAAGTGGGCTGGCGATCGTGTCATGCCAGCGTTCCAGGACTTGTGGCCGCGATGGCGGCAGGCCGTGGTCACGGCGTCCTACCGCGGTGTGTTGTGCTTCGGCCCGAACAAAGGCCGACGCGTGACGTACACGAATCCACGTCGCTGGCTCCCAGAATTCAAGCCGGCCTCCGAGGACAAGGCCATTGCCGCGCTGATTACGCGCTACTTGTACGCGTACGGGCCAGCCACGCCGCAGCACTTCGCCCAGTGGATCGGCGCCCCGCCGGCCTGGGCGGCTGAGCAGTTCGAGCGCCACAGTCGGAAGCTGACCAAGATCAACTTCGACGGCAGGCCCGGATGGCTGGCTCGCGAGGACACGGCGCTGCCTCCTGAAGAGGGCGCTAAAGGCAGCGTCTTGCTGCTGCCTTACTTCGACGCCTACGCCGTCGGCAGTCACCCGCGATCCCGGCTCTTCCCTGGCAAGGCCGCGACGCGCGCGCTCTCGCCCTCCGGCCAGGCCGGCAACTATCCCGTCCTGCTCGTCGACGGCGTAGTTGCTGGCGTGTGGCACCAACGTCGCTCCGGCCGCCGGATTGAGGTGACCGTCGAGCCGCTCACCCGGCTCACCGCTGATCAGCGCCGGGCTCTGGAGAATCAGGTAGAGCGACTTGGGGAGATTCTCGAGGGCGAGCCCCGGCTCACCGTGGGGACTGTCACCGCCGGTAGTCACGCCTGACTACAGCACGGCCGTGTGTGAGAGGCTCGCCGCATGATGGCTGAAGCACTGGCCTTTCTCAGCGTGTGCGCTGTAGTGATCTGTACGCCCGGACCCGATACTGCGCTCACAGTCCGCAACTCGATCGTCGGCGGGCGCCGTGGCGGCGTCCTCACCGCCGCAGGAATCGCGGCCGGGCAACTGGTGTGGACCGTGGCAGCGAGCGTTGGCATCGCTGGCTTACTACAGGCATCGCAGCCGGCCTTCGTAGTGCTCAAGATCGTCGGTGCGGCGTACTTGGCGTTCCTCGGTGTGCAGTCAATCTTGTCCGCTGTTCGCAACCGCTATGGCCATGAGGAGCGCCAATTACGACCGACCGAACTCGGAGCGTGGAGCGCCGTGCGGCAAGGGTTCATCAGCAACCTGGCCAATCCCAAGATGGCGGTTTTCTTCCTCAGCCTGCTTCCTCAGTTTGTACAAGGCCCCTCTGGAAGTCTCACGGCGCTGGTGCCACTGGGTTCGGTGTTTTGTCTCATGACGTTCGGCTGGCTCTCGATCTACGCCATGGTCCTCGAGCGGGTCGGGCCATTCGTGCAGCGTTCACGGGTCCGTCGCGCCCTCGATGCGGTGACTGGCACCGTGCTGGTCGCGTTCGGTGTCCGCCTGGCGACAGCGACGCGTTGATGCCTTGGTCGGGTTACGGCTAACGTCGAGGGGTAAGTCACCAAGCGAACCAGCTATGGAGAACCGCATCCTGAGGCACGAGGAGGACTGTGATGTCAGGACACATTGCGACCGCGCAGTGCGAGATCGATGCTCCACCGGAGAAAGTGTGGCGCGCACTGACCGATCCCGAGCTCATCAAGAAATACATGTTCGGCTCAGAGGTCAACACTGATTGGAAACCCGGCAGCCCGATCACGTGGAAAGGCGAGTTCGAGGGTCGCGCCTACGAGGACAAAGGCGAGATCATTTCCGTCGAGCCGGGTCAGCGATTGGAAGTCACCCACTTCAGCCCGCTCACCGGCCAGGAAGACCTGCCGGAGAACTACCACCGGGTCCGTTACGACCTGCAGCCGGCGAACGGCGGCACATCGGTACGACTCACCCAGGACAACAGCAGCAGCGCTGAGGAGGCCGAGCACTCCGGGGCCAACTGGCAGATGATGCTCGATGGCCTCAAGAAAGTCGTCGAGCAAGCCTGACCGGACCTGATGCCAGCACCTCAAGATCCCGCTTCTTGACCAGCTGCAGCTTCCAGCGGCTCGAGCATGATCACCGGGATCTGCCGAGGGGCAGCGCGGCGGTGGTATTGCTCCCACCACGGATAGCTTTCGTGGCTGCGCGCGAGATACTGCGCCCTCTCATCGCCCTTCAGTTCGCGGGCGCGCATTTCGACTTCGGAACCTTCCCAGGTAATCACCGCTAGAGGGTGTGCGCGCAAGTTGTAGTACCAGCCGGGGTGCTGCGGCCGCCCGAAGTTGGAACCGATCACCACCAGACGGTCGCCGTCAGGCAGCGCCAATACGGGGAGGGTACGCGGCTGACCGGTACGAGCACCGGTAGTCGTCAACATCACGATCGGAAGGCCGGAGACCCAGGCCGAGAAAGTGGTACGCCCGTGGCTGAGCCGGAAGACCTCAAGGTCAAGGCGAGGAAGTGCCCGCGGGGGCACGAATGACATCGGGACGATCGCTGCAGCCTTGCGGGCGATGCGATGCAGCGGACCGGGGCGCCGCTGCTCGAAGTCGATCATCTGTACTGCTTGATCAACGCGCGGCCGATCGGACCACACGCAGCTTGGTCCAGCCGTCCCGCTCCAGCAGCTCCGCTTCGAGCATGGATCACCTTTCGCGACACAGGCCCATCTCTTGGGTCGTCAGTATGTCTGATGAAGTAGAGCAACATCGTCCTGCACCCGCTGCAACCCCGGAGCAGTCCATGAGCACTGTCACGATCACCGAGGAACCGCTCGCCCTCGAGGACCTGCTCGCCGTCGTTGACGGCGCCCGGGTGGAGCTCGCGGACGGCACGCGAGATGTGATCGCGGCCAGCCGCGCGGTCGTGGACCGTGCCCTGGCCCGCAACGACGCGGTGTATGGCCTGACCACACATGTCGGCCACGGCAAGGACACCCGGCTGACCGACGACGAGATCCCCGGCGAGCAGATGTTGCTGGTCAAGTCACACAGCGGCGGTATCGGGCTGCCGCTGCCCACTCCGCTGGTACGCGCTGCACTGGTCGTTCGGCTCAACGGAATCGCCCGGGGCGGGTCCGGTGCCTCGCCAGCTGTCGCAGACATGTTGGCTGCGATGCTGAACGCCGGCGTCCACCCAGTCGTCCCCGAGATCTCCTCGGTCGGGGCGGCCGACCTCGGGCCGATGGCGGGGATGGCTCAAGTCGCTGTCGGGCTGGGGCGGGCCGAGTACCAGGGTGAGGTGCTCCCCGGCGGCGAGGCGCTGCGGCGGGCCGGGATCACGCCGCTGGTCCTCACCGGCAAAGACGGACTGGCGTTGATCTCCGCCAACGGGCTGTCAGTCGGCCACGCGGCCCTTGTCATCGCGCGGGCCGAGCGTGCGGCGGATGCGGCTGACGTCGCCGCGGCGCTCTCCATGGAGGCAACCGCGGCCAACCTGTCGATCCTGCATCCCGCGGTCGGGCGGGCTAAGCCGATCCCGGGTCAGGTGGCGGCGGCCGATCACCTCCGGAGCTTGCTGGAAGGAAGCGGGCTGAACCAGCCGGGCGCGGCTAAATCCGTCCAGGACGCCTTGTCATTCCGAGTTGTGCCACAGGTCCACGGGGCTCTGCGCGAGTACGTCAGGGCCGCCCGGGACGCGGCGACAGTCGAGCTCAACTCCGCCGACGACAACCCACTGGTGTCCGTACCGGACCAAGCCATGATCAGCAACGGTAACTTCCACCCAATGGTGCTCGCCATTGCCTGCGACGCGCTGCGGATTGCCATCGCCCAAGTCGGGCAGCTCAGCGAGCGCCGGATGGCCCATCTGTGGGACGGGTGCATGCAGCAGCTGACCGGCCTGCCGACCGGAGAGTTGTACGGGCTGCACCTGCGGTACCCGGCGGCGGCGCTGTTTCCGGAACTCAAGCAACTCGCCGCACCGGCCACTCTCGACACGCCGCCGCTCGACCTCGGCGTCGAGGACCACAACACTGCGGCACCGCTGAGCGTACGCAAGAGCGACGCGGCGCTGGGCCTGCTCGAGGACCTGCTGGCGATCGAGCTCATGCTTGCCCGCGACCTATTGACCATCACACCGACCAAGCCTGTCCTTGGAGCTGGCACTGCCGTCGCCCTTCGCATGGTCGAGGAGGCGATCACGGTGGCGGATCCGCAGCCGGATGCAGTCCATCGGGCTCTGCGAGAGCGATTCCCGGTCAGGCCGGCGGGTGAGTCCGCAGCCAACGTGCGAAGTGCGGCACGGTAAAGGCCAACGTGCCCCGCTCGGCTGAGTACACCAGGCCCTTCTTGAGCAGCGCATCCCGTGCTGGGGAGAGCGAGGAGGGCTTGCGGCCTAAAACATCTGCAACGTCGGTGGTGGAGACCGCTGCGTCGGGGACGCCCTCGGTGGTCAGGCCCGCCATGGCACGCAGGTAGTCCCGTTCAGCCGGCGTCGCTCGCTCGTATCGAGAGCCGAAGAATCCGACGGCCAGTTCGGCCTCCGCTTCCGGAGCGGCAACCGCGACATCGGCGGCCGTGATCGGCGAGCCGGGCGCGTGGTCCCAGGCGGCCTTTCCGTACGCCTGGACAAAGTACGGGTATCCGCCTGACGTGGCGCCCATCGCCTCGAGGGCGCCTGCCGACCACGTGGCACCCTCGCGCTGGGCAGGTGCCAGCAGTGCTCGCTGGACGCCGGCATGGTCCAAGCGATCAATTCTGACGTATCGGAACAGCCGCTCCGAGTATGACTTCGAGGCTGACAACACGCTGGGCAGATGCGGCAGCCCGGCGCCAACCACCATGAGCGGCGCGCCGGTTTGGGACAGCTCGTGGCAGCTCGCGCAGAGCGCCGAAACGTCCTCAGGCGTCAGATCCTGCATCTCGTCGATGAACACTGCAACGCCCACCCCAACGTCGGCGGCCAGGCCGGCGACATCGGTGAGCAACTCCAGCAGGTCGATCTCCATGTCACCGGAGTCGGCCCGTCCGGCACTCGGCGGCCCGTCGATGGCTGGCGTCCAGCGCTCGATGAGCTTGCCCCCGCGCGGGTTGGTGCGCAGTCCGAACGCCTTGAGCGTGGCCAAAACCTCACTCACTCGATCCGGCGCACGATGCCGCACCGACAGCTCGCGTACGGCCGCGTGCAGCGCGCCAGTGAGCGGCCGTCGCAGGCTGGTGTCAGGCCGAGCCTCCACTTTGCCAGTGCCCCATCCGCGGTCCAGCGCCTTGGATCGCAACGCGTTGAGCAGCACTGTCTTGCCTACCCCGCGCAACCCGATCAGCACCAGGCTGCGCTCCGGCCGGCCACGCTCCACGCGCTCCAGCGCGACGTCGAACGCGCTCAGTTCGGCGTCGCGACCGGCGAGCTCGGGCGGGCGCTGGCCGGCTCCAGGTGCGTACGGGTTGCGGACCGGGTCCATGTCTCGGACCGTATCAGCGCGTATAGCGCAGACCTTAGATTTCGTTAGAGAACGCTCGACGTGTCGCGACTTGGGCGGCTTGGTGCGGCGCTGAGTTGGAAATGGCGACTATCGTCGAATGCACTGTCCAACGTTCACTTTGGAGAATTCATGAGCCTCATCAAGGGCCTCCTTAAGACCGCAGTCGCGGCCAAGCTGATTCAGGTCGCTCAGCGAGAACTGTCCAAGCCGGAAAACCAGCAAAAGATCAAGGACGGCCTGCGCAGGCTGCAAGAGACCGCCAGGTCTCGGCGCTGAGCGCCTCGCTGGTCTTCATAGGACCCTGGCTCCGCCGCTGAGACTTGTGGGGCGTTTCTACGCAGTGAGCCGTGACATGATCCATCACGGGCTGGTTACGAGACGCGTTGCCTGCGAACCCAGCCGTAGATGGTCCGTAACACTCAGGCATCCATCACAAAAACAGGGGTATACGCGCCGGCCCTGCCGTCGATTATGGTGAGACGGCTGAGACTGGTGGTACCAGTTGGACGCGGGCAGACTCCAGATCCCCCGTGTCCGGGCCGATCACCAATCAACGCTGTCGAAGGAGAGACCCATGGGCGCGGCGGGGGCGCGAACTTTGGCGGTGCTTGCCATAGTTACTCCCGCCGCGTTCGTGGCAAGCGGGCAACCGCAAAACCACACTCCAGCCAAAGCTCGAGCCGCGATGCTGGGCGGCAGCGGCCGATGAGCGCCGCTGCTGGCGTGTGCTTTTGCGGGTTGCACCAGGCCCGATCAGCGGGCGGTCAGAACCAACGGGCCATCGGAGGTAATGGCTACGGTGTGCTCGGCATGTGCGCCTCGTGAGCCGTCCCGGCTCCGCAACGTCCATCCATCGCGATCGGTATAGATCTTGTCGGTGCCCTGCAAGAACCATGGCTCGATCGCGATCACCAGACCGGGCCGCAGCAACAGCCCGCGGCCACGCCGGCCGTTGTTCGGTACGTGGGGGTCGCCGTGCATCGTACGGCCCACGCCATGGCCGCCGAACTCGGTGTTGATCTTGTAGCCCGCCTGCGACCCGACACGTGCGATCGCGAACGAGATATCACCGATCTTGTTTCCTGGAACAGCCGCTTCGATGCCAGCCGCAAGCGCCGCCTCAGCGGTGGCGATCAACTGCTGATCTTGTTGGCGGGGCGAGCCCGCGATCACGCTGATCGCCGAATCGGACACCCAACCATTGACCGATGCCGCAAAGTCAAGGCTGACCAGGTCGCCGTCAACAAGCTGGTAGTCGTGAGGAAGCCCGTGCAAAACCGCATCGTTGACCGACGTGCACAGCACCTTGCCAAACGGGCTGGCCCCGAACGACGGGTGATAGTCGATGTAGCACGACTCCGCGCCGCGATCCCGGATCATCTGGTGAGCCAGCTCGTCGAGCTCCAGAAGGTTCACCCCGACATCGACCTGTGCGATGAGCGCGCTCAATACCTCGGCGACGAACTCGCCGGCCGGTCTCATCTGCTCGATCTCGGCCGGTGTCCGATACTCGATCACCCTGAGATTCTGCCGTACGCGTTCCAGCGTCGCGGTCCTCGACCACATCCGGTCGGCTCACCAATCAACCGGTGATGGAGTCCTCGTAGTCGCTGATCTCGGCAACCTTCGCCCCGGATGGGGTGCTCGGGTCGAAGACGTAGTCCGAGCCATTCCCGAGCCAGCCGTCGAGCGAGCTGGAGGCCGATGACACGTTGGCCGAGAGTGAGGATCTGGCAGTCATTGGACAGGATTGACCGCTCGACGCTGAAGGAGTCGTGGGCAACCGTCGCGCGGATGCCAGGCACCTTGTTGGCCGCGATCGCGACTCCGATGCCGGTGCCGCACACCAGGATCGCGCGGTCCGCTTCGCCAGCCGCGATCTTCTTTCCTGCTGCGATTGCCACCGACGGGTAGGACGACCCATCGAGATCTTCCTTGAACACGCCAAGATCGGTGACCTCGACCCGGTGATCGGCTTGCATGTCGGCGAAGATGCGGTCTTTGTAGTCGAAGCCCGCGCTGTCACTTCCAACCAAGAGCCGAATGGGACCGCTCATGTGGGGTGTCCTTCCTTGTCCATGGACTCTGTCGCTCCGGAAGCGCCCGCCTCGGCAGCGCCGAGCACGGTCGCCGATCGCGGTCACGATCAGCCCGAGCGACACCGCGCCCGGGTCCGGTGTGCCAACGCTGCGCTCTGCCAGCGGCCGCGCCCTGCCGATCTTCGGAACCAGTGATGCGGTTGCTTCCGCGGCGCTCCGGCAGACGTCCGCAGCCGAACGCCAGGCTTCGGAGATGGAGGCTCCGGCATCGACCTGTCCGACCAGCGTATCGACGAACGGGAACAAGCGCGTCCAGCATGGTTTTGTCGCCAAGCTCGGCTTTGCTGAAACCCTGCAAGTGCTGAGCCGAGCTCTGAACTGCATCAGCCACGCGCTTCGCTGTCGGCGCCTCGGTGTTGCCAAGGCCCTTGCCGACCCCCTCCAGGAGCAGTCCCCACAAGATGCCGCTGGTGCCGCCGGCCTTGTCGCCAAAAGCGTGGCCCGCCGCGCTGAGCACCGTTTCGACCCCACCTTCGGTCTCGTTCGCGGCCTCGGCAGCCGCCTTCGAGCCCCGGGACATGCCGATTCCATGATCACCGTCGCCTGCTAATGGCATCGATCCGACCGAGGTACTCCTTGTTCTCCTCCACCGCCGCATAAAGGGCATCAACAGCCTTTCGAGCGATGGCAGCTGCCGCGATCGACTCCTCGCTCGCCTCCGCAGTCACGACCTCCGCAACATGGCCCGCACCAGTGCGCCGTGTAGTGAATTTCTCGCTTGCCACGGCGGTGCCGCGCCGGAAAGCCGGGGTATCCGCAGGTGCCACCCAATAGCCTTCCAGCTCCTCGTCGAGCCAGGTGATCGACAGCGAACATCCGGCCATATCGAGGCTGGTGACCAGTTCGCCCACCTCCGGGGATACTTGCACGACTCCCGCCGCTTCGAGGAGCTCATTGACATGGCCGTACAGCGCGAACAGTTCCTCGTACTTGGTGGCGCCAAGTCCGTTGATGAGTACGGCAGCGCGGCCGCTCACTCCCTCCGGACGCTCGGCGAGCACAGTCTCGACGAGCTTGCCAGCCAGATCCTTTGCCGACATCCAGGGAGCCGAAGTGATTCCAGGCTCGCCGTGAATGCCCAGCCCGAAGTCCATATGGCCCTCTTCGACGGTAAACAACGGCTTGTCTGCACCCGGGAGCGTGCAGCCCGTGGAAGGCGACGCCGAATGAGTACGTCGCGGCATTGGCCGCGCGCATCACGCGCTCGACCTCGTCGAGGTTTGCGCCGTTCTCCGCCGCGGCCGCAGCGATCTTGTACACCGTGAAGGTGCCCGCGATGCCGCGCCGCTTTTCCTGCTCTTCCCGGCTGGCCGAGGCGACATCGTCGGTCACGTACACGATCCGGGTGTCGATTCCTTCGTCGATGAGGCGCTCTGCCGCAACTCCGAAGTTCAGTCGGTCACCGGCGTAGTTGCCGAACCCGAGCACCACCCCAGCGCCACCGTCTGCCGCCTTGGCCACCCGGTAGACCTGCTCCGCCGACGGCGAGGCGAACACATCGCCGAGCACGGCTCCGTCGGCGAAACCGGTCCCCACTACACCGTTGTAGGACGGGTAGTGGCCGGAGCCGCCACCAATCACCAGGCTGACCTTGCCCTCCAGCGCGCCGCCTGCCCTGACGAAGCCGGAGGCACCTGCGACGCGTTGCACGTGTTGCGGGTAGGCCGCGGCGAAGCCCTTGATCACGTCATCCTTGAACTCGGCGGGGTCGTCGTAGATGTGCGTCATGGGGAGCCTCCAGGGAATGTGTCAGTGCGACGGCTCTGACCTCCGTTGTCGATCACGGAATGAGCGAGACCTTGATCGACTCCTTACCGCTGGCGACCATATCCAGGCCCTTCTGGAAGTCGGCCAGTGGCAGCTGGTGGGTGCAGATCTTCTCCATCGGCAGGCGACCTGCCTCAAGCATGCGGATGGCGGCGGGCCAGCAGCCCGGGCCCAAATGGGCGCCGCGTACGTCCAGTTCCTTGTCATCGCTGATGATCGACCAGTCGACGCTGACGTCGCTGCCGAACACGCTGTACTCGACATACGTGCCGAGCTTGCGCAAAAGATTCAGACCCTGAGCAACGGCCGAGGGGTGTCCGGTTCCTTCGAGATAGACATCGGCTCCATAGCCGCCGGTCATGTCCTTGATGTTCGCCACCGCATCCTCCGACCCGATGTTGATGATCACGTCGGCGCCGCACTCCTTGGCAAGTTCCAGCTTGTCCTGAGCCATGTCGAGGGCGACGACCGATTTAGGGTTTTTGGACTTCGATCCAGCGATCATGCCGAGGCCGATCGGGCCGCAGCCCGCGACCACGACGACATCGTCGAACTTGATGTTCCCGCGCTCCACGCCGTGCAGCGCGCACGAGAGCGGCTCGGTGAACGCCGCGTGGGCGGGCGGCAGCTCGGAAGAGATCTTGTAGACGAGTGCGTCTTTGTTGTAGACCATGTACTCGGCCATGCCACCCGGCGTGCGGCGTTTGAAGCCGAACATGTCGTGTGGCGCGCACATCCAGTACTCGCCGTTCAAGCAGTAACGACACTTCCAACACGGCACGATCTGCTCAGCGACAACGCGGTCGCCTGGCGCGATTCCCCAGCGAGATGCCGCGACGTCATCAAGCTGAACAACTCTTCCGACAAACTCGTGGCCGGGAATGACTTCTGTCTCGGCCCAGGCTGGACGGTTTTCGTCTCCCCAGAACTTCGCCGCGCCGTGGTAGCACTTCAGGTCGCTGGCGCAGATACCCGTCGCCTCGACCTTGATCAACGCCTCACCTGGTCCCGGGCTGGGGACGGCGACTTCTTCCAGCTGGTAGTTCTCAGGACCGTGACAGATAACGGCCTGCATGGTCTCGGGAACTTGATCAACCTGATCCGCCAGGGATTCGGACATGCGAACCTCCATGCTGAGTTTGCGGGTAGCGCTACCCGCGTCCCGCCCAGTCGGGACGCTGATCAGCACCCTAACGGCAGGTCAAATCCCGAGTACGACCTCCACCTTCGCCCGCTGACTTGTCAGAATCCAGTTGAGCTACATACGTCAACCAGATTCTGACAAGTCGGAGGATGTCGGATGAGAATCGTGGTCACCGGAGGCAAAGGTCTGCTCGGTACCGAAGTCGTACGAAGGCTTGAGGCCCACGGCGCAACGGTGACCTCGGCGAGCCGGCGGACCGGTGTTGATCTTGCGACCGGGGCTGGGCTCGAGTCGGCGCTCGAGGGCGCCGAGTGTGTGGTCCATGCGGCCGTCCATCCGTGGCGTCATCGCGCAGTCAATCTGGACGGCACCCGCCAATTGATCAATGTCTTGGCCGATCGGCCAGCGCCTCCACATGTCGTCTACGTCTCGATCGTCGGCTGCGACCGCATCCCGTTTCGGTATTACCGCGCGAAGTACGCCAGCGAGTTGGCACTGGAGCGCAGCAAGCTACCGGTGACGGTGGTTCGGGCTACGCAATTCCACGCCGTGGTCGCGGCAGTTGCTCGCGTAGTGACGCGCGGTCCGCTGGGGTTTGTGCCCAGGGGCATGTCCTTCCAGCCGTGCGACCACCGTTGGATCGCCACTGAGATCGCCGACATTGCACTGGCGCCGGCACCGTCGGGCTACCACCGGGCTGCCGATCGGGCCGGACCTGAGCGTCTCAGCCTCGCCGAAGCTGCGGCACTGATCCGCGCCCAAGAAGGCAAGCCGGCGCCGCGGCTGATCACATTCCCGCCCATCGGTGGCACTCTGCGGGCATTCGAAGCGGGAGCCAACCTGCCGGATCCCGACGCGAAGATCGGCGGCTCATCCTTCCGCGCCTTCCTGTCCTCATAGCGCGCCGATCGAAACCTACGTGTACGTAGCTTGCTGCTGGTCTGCATGGGTTGCAACGTATGCAGACCGTCAGAAACCCACGTACACGTAGGTTTCCGACCCCAGCTGCGCGACTAGCTTCGCTCAGACGGTGAGGGCCTTGAGCTCGGCGAGCAGCTTGCCCATGGTGACCTTGGCATCGCCGAAGAGCAATGTGGTCGTCGGCTTGTAGAGGAGCTCGTTCTCAATGCCGGCGAAGCCGGGGCGCATCGAACGCTTCATGAAAACGACCTGGCCCGCCTGGTTGGCATGCAGAATCGGCATGCCGTAGATCGGAGCACCGGGTGTGGTCTCTGCCGCCGGATTGACGACATCATTCGCGCCGACCACCAGCGCCACGTCCGCCTGCTTGAACTCCGGATCGATCTCGTCCATCTCCTTGAGCTGCTCGTACGGGACCTGGGCCTCGGCAAGCAGCACGTTCATGTGCCCGGGCATTCGGCCGGCGACTGGATGGATGGCGTAGTCGACGCGTGTGCCGCGTTCGATCAACAGGTCGACCAGCTGACGCAGCGTATGCTGCGCCTGCGCAACCGCGAGCCCGTAGCCTGGGACGATGATCACGCGTTGTGCGTAGGCCAGCAGGATCGCCACATCGGCCGGCCCTGCCGACTTCACTGGTCGATCACTAACTGTGGTGGCGCCGAGGGTCGACCCACCCTTCAGCGCACCGAAGAGGATGTTGATCAACGACCGGCCCATGGCGTTGGCCATCAAGCGGGTGAGCAAGGTGCCGGCGGAGCCAACCAGCGTGCCAGCAACCAGCAAGAGGATGTTCTGGAGCAGGTAGCCGCTGGCCGCGACGGTGAGCCCGGTGAACGCGTTCAACAAGGAGATCACGATCGGTACGTCAGCACCGCCAACGGGCAAAACCAGCAGGACGCCCAGTCCGGCGCCGACGGCGGCCAGCAGCAGTGCGAACAGCATGCTCGGCGCGAGGACCAGGCCGACACTGAGGCCAAGGGCTGCCAGCAAGCCCAGTCCGTACAGAATCGGGTATCCGCGGAACACCACTGGCCGAGTGGTCATCAGCTCTTGCAGCTTGAGAAAGGTGACCACGGAGCCAGCGAAGCTCACCGAGCCCACCACGATGGTGAAGGCGGTCGCGATCAGGTCGATGATTTGTGTTGCACTAGCGCCAAGCTCGGTCAGCTCGATGAGCGCAACAATGGCCGCGGCACCACCTCCGACACCGTTGAACAACGCAACCAGCTGCGGCATCTGGGTCATCTGAACGCGGTACGCGCCGAGGACGCCGATTGTCGTTCCAGCTGCGATGGCTGCCAAGATCGGCAGCAGATGGTCAAGATCGGAAACCAGAAAGACAATCACGCACGCCAACACTGCGCCGGCGGCGCCGATCAGGTTGCCGCGGCGGGCGGTCCTGGGCGAGGACAACCCCTTGAGGGCAACGATGAAGCAGACCGCAGCCGCGAGGTAGCCCAGCTGCGCCCACACTGGTGTCACTGGTCGAGCTCCCGGCGCACCGATTTCTCCAGCGACCGGCGAGGACGGGAGAACATGATCAACATCCGGTCGGTGACCACGAAACCGCCGACCATGTTGATCGATCCCAAGATCACCGCAACGAGACCCAACACCAGAATGGGTGTCGACTGAGCTGTCCCGGCCACCAGAATCGCACCGACCAAGATCACGCCGTGGATCGCGTTGGCACCTGACATCAGCGGTGTGTGCAAGGTAGCGGACACCTTGGAGATCACTTCCACACCGATGAAAATCGCCAGTACGAAGATCGTCAGCCAAACGATCGGTTCAGTATTCATTGCTCGCTCCGCTCGCGGCGGATCGCACTTGGAACCGCCTACTTCGTCGTCGCTCGCAGACCAAAAGCGTGTCCGCTCGCTCCTTCTCAGCACGGCGGCGCGCGATCCGGGATTCAATTGCTCTCCGTTCGCTGCTCACTCGTTCCGCCGGTCTGACTTCCGCTAAACACCTGTCCATCATGGGTAACGCACATCGCGGAGACGATCTCGTCGTCAAGATCGGGTGCAAAACGGCCATCACGGGTCATCAACATGATCACATTCAGCAGGTTCTGGGCGTAGAGCCGGCTGGCCGGTGCAGGCATCTGACTGGGTACGTTGGCGCCTCCCCAAAGCTGCACCGAGCCCACGCGCACCACGCGGCCTGCCAGCACGCCCTCGACGTTACCTCCGGCTTCTGCCGCAAGGTCGATGACAACCGATCCTGGGGCCATCTGAAGGAGCATCTCCGTAGTCACCAGGAGCGGTGCTCGTCGTCCGGGCACGGCGGCTGTCGTGATCAACGCGTCAGCGGCAGCAATGTAGGCGGCGAGCAGCTCGCGTTGTCGCTCGGCGCGATCCTCGGTCATCTCGCGGGCGTAGCCGCCCGCTCCCTCGAGCGTCGGCAACGGCAGTTCGATCGCCTGCGCGCCCATCGATCGAATCTCCTCTGCCGCCGCCGCGCGTACGTCGTAGCCCTTGACAATCGCGCCCAAGCGCCGGCAGGTCGCGATCGCCTGCAGTCCCGCGACGCCTGCGCCGAGCACGACGACCTGAGCCGGTGGGACGGTACCCGCGGCGGTCATACTCAGCGGGAAAAACTGGCCAAGCATCTCGGCGGCCACAATTGCTCCCCGATAACCAGCCACCATGGCCTGAGAACTCAGAGCATCCATCGACTGGGCGCGGGAGATGCGCGGAACGTACTCCATAGCGAAGGTCGTGATCTTCCGATCACGGCGCAGAGCGATATCGCCGGGACGCCCGGCAAGCGGGAAGAATGAGATCGTCGCAGCTCCAGACGGCAAAGGCGCCAAGCATTTGGAGTCGAGTGGCTGCACACTCAGCACCAGGTCCGCCTGGTCGAAGGGATGCTCGGTGACCACAGCACCAGCCGCCTCAAAAGCAGCATCGGTCAAGAAGGCCGCGGCACCGGCGCCCGCCTGCACGGCGACTTCGTAACCGACAGCCCGTAGCTTGCCCACCAGGTCAGGAATCAGTGCAACACGCGCCTCGCCGGGAGCCAGTTCCCGGGCTACCGCGATGCGCACATCACGAACCTAGTGCACACCGACTGAGAGCAGTCAGCGGACCTTGACACGTATTGAGTGGTAGCCGGTGGCCCCATCTGGCGCGGGCGGCGCGACCTCGGCTGTCTGGAGCATCCCTTTCGCATCGATAGCTCGAACGGTGAGCCTGTGCGAGCCGGAGGTTGCCGGCCATTCGAATTTCCACTGCCGCCAGGTGTCGGGACCGCTGGTCTCGGCGAGCTGCGCCGGCTGCCAGGCGCCCTCGTCAACCTGAACCTCGACAGCCGATATGCCGGTGTGCTGGGCCCATGCGACTCCGGCAACGACAACCGTGCCGCGATCGATGGTCGACTTGCGTGGCACATCGATCCGCGAGGCCAGCTTGATCGGACCGCGCGGCGACCAGCCGAGCGGCGTCCAGTAGGCCTGATCGTCGGCGAAGGTGGTGACCCGCAGCGAGGTCACCCATTTCGTCGCCGACACATAGCCGTAGAGGCCCGGAACGACCATGCGGACCGGGAATCCGTGCTCGATGGGCAAGGGCTGACCGTTCATGCCGATGGCCAGGATGGCCTCCCGATTTGGGTCGGTGAGGGCCGACAGCGGCGTACTGGCACTCCAGCCGTCGTGGCTCTCCGAGAGCACCATGTCGGCGCCCGCGAGAGGCTTCGCCTCGGCAAGCAGCTCGCGGATGGGGTACCCCAACCACAACGCGTTGCCGGCCAGGTCGCCGCCGACCTCATTGGAGACGCAAGTCAGCGTGGTCATGTGCTCCACGAGCGGCTTGGCAGTCAGCTCGGCATAGTTGATCTGAATGGGGTTCTGCACCAGCCCGGTGATCCTGAGGGTCCAGGCCGCGGGATCGATCATCGGCACCTGGAGTGCGGTGTCGATCCGGTAGAAGTCGTCATTGGAGGTTACGTACGGGGTCAGTCCCTCGATCTGGAGGTCCGCACCCGGCGGTGGCCCGGGCGTAGGTTTCGTTGGCGGCGGCAGCTTCAACTTTTCGCGCGCGGTGTCGACCGCTGAAGAGGCACTGGCGAGCAGCTGGCCCGTGACTGCGGCCGCCACCGACCCAACCCCGACCAGGATCGTCCAGCCGAGGAATCTGCGCCGGGCGGCAGATCCCGCCTCACCCTCCCTGACCACTGCATCTGGCGGTCGCCACTGTTGCAGGCTCCTGATCAGCCCGCTCAAGATCATGTAGCCCAGCAGTAACCCGATGATCGTTGGTACGTAGGCGTTGATCGTCGCTTCTGGTTGCGCGCCGACTCCGATCAGGCCGATGACGGCAACGACCGCGAACAGCGCGGCACCTGCAAAGCGGCGCCGCAATTCGAGCTCGCCTGCTAAACCACAGATGATCAACACCGCGGCAACAATGATGGTGAGTAGTACTGGTTTGTCGGCAAAGCCGAGGACCTCTTTACCGAAGTTGACCAGCGGCGCGGGCAGCAGCTCGATGATCAGTTCGCCGACGGCGGGCACTGGAGAGCCAGCCGGTGCGATGAGCCACGCAGCCAGCCCAGCGACACCGAGGCCGGCCAGGCCGGCGACAGCTCCGGCGAGCCGTGCCCACCAGCGGGTGACGCGTGCCACGTCCCGCTCGTCGCGCCTGTGCACCCCCCCATCCTGCGCCGGTGCTGGTAACCAGACAACGAGCGCAGGCTTACGCACCCCTCACGGTGTCCTTTGGAGCGAGTTCTCGGCATCAGCTAAGCGCCGCTGTAATCCGGACTCGGCCTGGTCGAAGCTGCTGGTGACGACTCGCGGCAACTCGGTCGATGGTGAGTACGTCTAGTCTGTTGCGGCACAGCGCGAGGACTGCATACCGAGTTGACCAGCGGCGCGGTCGCAACCGACGTCAGTCGCCGACGCCGCGACTGCAGCCCCAGCCGTGCGATGAGCCACGCTGCCAGCCAGCGGCATCGAGGCAGGCCTAGCCCGAGCGACGGCTCCGGCGAGCCATGCCAACCAGCGCGGCTGACGCGTGACGAAGTCACCGCTCGCTCGCACCTGTGCAACCCGCCACGCCGTGCGCCGAGCTGCTGATCGACTCGCAGACGTACCTGTAGCCCGCCAGCTGCGTCTCGACGCTTGTGATCGAAGACGTACCTGTTTAGCCCCGCCAAGCCGCGGTCTCGACGCTTGTGATCGAAGACGTACCTGTTTAGCCCGCCAGCCGACCGATCGCGTCTGGCGACGCGACGTTTTATGCCGACGTAGTGTTTCGCCGCCTCAGGTTAGTCATTGAGATCGACGGCCGCTTTACCACACAGGCGGCCGAGGTCTTCGAGACTGACCGGTGGCGGCAGAACCTGCTAGTCCTGGACGGCTGGTGTGTCCTGCGCTTCACCTGGGCGATGATCGAGGAGCGCCCAGAGGAGGTCATCGCGATGGTGCGCGAGGCGATCGAGATGCTCACGGCCAGCCAATCCTAAGGCGGTCAGAACGGCCTGGGACCGGCCGGCCGCCCGGCGCCGACTGGGGTCGCGGATCGTTCCTCTTCCGGTTCCTCGATCGCCGCGGTGAACTGCGAGTTATAGAGATCGAAGTAGTGCCCGCGGGCCTCGAGCAGCTCCTGGTGGGTGCCCTGTTCGACGATCTGGCCGTCCTCCATGACCAAGATGACGTCGGCATCCCGGATCGTGGAAAGCCGGTGAGCGATCACGAAGCTGGTCCGATCCGTCCGCAACGCCGCCATGGCCCGCTGCACGAGGACCTCGGTTCGGGTGTCGACCGAGCTGGTCGCCTCGTCCAATATCAGCAGCGCCGGGTCGGCGAGGAAGGCCCGGGCGATGGTGATCAGCTGCTTCTCGCCTGCGCTGATATTGCTGGCTTCCTCATCGAGGACAGTGTCGTAGCCGTCCGGCAATGCATGCACGAAGCGATCAACATAGGTAGCTTCGGCCGCCGCATGGATCTCTTCCTCGCTGGCGGTTGGCCGGCCGTAGGCAATGTTGTCTCGGATGGTGCCGTGGAACAGCCACGTGTCTTGCAGCACCATGCCGATGTTGCTCCGCAGCGCCGACCGCGGCACGGTGGCGATGTCCACCCCATCAAGGGTGATGCGGCCACGATCGAGCTCGTAGAACCTCATGATCAGGTTGACCAGCGTGGTCTTGCCGGCACCGGTTGGACCAACGATGGCCACCGTGCTTCCCGGCTCGGCTAGCAGAGACAGGTCCGTGATCAGTGGTTGCTCCGGGTCGTAGCTGAACCAAATGTGTTCGAACGCCACCCGCCCGCAGGTCGGGTTGAGCGCGCTCGCCTCCTCCGGCACCTGCTCTTCTTCGTCGAGTAACTCGAAGACCCGCTCGGCCGACGCGACACCGGACTGCAGCAGGTTCGCCATCGAGGCCAGCTGAGTCAGCGGCTGGGTGAACATTCGGGTGTACTGAATGAACGCCTGCACGTCGCCGAGATTCATCGTGCCGCTGGCAACCCGGAGCCCACCGACCACCGCAATCGCCACATAGTTGAGATTCCCAATGAAGAACATCATCGGCATGATCAAACCGGAGACGAACTGGGCGCCGAAGCTGGAGCTGTACAACACGCTGTTCCGCTCCGCGAACACCGCCTCGACCTCCCGCTGCCGGCCGAACACCTTGACCAGCGAATGCCCGGTGAAGGCCTCCTCAATGTGTCCGTTCAACTCTCCGGTGGACTTCCACTGTTGGATGAACAGCTTCTGTGAGCGCTTCCCGATCAATGCGGTAACGAAGATCGACAGCGGAATCGTCACCAGGGCGATGAGCGCCAGCACCGGCGAAATGACGAACATCATCACAGTCACGCCGATGACGGTGAGCAGCGAGGTGAGCAACTGGCTCAGCGTTTGCTGCAGCGACTGCGAGATGTTGTCGATGTCATTGGTCACCCGGCTTAACAGCTCGCCGCGAGTTTGCTTGTCAAAGTAGCTAAGGGGCAGCCGATTGATCTTCTCCTCGATCTGCTTACGCAGCGTCGTAGATGGAGCGCTGCACCGCCCCGTTCAACAGGTAACCCTGCAGCCACAGGAACAACGACGCCACCAAGTAGAGAACCAGCGCCAGCAGCAGGAGCTGCGCCAACAGTGTGAAGTCAATGCCCTGCCCCGGTATCACGTTCAGCCGCTCGATCATGTCGGCAAACTGGTCGTCGCCTTGGGCACGTAATTCAGCGACCACCTGCTTCCTTGGATTCCCCACTTGGCAGGTCCTTGCCGAGAATGCCGGTAAAGATCACGTCTGTGGCCATGCCCAAGATCCTGGGACCCAGCACGTTCATCACGATCCCAATGACCGCGAGCAGCACCGCGAGGATCAAGATCATCCGCTCCGGCGCCAGGTGCCCGAGCAGCCGCTTCAGCGAAGGAAGGAAGTTCAGTGACTTCTCGACCGCCCGCGCTTGCCCAAACATGCGGCCGGAACCGGCCGGCGGACCATACTGAGGCCGCTCGGGCGCCTTCGGCGCGGGGGGTTCGGGCGCCTTGGGCGCTGCCTGTCCATTGCCAGCCGTGCGGGCTGAGCTTGTCGAAGTCCCCAATCCGCGCCCTTCGACAGGCTCAGGGCGCAGAGGCTCGCGCTCAGGGCCGCAGCCGATCTTGGCCGTTGCCACTCATGCCGCGGCCTCCTCTGCACTGAGCTGCGAGTCGACGATCTCAGCGTAGGTTGGGCAGTCCGCGAGTAGCTCCTCATGGGTGCCGGAGCCGACGATCTCGCCGTGCTCGAGGACAACGATCTTGTCTGCGTCAGCTATGGTCGCCACCCGCTGTCCCACGATGATCACCGCAGCCTCGGCTGTTTCCCGCTGCAATGCGGCGCGCAACCGCGCGTCCGTGGCAACGTCAAGCGCTGAAAAGGAATCATCGAAGACATAGATCTCCGGTCGCTTCACCAACGCCCGTGCAATCGAGAGCCGCTGTCGCTGGCCGCCTGAGACATTGTTGCCGCCTTGCGAGATGAGGGCATCCAGTTGTCCCGGCATCTCGCGCACGAAGTCCTCAGCCTGAGCGACCCGAAGAGCCCGCCAGAGCTCCTCGTCGGTGGCGTCCGGCTTGCCATACCGAAGGTTGCTGGCGACAGTGCCCGAGAAGAGGAATGCCTTCTGCGGTACCAGCCCGATACGGCTCCAGAGCAACTCGGAATCGCAGTCCCGCACCTCAACCCCGTCCACCCGGACCGACCCACCAGTGGCATCGAACAGCCGCGGGATCAGTGAGATGAGAGTGGACTTGCCGGCACCTGTCGAGCCGATGATTGCGGTGGTCTGCCCTGGCTCAGCGGTGAAGCTGATGTTCCGCAACACAGGCGATTCGGCTCCGGGGTAGGTGAACTCTGTCTTTTCGAACGCCACCACCCCAGAGGTCCGCAGCTCGTTGACTGGCTGCGATGGCGGCAGCACTGAGGACTCGGTATCCAACACCTCTTGGATGCGCTCGGCACAGACTGCGGCGCGCGGCGCGATGATCAGTAGGAAGGTTGCCATCATGACCGACATCAAGATCTGAATCAGGTAGGTCAGAAAGGCCGTCAGCGCTCCGATCTGCATGTCGCCGGCATCAATGCGCCACGCCCCAAACCACAGCACCGCCACACTGAAGACGTTCAGAACGAACATCACAATCGGGAAGATGGCCGCGGCCAACCGTCCTACGGAGGTGGTCGTATCGGTGAGTTCGGCGTTGGCGCGTTCGAAGCGCGCTGCCTCATACGGCTCGCGAACAAACGCGCGAACCACCCGGATGCCCGTGATCTGCTCACGCAGGATCCGGTTCACATTGTCGATTCGGGTCTGCATCAACCGGAACAGCGGCCCCATCTTCCGGATCACCAGGAAGATCGAGATCGCGAGCACTGGCATCGCTACCGCAACCAACCAGGACAGGCCGACGTCGGTGCGGAGCGCCATGATGATGCCGCCGATCATGGTGATCGGCGCTGCGACGAACATGGTGCCGCTCAACAGCACGAGCATCTGCACCTGCTGAACATCGTTGGTGTTGCGGGTGATCAGCGACGGCGCCCCGAAGTGGTTGAGCTCCCGGGCAGAAAACGAAAGCACTCGCTTGAAGATCGAGTCGCGTACGTCACGGCCGAAGCTCATCGCCGTCTTGGCGCCCAGATAGGTCGCCCAGATCGAGCAGCCAACCTGTACCAGGCTGACGGCGAGCATGAGGCGGCCCGTACGCCAAATGTAGGCAATGTCGCCCCTAGCCACACCCTCATCGATGATCGCCGCATTCAGGCTGGGCAGCAACAACGCGGCCATGGTGCCTGCTAGCGACAAGATCAGCAGACCAGTGATCGGGCGCCGGTAGGGAGCGAGGTAGGTACGGAGCACGCGGCTCAGCATGAGGTCCGTCCTCCGTCTGGTGCCGGGCGCCGGCAGATGCCGTGCAAGACAAGATCAACGATCTGCTGTGGTTCGGCGAGACGCTGGTCGCCGAGGATGTGATGTGTCATCGAGAAGGTAATTGCGCGCAAGGCGCTGGCCGCCTCGATCGCATCCAGCCTGAGCTGATCTTGGTCGGGTTTGATCAACGGGGCGATGGCGCTGTTGAGAAGCTCGTTATCGGCCTGCTGCTTTGCCCGAAAGCTGTCGTAATCATGTGCCTCCTTGCGCAGCCGGAGCGATCCGAACAACGCGACAACTCTGCGCAGCCGCTCCTGGAGGATAGCGACTGCCGCAACCAGCCGCTGCTCAAGGCCTAGGGCCAGGTCGACATGGGCAAGCTCGTCGCAGGTCCGCTGGATGTCAAAGGCATCCTCGATGACTGCATCGATCAGCGCCTCTTTGGTCGCAAAGGCTCGGAAGATCGTCCCCTCCGCGATACCCGCCGCTTCGGCAATCTGTTTGGTACTCACCTCGCGGCCGAACCGCTCCAGCAGTGGCTCCGTGGCTGCAATGAGCGCGGCTCGGCGCTCATCGAGCGGCAAGGGAGCAGCGCGAGTCACCAGGCCAGCATAGTGAGTGAGCACTCACTCAACAAGCAATTTCGCAAAGAACGTGCGCCTGCCTGAAGCAGCGGGACTATCCGACGGCGTCGCGCGGTTACACCGCACTGAGCACTATGGGAGGAGTAAGCGGTGGGTTTGGGTCGGCTGGCCAATGAGGTCTTCGAGGCTGTCATTTTCGACTTGGACGGAACGCTCATCGACTCAACCCCGGCGGTAGTCAGGGCCTGGAACACCTGGGCCAGCGAGTACGGGCTCCCGCCGATGGACTTGCGCATGCATCACGGAACACCCTCGGCGTCGGTGGTACGCGCTGTGATGCCCGAACATCTGCATGAGGCAGCCATGCAGCGCATCACGGAAATCGAGATTGCCGATCTTCACGACGTCGTGGTCCTCCCTGGCGCGGTCGAGGCGCTGGCATCCCTCGCGAACGCGAAGAACGCGATCGCGACCTCGTGTACCGTGCCGCTGGCCAAAGCGCGGATCGCGGCATCGCAGCTGGTGCCGCCCTCGGTGCTCGTGACCGCCGATGACGTGGTGCACGGCAAGCCGCACCCCGAGCCGTTCCTCGAGGCGGCCCGCCGGCTGGGCGTCGACCCGCGGCGCTGCCTTGTGGTCGAGGACGCCCCGAGTGGCCTAGCAGGCAGCTCAGGCCGCCGGTTGCTTCACGTTGGCGGTTGTCACGACGACACCGCGTGAAGCGCTTGACGCCGACGCGATCGTCACTGACCTTTCGGAGGTTCGGTTCGACGTGGACCAGGACGGGCATACGGGTCAGGCTGGCGGAGCAGTTCGACTGATTCCCTTCGAGTGGCTCAGGTCAGGTAAGCGCTCCGCACCATCGATCGCCAGATCAAGATCAACAAGCAGCCGTGCCGCAGTCAGAGGATTCCGACATCGACGATGTGGTGCTGGATGGCATACGACGCTGCGGCGGTGCGCGAGTGGACGCCCAGCTTGTCAAAGATGTTGCTGATGTGGCGATGCACTGTTCTCTCGCTCACGAACAGTTCGCTCGCGATCGCGTGGTTCGTCCTGCCAGCCGCGACCAACCTCAGCACCTCGATCTCGCGTGCGCTCAAGCCGCTCGGTCCGAACGCCTGGGTGGGGTGCAGCAGCTCTTCCACTCGCTGCAGATCGGGCCGGGCACCAAGGCGGGCGAAGGTTGATCGTGCAAACTCGAGCTCGACCTGGGCAGCGTCTTCGTCGCCGACTGCCCGACACGCCAGGCCGATGAGGACCGAGACCGTTGCCACAGCGTGAGGGGCGTCGATCTCCCGCCAGAACCGTGCCGCGCTTCGCAGCAGCGGCAGGGCCGTAGCAGGATCTCCGTCGCTGAGAGCTACGGCACCGCGGGCCGCGGCGAGCTCGGCCTGCACGCCAGGAGTTGTGTAGACCGCGGCGATGGTGGCCAGTTCGGCGGTCGCCTGCCGCGCCGCATCGATCTCGCCGGCCGCCAGCATGACCGTCACCGCAGCCGGCAGCAGGTCGAGGCGATCGAGCTGTCCCGGTGTTTCGGCGAGTGCGCGCCGGATGCCGAGCAGCGCCTTGTCGACCTCGCCTTGGGTCAGCCGCAACAGGGACAGTCCCGGTTGGGTCTGCCCACCCAACTCTGCTGCCTGGCGGTAGCTCGCCTCGGCCTCAGGGTGCCCGAGCAGCCGGTGTATCTCGGCGAGCTGGTAGTGAGCGTGGCCGGCGACGAGCTGGCCGTAATTTCCGCTGAGGTCATCGCAGACGAAAGCCACCTCCTGCAACGCCTCTTGCCAGGAACCGCGCAGGCACATCAGGTATGCGCGATAGATCCGGCAATTGCCGAAGTACGCGCCGCCGAGCCTGGGTAGCGAGTCGAGCCAGGCCGCCCAGCGCGTGGGTCCACTCGCGGGCCCGGCCGAACTCACGGGCTTCGTGGCACGTGGCGATCGCGCTGCAGTACATCATGCTTGTGGCACGCGGTGACGTGTCGCGCTCCACCACCGGGAGCATCGCCTCGTCCAGCCGGCTGAGACCCTCCTCGAGCCTGCCGGCCTTGATCAATGCCCGTCCCCAGACTGTGGTGGCGAAGGCGATCAAGTCGGTCTCACGACGTCGAGACCCCAGGTCAGCGGCGCGGGCCAGGAGCTGGGCAGCCTGGTCGTAGTCGCCAGCAGCTATCAAGAAGTAGGCCTCGGTGAAGAGAAACCATCCGTTGTCGACCTCCGGCATGCTGCGCCGCACCTGCGCTGCCCAGCCTCGGGCCCGCGCGAACTCCGCGTTGATGATCAGGGCCTGGAAGAGCCAGAAGGCAGATGTGATCGCTCGGTCTACCTCCCCAGCATTAATGCGCAAGTTGAACGCCCGCCGAAGCAGCTGGATCGCCTCAGCACCGCGACCGAGGATCTGCGCAGCCTCGGCATAACGCTCAAGATCGTCAGCGTCCAGCTGCTCGGCGCGATCGGCCGCAGCGAACTCTTCGCATGCCTCGGCCCAGAGGGACTGCTCGTGCAACTCCCGAGCGTGGCCCAAGTGGCTCGCACCATCCGCCATGGCAGCCCCCTTTCCGCCCCATCATCCCCCGCTGACTGACTGGGCAGAAGTACCCATAGCCCCAGGTCAATCTGGCCTGACATGCCGATGCCTCGAGACTCAGCTGCCCCGCATATTTGCGGTGTCACCCCGAAGGTCGGGCGTGAAAGTCACCAAGGAGGCCGTCATGGCTGCCCCGTTCATCTTCATCGGAACACACAAGGTAAAGCCGGGCAAGCTGGAGGAATTCAAGGCCTGGTTGGCGAACAACATCGAGTCCACCATCGAGCCCAAGGAACCCCGACTGCTGTTGTTCGAGGCCTACGCCGACCCCGAGGCCAACGTGGTCACCGTTGTCCAGGTCCACCCGGACGCGGAGTCAATGGTTCATCACATGAAGGTGATCACCGACCACGTCACCACCGCGTACGCCGACTTCCTCGAGCGGGAAAGCCGGTATCAGGTCTACGGGACGCCTCAGGCAGGGGTTCTCGAGCTCATGCAGCAGATGGACGGCTCCGAACAGGCGCCCACAAGCCAAGAGCCGTTCGCAGGCTTCACGCGGCTCGGAAGGGGCGCGGTCGCGGCTTGAGCCGATGGGCCGGCTCGCAAAACTAGCCCGTCTTACGGCGGAACGTGCGTTTGGTCTCAACCGGACCCTGCGCGTGCACGTTCTGCTGGGCGTTGTCGATGTGATCCTCGCCCTTGCGACCTTGCTTGGCGGCCAGAGCCTCGCGGAACTTGCGCTTGGTCTCGTCCTCGGGTGTCTGATCTTGCTCAGGTTCCTGATCTTGGCCGGGGTCCTGATCCTGCTCCGGTTCCTGATCTTGCTCGGGTTCCTGATCTTGGCCGGAGTTCATGGCTGATCACCTGCGGAGCCGGGAGTCTGCTGCCTGGGTTCGTTGGACGGCCAGGAGCTCGGCGGCGGCCAGTTACGAATCGGTGTCCTCGGCACCCTCGAGTTGATCACTGCTCTCGGTGGCTGGGGTGCTTTGCTCGCCAGCGCCGGCGTCAGCTGCTTGCTCCTGCTGGCTGACCAGCTTCACCGCTGTGCCGTATGCGGCGACCTCACTCAGCGACTGGGTGATCTCGCTGCAGTCGAACTTGAGTCCGACGATCGCATCCGCACCGGCGGCCACCGCCATCTCAACCATGCGAGCTACCGCTTCCTGACGCGAGTCGGTCAACATCACGACATAGCCGTCCAGCGGGTTTACCCCGCGCAGGTCTGGCCGCAATTCGCGAGTACGCGCCACGACCCCAACCACGTCGCCGACCACGGAAGAGATCTCGCGACCCGGAACAGCCTCCATGGTCACCACTGGCAGCGGGCGCTGGACGACAGCAGGCTGCTTCGTGGCGGGCGGTTGCGGAGTCCACTGCGGTGGCTGTTGCCCGTATGGTCCCTGGCCTGGCTGACCGTACGGCTGCTGCGGCGGGTACTGTCCCGGTTGCTGACCGTACGGCCCCTGCTGGCCCGGATACGGCGGCTGAGGTTGGCGTCCGGCGGACGGTTGCCCGTACGGCCCGGGCTGCTGCTGCCCGTACGGATTCTGCGGATTCTGCCCGTAAGGCGGCTGCTGCCCGTAATTGCTCATGCCGACAAGATATCGGCCCATGACATCTGGGCCCAGACGGCCAGGGGCGTTCAGTTGACCCCGTAGTAGTGCCGCAGCTCGCCGAGCGGGGCGTAACCGACTCGGCAGCTGGGCGGTGAGGTAGGGGTACCGCAGCGCGCCTTGACCTGCGCATCGATGGCATCGTTCAACGCGTTCCGGCTGGACTGCGAGAGCGACCAGCCCAGTGGTGCGGCGACTTCGGGCTGCGGCAGCCGATCGATAACGATCACCCGGCGCGGCATCGCGAGGTCCAAGGCGCCACATGCATCCGCTAGCCCGGACACCTCGCCCGGCGTCTGGCAGAACGCGCGGAGACTGGCCAAGTCCCGAGCACGCTCCAACAGCGCGGACGGCTTGGACAAACTGACCCCTCCCCTGAGATAAGTGCTGACTGGCAACGCGACTTCGCTGGTCGGGCCCTGATTGAGCTCCGGGTGCGTGGTGTTCTGATCACCATTGGCCAGGTATACGACAAAGGGCACGATGAAGGGCAGATCGTTTGCCGGGTTTGCGGCCTGGATGTTGTGGTCCCGAACCAGCGGAAGCCATTGTGGTGCAAGATCAGTGATCGTCGCCAGCCCGCTGTTCTCGATATAGCCGCCATCGACCAGCTGGGTGCGCGGCCAGTACGCCGCGGTCTGTTGATCAATCCGCCCGCGATCGGGGCACGGCCCGATCACCGCGCCTGGTGTGACGAAGGGAAAGCGCGCGGTCAGCAGCGCGGCCGTCGCCGCCTTGACATCGCCCAGGCAGAACCGGCCCCCATTGCCGCTGGTTTCGGGTGCATACGGGCCATATGCGGTGAAGAGATCGACCGTACGCGTCGCTGGGCCTGGAACCTTATCGCAGCTGTTCTCGGGGTCGAAGCCAGCGCCCGGAGACGTGATGATCGTCGCACCTGGCTCCGGCTTGATCTGGCTGACCCAGACCCGGCAGACATGCTTGGCGTCGGTGGAGTTCAAGATCAGATGGCCGGTCGCCGGCGAGAGATCCTGATCATGCAAGAACGAGCGGTCCCCCCAGGCCGGGCCCGGCCGCTGGTATGCGCCCTTCCATCCTGTCTCGATCAACCGCGCCCGGTCGGCCCAGTCCCAAGCGCGCGTACGCGGAGGAAGCAGCGGCATCGGAACCCCGGTGGCGCCATAGAAGGTGTCGCGGATGAAGGTGCCGTCCGCGGCCTCCGACAATGTTCCAGGACCGGCCATCTGCTGGATGGCCTCGACGGCACGAGTGATCCCGGGATCGGTTGCAGTACCGCTGAATCGGGCCACGGTGAGACCAACTGAGCCGCCGCTCGCGCCGGCGGAGAAGAGGACAGACCGGCCGGCGCAGGTGTACTCGCCCATGGCCTCCAGTCCGCGGACGGTCCAGTAAGCGGCCCGGATACCGCCGCCTTCGGCCGCCACCAGGAGCATCGGGCGGACCCTGTGTCCAGCTACCGTGAGCTCGCAGCCCTCAGGGTCGGTCGACCAGGCCTGGAAGGCCTCCGCCATGGTCTGGCGGCCGTCGACCTGCCGAGTAGCCGATCCACGATCCATTTCATGGATGGTGCCTTTGCCACTCAGCACCGTCGTCAGTACCACGATCACGGCCAGCACCGTGACCAGCGGCGTGCGTTTGAAGCCCAGTAGTCGGAACGCCTCGGCCGGGGCGTGCGGCTGCATGATCAGGCCCATGGCGGAGACCATGCCTGTCAGGGCCCCGATGCCCAGGACGGCCGTCGCCGCCAGTCCCAGCCGCGCGGCGAGCGTCGGGACCCAACCGAGGGCAAAGAAGATCAAGACCCAAACCGCCATCAGCGCTAGGCCAGCGCAGACCGGATTCCTGGACGCAATCCGAAGCGTCGGCGGGACGCTGAGGACGGTCGTGATGATCATGATCAGCCAGGGCAGGCAGATGAGGATGATTCCCATGGCGACGCAAACCCAGACCGAGACGATGTCCACCTCGACGAGCTGCTTGCGCAGGATAAGCACCGGGGCAAACGCACGGAGCAGACCGAGACCGGCCACGACCAAGACAGCCGCTGTCGCAACGTCCCCGACAATCTTGACTGCCGAAGCATCCTGATCGTCAAACGCGGGAAGATCAGTCATCCGACGCCATTCCCGGCGCCTCGCCCAGATCTTGCGCAGCACCAGCGAGACCCCGATGATCGCCAGCGGGACGCGCAACGAACACCACAAACCGCAAGGTGTGCAACTCGCCGGAGGATCCCGGTTGGGCCGAAAGAACGTCCGGCCACGTTGCACCTGTCCTGCCGACAAGCAGGGCTAGCGCGGCGAAGACAACGACCACGGCGGGTCCGATCGCCCAGTATCCGAGCGTGGTGCGATTGTAGGTCGACACTGGGTCGCCGGTCTGCGCTGCGGGCATGTCGACGCGCACCGAATCCCCGGTGACCGGCTCGTCGGCCTTGCGGAACTGCTGTACGAACCCGATACGAAGCCGAGTCGTGATGAAAACCGAGAAGGCCACGAAGAGAGTCGCGGCCAAAGCGGCAACCGCACGCGTGCGACCGATGCCACTGTCCACCCAGGCCCGCTCCACGTCGGGGAGCTGCTCCAAGATCGCGGACCCCGACGTCACGCTGAGCACGAAGAAGACGAGGCTGGGGAGCAGTGAAAGCCGCTGTACCAAGATCGCACTCCAGGCCCTGCCAAGCGGGCTCCGCGTACCCTCCTCGGATTTGTTCGGAGGCTTCTTCTTGGACATTTTTGGAGCTTGCACTGCCAGCCCGATCACCACAATGATCAAAAGTGCGGCGGTCACCAGCCACTTGATCGTGGTCAGTAGGACGAGCGTCGGTACGAGACCGGCGGTACCTCCAAAGACTGCGATCGCAGTGAAATTCTCGAGAGCGTCGACCACGATCAAGGTTGCCAAGCCGACGCCGGCGAGCCGCCGCCACCAGCGTCGTTTCACAAAGAGCACGATCACCAAGCCGAGCAAGGCGTACGCCGCGATGAACCCAAAGTCAAACCCAATGTGGGCGCTGAAGAGACTCACGAACCGCTCGCGATCCGCGAGAGACCCGTCGGGCCCAACCACAACCCAGCCCTGCTTGCTCTGGCCAAGGAACACGGCCGGCCCGAACAGCGCGGACAGCGACCAGCTAAGCCCCTCGGAGTCGAGCACCCGCTCGGACTGCGTGTCGAGAGCGACGAGGACAACGGCGAGAGCGAGGCTGGCAGAGACAAGCCACCCGATCAGGTACGCCGCCACGTTCCTGTCCCGCTGCGACGTTAGCGAGCCGGTCACGAGGAGCTCTAGCCGAGCTCGGTCATCTCGACGGTGACGAACATCTCCGAACGGCCGCCGGAGTACGTGCCGCGCAACGGGGCGACGTCGCCATAGTCGCGGCCGTGGCCAACTCGGACGTACCCGTCGGTAAGCCGCCTAGACAACGTCGGGTCGTACGCCACCCAGCTGCCGCACCACCACTCCACCCAGGAGTGGCTCTCGCCTTGCACAGTGGTGTTCGGTTCGCCGCTGCCCGGATGCAGATATCCCGACACGTAACGTGCGGGCAGGCCGATCGAACGCAAGGCTCCCAATGCCAAGTGGCTGTAGTCCTGGCATACCCCGCGACCCAGCTCCCAGACCTCACTGGCCGTGCTCGTGACCTTCGTTGAGCCGCGCTCGTAGCTGAGACGATCATGAATCAAGGCACACACGTCCAGGGCCGCCAGTCGGGGCGGCTGTGCGGTCGTCATCGCAGCCAAGTCGGACAGTTCCTCGGGAGGCTGGGTGCGCTCGTTGATGGTCAGGAATTCAGCCATCTTGTCCACGACGGCGCGGTCCCGGAGCGCTGCCCAGCCAAGATCATTCGGCGCCACCCGCCGGTCGACGTCCCAGGCAAGATCATCTCCATGGGTCTCCACCACACCCTGTGCGTGAACGCTCAGCCGATCGTGTGTCTCGTGCACCTCAAAGGTAGTGACGGCGGTGCCCCAATAGTCGGTGTAGCTGAAGCTCCATGCCGCAGGTTCGATGTTGACCCGGCTGCTCCAGACCGTCTGGTGATCGGTCTCCGCCGGAGTCATCCGCGCCTCGTTGTATGAAGACTTGACTCGCGACGCGTACCGAAACCCCGTCTGATGATCAATGCTCAGCCGCATCTCAACGGGTCCCTTCAGTGATCCACGCGGTCGGATCAGCAGCGGCGAAATAGCTGGTTGCGACGGTGATGGTCACCTGCGCCATGACATCCTGCACGGCTGACATCTCACGGTTGAGGTTGCCGAGCAGATCGTCGAGATCGGCATACTCCAACCGAGCCCGGAGCTGGCCGAGCGACCGAATGGCCGTCTGAGCGTGGCGTGCCGTGAGCATGTTGTTCTGGGCCACTTTCTCCAAGCTGTCAGTAGCTGCGATCAGCCCGTGCATGATCGAACGCGGGAACCTGGCGTCCACGATCAAGAACTCCGCCGCCTCGCGCTCGGTATAAAGACCGCGGTAGGTCCTCAAGAAGGCGTCATGTCCGCCGCAACCGCGCAGCACTGCAGGCCACTGCCTGCTGCCGTGAGTCAGCGACGCCGAGGCAACCAGCCGTGAGGTCATGTCAACTTGTTCCAAAGATCGGCCCATCGACATGAACTCCCAGCCGTCGTCGCGCACCATGATGCCGCGAGCGATGCCGCCGAACATAGCGCCGCGCTCGCGCACCCAGTTCAGGAACACATGGGCACCCGTCGTTCCGAACGGGGTGGTCGGGAGCTGGTGCCAGGTCGTGTTCACGCACTCCCACAGGTCGAGGGGAATCACCTCGCGGGCCCGACGCGCATTGTCCCGCGCGGCGGCGAAGGAGAAGTAGATCGACGTTGGCTCGGACGGGTCATAGCCGAGCACCCGCAACAGGTCGGTCAGCATCGGCTCTTCGACATGATCAACACTCATCAGCGCCAAAAGGTTGCGACAGGCATCCACCTCGGCGGCCTGGGTGTCTTCGATGAGCATCCGCAGATGGGTCTGCAGCAGTCTCGCGGTGTCCTCGGCGCGTTCTACGTACCGGCCGATCCAGAACATCGACTCGGCGATCCGGCTCAGCACAGCCAACCCCGCCGACTGGCCTGCTGTTGCTGATCTTCCCGCTGTTGTTGATCTTCCTGCTGTTGTTGATCTTCCTGCTGTTGTTGACCTCCCTGCTGCCGCTGGGCTGCGGCGAGACTCGGCATCACAGCTATTGGGATCGTGGCCACGGTGAGCGGCACTTCTGGCTGCGATCGGCCATCGGCAGCGTCCTCATCGATTTGCTCGAACGGCGGCCGACCGAAGGACGATCGGTGAGCAGGCGGGCTGAGCACCCAGGTGTCTTTGCTCCCCCCGCCTTGGCTGCTGTTGACGACGAGCTCTCCCTCGGGCAAGGCGACGCGGGTAAGCCCGCCGGGGAGCACCCAGATGTCCTCGCCATTGTTGACAGCGAATGGTCGAAGATCGACATGGCGCGGCTGTAGGCCGTCCTCGATCAGCGTTGGCACGGTGGAAAGCTGGACTACCGGCTGCGCGATCCAGCCGCGCGGGTCCTCGATCACCCGACGCCGCAACGCATCAAGCTCAGCCTCGGTGGCGCGTGGCCCGATCACGATGCCCTTGCCGCCGGAGCCGTCAACCGGCTTGACGACCAGTTCCTTGAGACGGTCCAGCACCTCCTCCCGAGATTCGTCCTCCTCCAGCCGCCAGGTATCGATGTTGGCGATGATCGGATCTTCCCGCAGGTAGTACTTGATCAAGTCCGGTACGTAGGTATAGATCAACTTGTCGTCTGCCACACCATTACCTATCGCGTTGGCCAACGCCACACCGCCGGTGCGTACCGCGTTCACCAGGCCCGGTACGCCGAGCATCGAGTCACTGCGGAAATGCACCGGATCGAGATAATCGTCATCAATCCGGCGGTAGATCACGTCCACCCGTTGCAGCCCGGCGGTGGTGCGCATGAAGACCTTGCCGCGGCGGCATTCGAGATCACGGCCCTCAACCAGTTCGACGCCCATGGTGCGGGCCAGCAGGGTGTGCTCAAAATAGGCCGAGTTGTAGACGCCTGGGGTGAGTACCACCACCGTCGGCTCGTCAATGCCGGATGGTGCTGCCTTGCGCAACGCCGTGAGCAGGCGGGTTGGATAACCAGCCACGGGGCGGATCCGCTGGTTGGCGAAGGCCTCGGGCATCGCGGTGATCATCGCGTTGCGGTTGGTCATCACGTACGAGACGCCACTCGGCACACGGACGTTGTCCTCGAGCACGCGTACGTCGCCGGCTGGATTGCGGATCAGGTCCACCCCAGCGACATGGATGCGTACCCCGTTGACAGGCCTGATGCCCCACACGGCCCGATGGAAATGGGTGGAGGAGGTGACCAGCTGGCTGGGAATGACCCCGTCGGAGATCACCCGAGCGTCGGAGTAGATGTCGGCCAGAAACGCCTCGAGCGCTCTCACCCGCTGCGCGACGCCGGCCTCGATGATCTCCCACTCCGGCGACGCGATCACCCGCGGCACCAGATCGAGCGGGAAGGGCCGTTCCACGCCGCCGACATCGAAGGTCACGCCGGCTTGGGTGTAGTTGTTGGCAAGGGACTCCGCGATCATGCGGAGATCGTCTGAGGTTGATCGGTTGAGTGTCGAGTAGACAGCCTGGTACGAAGGCCGGACGCTGCCCTCCGCGTCCATCATCTCGTCGAACGCGTCACCTGTCCGGTAGTTGGAAAGCACGTCCGCCATAAGGCGGAGCCTACTCACACTCTCGTTACCTGAGCGTTAAGGTTTCAGCCGTCTCGGAACAGCAAGCATGAGTCACCGAACTCGTGCCAGAGATAACGCTCCGCAACGGCCGCGTCGTACGCCCGCTGGGTCAGCTCGGCACCGACCACGGACTCGACCAGCAGTAGGTGAGACGCCTCAGGGTTGTGCCATCCGGTGATCAACCCGTCGACAACGCGTACCGGCCGCTCCGGAGAGATCACTAGGTCGGTCCATCCCGAGGTGGCCGCCACGATCCCATCTGGGCGGGCGACTGATTCGATGGCGCGAGTGGCGGTGGTGCCGACCGCGATCACCCGGCCGCCACGCGCCCGACTGGAGTTGACCAGATGGGCGGTCGTCTCACTGACCTCGAACCATTCCGGCTGTGGCGCCTCCCCCGCGTCCTGGGACGACAACCCGGTGTGCAACGTGATAGGCGCAAAGATCACGCCCCGTGCCACGAGTCGCGCAACCAGCTCGGCACTGAACGGCCGGGCCGCGCTCGGCATTTCCGCACTACCCGGGCAGAGGGCGAAGATCGTCTGGTACGCCGAAATCGGGAACGAACCGTTGAGGTAGCCGTAACTGATCGGCCGCGCATGCTCCCGCAGGTAGCCAGAGAGGCTCTGCGAGACGCTGACCCGTCCACGCCAGAGCCGATTCCCGACGCCCGTCGGAGACGAGCCAGACTCTGGGTAGGGGGCAATCAGCTCTAGGAGACCTCCCGCCGGAAGGCTAATGCGCTCGGCGACCTTGCCATCGAGCACCGGAGCCGAGGCGTCTGGCGCTGTGCGTAACTCGACCACCCGAGTACCGTCGCCGAGCCGGTTCGCGATGTGCACCACGACAGCCGAACCGTTCCGGGCGCCATCCAGCTGACCGGGCACCGTGGCCGAGGTGTTCACCACGAGCACATCGCCGGCCCTCAGCTGATCACCGAGACGGTAGAAGGAGGTGTGCCGGATGGCCGCCGGGGTTGCGACCATGAGCCGTACGCCGTCCCGCCGCAGCCCTCGCTGCTCGGGCGGCTCCGTTGCCGTCCGGTCATCAGGAAAGGTGAAGCGGGTGTGAGGCCGGGCTGCCAGCATGGTGCTCACTGCGACGCTGCCCTCGCCGCGAGAGTTGCGATCAGGTCGGCACCTCGATAGCGGCCACTTGGCAGATGAGAGGCAATCAGCGCCATCACGATCGGGGCCGCAGTCTCCGGCTCGGGCCGATCGCTGATGTCCTCGCCCGGATACGCTGCCTGGTGCATGGCGGTCCTCATGTCGCCTGGGTCGAGGCTGTACCACCTGAAGTCTGGCTCCTCGACCGCCCAGGTCAGCGTCTGGTGATCAAGCGCTGCCTTGCTGGACCCGTAACCACCCCATGCCTCATAGTGATCGACGCCCGCATCGGAGGAGATATTGATGATCACGGATTGCGGGTGCAGCGAGGGCAGCAAGTCCCGGATCAACTGCTGCGGAGCGACGACGTTGGTACGCAGCAGCTGCTCGTACGCCGCAGGCTCAAGATCACGCAGCCGAGGCAGCGGTGATCCGCCAAGATCACTTGCGTTGTTGATCAAGAGGTCGAGTCGGCCTGCTGTCACCACAGCGGCCACCAACTGCTCACGATGTGCCGGGTCGGCAACATCGCCCGGAATGGCGCGTACCGTCGTGAGCTCCGACAGGGCCCAGGCCGTGCTCGCAAGCGGCTCCGCGTGCCGGGCGTCGATGGTCAGGTTCCACCCGCGGCGCGCCAGCTCGAAGGCCACAGCGCGCCCCAACCCGAGCGAGGCCCCGGTGATCAGTGCATGAGGCATGGATCCATTGTTCAACTTAAAGCCAGCTTGAGTTCAAGTGCATAGCAGCGATGCGACCTGAGCCGTACCCAGTTTGCTCACGCTGTACTCGGCATGCATGCCACGTACAGCTTCAAGATCCCACGCAGCGTGGGATGTTGACAGGCACGCGGTATGCGTGAGGGTCCTTCGACAACTCAGGGCCTAGGAGGGTTAGAGCGCGCGCCGTCCGTGGGTTCCAGGCGCCTGCGGCTCGCTCTCGCTGTCGCTGTCGCGGAGGTAGCTGAAGTCACCGAAGTCGTCGTCAGCGTGACGGCGTGAGCGGCGGCGCTTGCCCTGGCCCTCAGGAGCGGGTGGCTCACCTCCGTTCGACACCGCCGGCTGGGGCGGCCCGTCGGTGCGCAGCAGTTGGGTGGTCGGCGCCTCCTGCGGCTGCGGTACCTCCTGCGGAGGGCGTTCCGGCTGCGGGCGGACCGCTAGTGTCGCGGCAATTGGGTAGTTGTCGCTTCCGTGCGGCTGCGGTATCTCCTCCGGGCGACGCTCCGGCTGCTGCGGCACCGCCGGTTCCTTGACAGCTGCTGGCCGACGGATACGAAGCCGAGTCGTACCGGGCTGGCGTACCGGACGGCCCCCGGCTCCGCTGGCACGCACCACCGCCACGCCTATAGCCGTGGTCAGCGGAACCGCCAAGACGAGCCCGATGGAGCCCACCAGGATGCTCAGCACCTCGGCCGCGAACCGCTCGGTCTGCAGCACATCGAGCAGCGGCAGGTTATAGATCTTGATCAGCAAGAACACGCCGAGTGACGCACCAGCCGTCGCAAACGCGATCGTGTAGACCGTCGAGGCAATGTGATCGCGGCCGATCCGCATCGCCCGTGAGAACAGATGCTGCTGTGTCGCGCCTTGATCCGCGAGCTCCCAGACCGCGGAGGCCTGGGTGATCGTCACATCGTTGAGGATGCCGAGACCCGCGACGATCATCCCGCAAATCACAACCGATGTGAGCTGCAGATCAGGCGCCGCAGCCGCCAATACGTAGTCGTCCTCGGCGGCGAGGCCGGTCAGATGCGACCACTTGGTCGCGACATAGCCGAGGAGCGCTATCAAGATCAATCCAAAGAGGGTCCCGACCAGTGCGGTCGTGGTCCGAGCGCTGAAGCCATGGGCAGCGTACAACGCGACGAACATGATCGCCGAGGAACCGATCAGCCCTACCATGATGGGGTTTGACCCGGCGATCAGGGCCGGGAACATGAAGGTGACCAGGACAAAGCCCGCAAATCCCAGCCCTACCAGGGCAGCGAAGCCACGCCAGCGGGCGACCACGATCACTACGGCGGCGAAGATCAACCCCACGACCAGCAGCGGCGTACTCCGCTTGAAGTCAGAGAACTGATACTGAGCCGGTTGGTCAGCCGACGGCGGCACCCGTACCAACTTGATGACCTGGCCGACCTTGACCCCCGACGAGTAAATGGGGCCGGTTATCGGCACGGTCACGGCCTGCCCTTTGTCGTCGCCCTCCAGCAGTTGAGACGTCAGGTCAGCGCAGCGGGCGTCCGCCACCCCTGGTGTCGATCCCGACAGTCCTTCGCACGAGATCTCCTTGATGCTGGTGATCCGCGCCGTTGGGTAGGTGACGCCCGGAACGCTGTGGCCGGCTACGTCGGCGTTCACATGGCCTGAGATGTCACCCGGCCAGAAGGCAACCAACCCGACCAGTGTCCAGATCGCCAGCGGTATCAGGACCACGATGAGGATCCGCAGGGCGCGCTGGTGGCGGCGTAGCTCGTCGGGGTTCACCAACGGCTGCGGACCGGTATCTGAAAGACGCTCTGAGCTGGAGTGTGAGTGAGCCACGATGCCGCCTAGTCTTAGTCCCCATGAGTCGGCTACCTGGGGCGAGTCGGGACGGCATCGGGCCGCACCGGGTGATGGCTCGCCAGGCATCCAGGAGCGAACTCAGCCAACAATCTAACCCAAATCACCCTGGACATATCCGGGCCGATCCCTCTGCTGGGATTGGCCGGGGGGTACGCCACCGCCGCAACGCCGCCGGTCTGATCGCCGGGATCATCGCCCTTGGCCTTGTCGGGCTGTGCTTACGCGCGGTGCCGACGGTGCTGACGGACAGCAACCTTGCCACTCAGGTCGCCGGCCCGCTTGCCGGCATTCCAAATCCTTTTCCGAGCACCGCTGGGCCCAAGGCTCCGTCCCATACGGCGAGTGCCGAGCCGTCCGCACCGGCCAGCAACCGGGTGACTTCGGTCAAGTTGCAGGCGAAGCGCAAGCCCAAGAACCTATCCCAAGTCGAGGTGCTGGGCAGCGGGCCAGGCACGTACCAAGCGGCCCGCAAGAGTATGAGACCAACGTCGTCGTCTGGGTCTTTGATGCGGTATGACGTCCGGATTGAAGACGGGTTGTCCATTGACGCCGATCAGGCTGCTGTGGAGATCCAGAAAGTGCTCGACGATCCACGGAGCTGGCGAGGCACCCGCCGCTGGCGATTCGAGCTGGCGCCGGTTGGCGAATCAGTCACGCTGCATGCCTACATCGTGACGCCGGAGACTACCGACCGGCTGTGTGCGCCGTACCTGACCCGCGGCGAGGTGTCCTGTCAGAACGGTAATCGAGTGGTACTGAACGCCAAGCGTTGGCTGCTCGGCGCCGACGCGTACGGCTCTGATCTGACCAATTACCGGCGCTATCTGGTGAACCACGAGTTCGGACACGCGCTCGGCAAGCGGCACGTGGACTGCCCGGGTCCGGGAAGGCTGGCGCCGGTGATGATGCAACAGACCAAGGGCCTCGGAGCCTGCCGGAAGAACCCATGGCCGTAAGCCACCGAAGATTGACGCCGCCGCCGCGCGCTTACGCCTCCTACGATCTGCAGCTCGTGCCGCTGCCCGTTGGAGTGGCCCGGCTCATGCTGTCCGGCCGGTTGCGCCCTGCGCAAGCCGAAGGGCACCAGGCCTCAGAAAGTCGCTGGCATCCGGAGTATCCGATGCTCGACAGCATCGATGCGATCGCGATGGCTTTCGCTGCACATCGGGCGATCATGGGCACGGTCAAGGAGTCGCCGGCGTGGTGGATCCATCAGATCGTCGCCGATGGTGTGGTGGTGGGTGACATCGGATTCCACGGGCCTCCCAGTCCTGAGCGGGCGGTCGAGATCGGCTACAGCGTGGTACCCGCCTGGCGCGGGCGCGGGGTTGCGAGCCGGGCCTGCGCGTTGATCCTGCAGCAGGCATGGCGGGACGGTGCGGATACTGTCGTAGCCGAGACCGACGATGGCAATGTCGCCTCGCAGGCGGTGCTGCTGCGCAACGGATTCGAGCGCCGTCCCGACGGCGTCTTTGTGATCAACCGCCCGGAGGCTCAATGAACGGCCTGACCCGCCACATCAGGCTCGAGCGGCCCGTCATGATGAGCCCGATCTTCGCTCAGCTGCGCCGCGGCCCGGGGGACCCGACCCACCGCTGGCTTGGCGACATTCACCTTCGCGCCACGCGAACGCCTGTCGGGCCGGCCTTGATCAAGATCCTGGCGGATGGCGCTCAGGTGTCCGCCCGAGCGTGGGGTGAGGGTGCGGAGTGGAGCCTTGATCAATTGCCGCGGCTGCTTGGCGCGGCCGACGATCCGAGTGCGTTCCGGCCACGGCCCGAGCACGCTCCGCTGGTCGGAGCATGGCAACGCTATGGACATTACCGAGTGGGTCGGACCGAGGCGGTTTACGAGGCGCTGGCGCCGGCTTGTATCGAGCAGGTCGTCACCGGCAAGGAGGCATTCCGGGCCTGGCGGTTGCTGGTACGTGAGTTCGGCGAGCCCGCGCCCGGGCCGGCGCGCGAGCCGGGTTCAGCGGCGTACGGGATGCACCTGCCGCCGACGCCTGAGGTTTGGTCTCGGGTGCCGAGCTGGCGGTTCCTCGCTGCCGGGGTCGAGCAACGGCGGAGCCGCACCCTGGTCCGTACGGCCATCAGGGCTGCGGCTCTGGAGCGCACCCTGACAGGCTCCTACGAGCAGGCTGATCGGGCGCTGCGCAGCTTCCCTGGAGTTGGAGCCTGGACGTCAGCGGAGGTGCGGCAACGCGCACATGGCGATCCGGACGCCTGGAGCATCGGCGACTATCACGTCGGCAGAGACATCACCTATATCCTCACCGGCGAGGAACTCGATGATGACGCCTGCCTCGAAATCCTCGAGCCGTATCGCGGACACCGGTTCCGGGTGCAGATGCTGCTATCCATGGTCGGCCGGCGCCGACCGCGCCGCGCACCACGCAGGACACTGCCGACCCATACGCCGTACGCAACGCGGGGCAGGTCGTAACGCCGGACGGAAGCCAGCCGCAACTAACTGCGCAGTCACGGCCTACCGAAACAGACCGCCAGCTGGGCCGGAACTGCGCAGTTTCTGAGAAGAGAGGTAGGTCTCGTCAAGAATGAGGTGGACGCCTAAAGCGTGGCCAGAGGGCCTGCGCGCCTCAATGCCGCTCGCGTTGCCTATCGCAGCGGTCGGGATGAGCTTCGGCCTGCTGGCCGCTCCGGTGCTCGGTGCGATTCCCTCGATCCTGATGTCGGCTCTCGTCTGGTCGGGCACTGCTCAGTTCGCCGCCCTGAGCATCTTGACTTCTGGAGGCGGGACCACGCTGGCGGCTGGTGCTGGACTGCTGGCCAACACGCGCTTCTTGCCGATGGGCTTCGCGATCGCTCCCTCGATGACGGGCGGACCGCTGCGGCGCCTGCTCAAGGGCGCGGTGCTCGCCGACGCGTCCTTCGTTATAGGCCATCGTGGAGGTGGCCGGTTTGATATCAGCGCTATCGCGTGGGCCGCTCCCGTGCAGTATGTAACGTGGGTCGCCGGCACCGTCGCCGGGGTTGCGGGCGCCACGGCGATCGGTGATCCCGCCCGCTGGGGCCTCGACGTCTTGTTTCCGATCTTCTATCTCAGTCTCTTGCTGCCCGACCTGTTCCCCGTGCGCGTCCAGGGCGGGGGACGCCGAGCGCGTCGCCACGCCGATCGGCAGAACGTCCGCCCAATCATCGTTGCGGTCTTGGCCGCAGCTATCACCCTCGCCCTTACTCCCGTTGCCCCGCCAGGGGTGCCCGTGCTGGTCGCGGCAGCGGCCGCGCTGATTGGGCTTCGCCCACCACATCAGCCATTGACGCAGCCAGGGGAGGAGATGACGCATGAGAACGTGGCTCCTGATTGTCGTGCTGGCCATCGGTACCGTGCTGATGAAGACACTCGGTCCAGTGTTGGCCGGGGGACGGCAACCGCCTGCACCGCTCACCAGAGTCATCACTTTGGTTGCTCCAGCGCTGATCAGCGCCCTCATCGTGACGGGCACCTTTACCCAAGGCCAAGAGTTGATCATCGATGCCCGCGCCGCCGGAGTCGGCGTCGGCGCCGTCGCGCTGTGGTTTCGCGTGCCCGCTGTTCTCGCAATGCTCATCGCAGCCATCGTCTGCGCCGGCCTGCGCCTGGTCACCTGACGGTGGGAGCCGATCTCTCAGCCCGAGACGGCGCGGTCCCTCATCAGATTGAGTCTGTTACCCGCCACGCCTTGGTCGCCTCGTTGAGGTATGCGATCTCGTCCGGTGTCAATGTGAACGAGAGGGCGCCCGCATTATGTTTGGCCTGGTCGGCATTCTTCGCTCCGGGAATCGGCACGACGTTCTCCTGCTCGATGAGCCAGCGCAGCGCCACCTGACCCGGGGTTTTGCCGTAACGATCACCGATCGACCGCAGCAATGTCACGACAGGTCCCAGCGCGTGGAACTTCGGCCCGCGGAACGGCTCCCGAAAGCGGCGGATGCCGACCGGCCGGCTGCCATCGAGGTACTTCCCGGTGAGTGCGCCGCTGGCGAGGGGTTGGTAGGCGATCAAGGTGATGCCCAGTTCGCGGCAGGTATCCAGCACCCCGTTGGTCTCGGGTTGGCGGTGCAGTAGGGAGTACTGGACCTGATTGGACGCCAGCGGAATGCCGCGCTGAGCCAGGGCCTCGTACGCGGTTCGCATCTGCGCCGCAGAGTAATTGCTGACGCCGACCGCTCTGATCTTTCCCGCCTCAACCGCATCGGCCATCAGCCCCATGAGCGTCGGGATGTCCACACGACGGCTCGGAAAATGATGTTGATAAAGGTCGATCGAGCTGCGCCGCAAATTCCCCAGGCTCGTCTCCAATGCGAAGGGCATGTCCGCAGCACGCGCAAATGGGGTGAGTGGGAACTTGGTGGCGATCACGACGTCTTTGCCCTCCGACAGCTCGGCGAGCCGGCGTTCCGAGCCGCCGGCGGAATACATAGCTGCCGTATCGAAGAAGTTAACCTCCGCGGCAAGGCTGGCTTCGAAAGCCGCCTGCTCATCAGCAGGATTCGCGCCGCCGAAGGTGATCTTCGCCGGCATCATGCGCTGCAGACCGCTCGCCTCGCCCCAGATCATGACACCCAACCCGAGACGTGAGACGCGTACGTCGCTGCGACCCAGCACTGTTGTCTCCGCCATCCTGACGCTCCCCACCCGCTCCGGCCGGTCAACGACGCGGAACCAGCCTGGCCTTGCAGAGAAATAACTGCGGCGTCGTTGCGGTTCATTCGGTTAAGCCGAGACGAGGAAGGATCACTCGGCATCACCCGCTTGAACCACGCAGTGCTCTTCGTGAACGATATCGAGCGCAGCGTGGCGTCTCGCAGGAGTGTGCTATCAGGCGACTCTGCAACTGCATCAGCTGGCAGCTGACGGATGACCAACTCCTTGATCGCAAAAGCACCCGCATCGCTATCAAGCTGCCAGATGCGACCCTGCTCTCCCCGGGCCACCATGATCATTTCCCGGGCGGGAGTTCCGAGACCGTACGCCCGGGCGATAGTCGTCGACATGATCGGGCAACACCAGGCAAACCTGCCACACCTCGCGTTGAGCTGGGGTCAATACGCGCTCAAGCTCCGAGCCCCGTCCCGCGCTAGTCTCAGAGAGATCATGAGTGCTGCTTCGCGTGCGCAACGCGTCCCGCAGCTGAGTGGTTCGCCCGTACTCGGATCGATGCGTGAGCTGCGTCGCGACTTTCTCGGCACGATTTCGCGCGCGGCTAGCGAGATCGGCGGACTTGCCCGGATTAGCGCGGGGCCGCCGGGGTGGCGGATCACGATTTACAGCGTCTCGTCGCCCGAGCTGGCGGCCGAGGTCCTCGGGCAACCCGAGCGCTTCCGCAAGACTGGGCCAGGTTATCGAGAGTTGCGCCAGGCGCTGGGCGACAACATGCTCACCAGCGAGGACGAGAGCTGGCACCGACAGCGTCGCTTTCTGGCGCCGATCTTCACGCGGCGGCGCATCGCTGGCGACTACGTCCACATCATGATCGACGAGACGGAGCGTCTCGTCGAGCGCTGGCGAGCTGCCGCATCAGTGGGCCGGAGCGTGGACCTCTACCCCGAGATGGTGGCGATTACCTCGCGGGTGATTGGCCGCATCCTGTTCGGCGCAGACGTGGCTCGCGCAGTCCCGCAGCTCACCCGCTTCAGCATCGTCAACGACGAACTGCTGCGCCGCGCCGTAAGCCCTCACCCAGTGCCACGATGGCTACCGACATCCCACAACAGGCGGCTGACCTACGAGCTAGCCCAGGTGCGTCGCATTGTGGACGAGATCATTGCCGAGCGGCACTCCGAAAAGGTGAAGCGACCCGCCGTGGACATGCTCGGCTTACTGCTTGCCGCACGCGACGCAGAGAACGCTTCGGACCGTCTCAGTGACACCGAAGTCGCCAACCAGGTCCTGCTGTTCCTGCTCGCAGGCCGCGAGACGACGGCGGTAACGCTCGCTTGCACTCTTGTCCAGCTGGCGCTGGCCCCACAGTGGCAAACGACACTGCGCGAGGAGATCATCGAACGGCTGCACGGACGAGCACCGTCGGCCGAGGAGGTCCCCCAACTGGATCAGACCGACCGCTTTCTGCGCGAATCAATGCGACTTTTTCCAGCTGCCTACGGCATGAATCGAAGCACCCGAGACGATGAGATCCTCGGCGGTTACCACATTCCGGCTGGCTCTTGGATCGAGGTATCGATCTGGGGAATCCACCATTCACCCGCGGTGTGGCCTGAGCCTGACGTCTTCGACCCTCGGCGCTTCGACGTTCCGGCCGGGCAGTTCCCAGGTGGCCACAGATATGCCTGGATGCCCTTCGGCGCAGGGCCGCGCGCATGCGTCGGCATGCAGATCGCCATGCTCGAGATTCCGATCGTGATTGCCAGCATCCTCCAGGCATTCACTCTGGAAACTCCACTGAGCTCGGTGCCCGTGCATGCTGCGATAACTGTGCTTCCCAGTGCTGCGCTGCCACTCCAGCTGCGGCCCCTCTGAACTAACCACAGCTGGTTCTGGCGATACTGAGCAGGTGGTCGAGCCTGATCTGCAGTGGCATCCGTCCCTCTATGCCGGGAGCGCTAGGTATTACGCGATAGGCCGCGTCAGCTACCCAACCGCGCTCGCGGACGCTCTAGCCAGCGAGCTGGGACTTGATGGCTCCGGCCGCCTGCTCGATGTCGGGTGCGGTCCCGGCAACTTCACCCTGCTGCTAGCGCCCTGGTTCGAGCAGGCGATCGGTGTTGACGCCGACCGGGACATGCTGGCAGAAGCCGAGCGCCGGGCGGCGCAGGCTGGGATTGCGAACGTGCACTGGCTCCAGTTGCGCGCCGAGGAGTTGCCAGCGGGTCTGGGCAGGTATCGAGTCGTGAGTTTCGCGCAGTCCTTCCATTGGATGGATCAGCTCCAAGTGGCTCGTGTCGCGCTGAGCATGCTCGAGGACGGCGGAGCTTGTGTGCACATACATGCCAATACTCACGAAGGTGTCGACACCGATGCGGTCTTGCCCCATCCCCGGCCTCCGCGTGCGGCGATCAACGAGCTCGTAGAGCGTTGTCTCGGGCCGATCGCGCGTAACCGAAAAGGCCTGCTGTGGGCCGATAAAGCCAACCGCGAGGAAGAGGTTTGGCGAGCAGCCGGCTTCTCCGGCCGTCATCGGCTCGAAGTTCCGGGCGAGATCGTGGAGCGCACCAGCGATCAGATTGTGGCGGGCATCTTCTCACTCTCAAGCTCCACACCGCACTTGTTCGGGGAACGCCGCGCAGCGTTCGAATCCGATCTTCGGCGACTGCTGCATGATGCCAACCCCAGCGGGAAATTCAGCGAGCAGATGCGTGAAATCGCCGCGGATGTCTGGCGACCGAGAAAGGGCTGAGCCGGCCGGTATGAGATTCGTGGTGTCGCTAGGTGATCTTGGACAGGACGATATCCCCACCGCTGGGGGCAAAGCGGCCAACCTCGGAGAGCTGGTGCGGGCTGGTTTTCCGGTGCCCGACGGCTTCGTTGTCACCACAGAGGCGTACGTGACGGCCATCCAACCGCTTCATCTCAACATTCCGGAGCGAGTCGGCGCAGGGGAGGGGGCTGGCGTTCGGGCGGACATCGAGACTGCTTCGATGCCCGCCGACCTGCGCACAGAAATCGCCAACGCCTACGCCGCGTTGGGCAGCGTGCCGGTCGCGGTGCGCTCCAGCGCCACCGCCGAGGACCTGCCAGGAGCGGCCTTCGCCGGTCAGCAAGACACCTATCTCAACGTCGTTGGCGAGACGGCACTGATCGATGCAGTGCAGCGCTGTTGGGGATCATTGTGGACCGAGCGCGCCATCGCCTACCGCAGCCGGATCAAGATCGACTCCGGAGACGTCCGGATCGCGGTCGTCGTACAACGCATGATCAACGCCGAAGTCGCAGGTGTGATGTTCACCGCCGACCCGGTTAGCGGCGATCGCGAAACGATCGTCGTCGATGCATCGAGCGGGCTCGGCGAGGCCGTGGTCTCCGGCCTGGTCACACCTGATCACTACGTGCTCGACGGCCGCGGCCTGATTCGGGACTATCGACCGGGCCGCCGCGAGGTGATCGTGAGCAGCGTTCCGGGTGGCGGAGTCGCCCATCAGCAGGGCGAGCCTGACCACATCGAGCGACTGCCTGACACAGTGCTGGCAGCTCTGGCAAGCCTGGGTGTCGAAGTCGCCAACCACTTCGGGCGCCCCCAAGACATTGAGTGGGCGTACGCGGAGGGCCGCGTGTGGCTGCTGCAGGCGCGCCCGATGACTGCGCTACCGCCGCCCCCACTGAAGCTCAACGCTGTGCAACGTCGGCTCGGCTCAATCCTCCTCGATTACCTTCCGGTGCGCCCGTACCCGATCGATATGAGCACCTGGGTGCCCTATGGTCCGGCTGGCCTGATGGCCGGTGTCACCGGGAGGTTCGGGATTCGGGACGCGTTCGAAGGATTTCTTCCTGAGGATGAGTACGGGGTGGTCGACCGGTTCGTCCCGGTCGCACCACGCCCGACCGTCGGCGTTTTGCTGGCGCCATGGCGCATCGCGACCCTGGCCCACCGCTACGATCCCCGCCACTGGACCGATGACCCGCGTTTCGTCGAGTTCCTTGACCGAGTCCACAACCTTGCAGCACGGGATCTGACGAGCATGTCGTGGCCCGTGCTCAAGACGATGCCACGGCAGGCGTTCGACTTGATCAAGCCGATCGGCGACCTGCGAATCGACTATCTCCCCCGCGCAGGTCTCGCGCTTCTCCGGCTTCTTCTCGCGCTTCGCCTGCTGGGACGTTCTGCCTTGTTCGCTGACCTGGTCGTCAGTCCTACTCGGACCACCGACGGCAACCGCGCCCTCGAGGCGCTCGCCGGTCTTGCCCGCGAGAACGAGCGGCTCCGTGACGCCGTCAACACCCTCGACGCCACGGCACTCGCTGACTTCCCCGAGTTCGAGGCGCAGTTCAACGCCTACCTGACCGAATACGGCCACCGGGAGACCGTGACCCCAGTCCTGGTCACGCCGCCCACCCAGGGCGAGGCACCTGAGATCGTGCTCGCGTTGATCAAGGTGCTCGCCGCCCAGCCGCCGCGGCCCCCGGAAGATCCTGATCATGCGATGTCCGAACTGCTGAAGCACCCGCTGTTACGCCGTCCTCGATGGCGCGCCCGCATGGAGCGTTGGGTTCAGGCAGCACGTGACGGCGGGGCGTGCCGTGAGGACACCCACTTCTACTTCCTCATGCCGCTCCCGATCCTGCGCCAGTCACTGCTGGAGATGGGTCGTCGGCTCAGCGAGGTCGGTGTACTGGACGAGCCAGAGGACCTGTTCCACCTGCGGCTGGAGGAGCTCGAGGCGATCGACGATCCAGCCAACCTCACCGAATCCGCGAAGCAGCAACTCCGCGACGCCGTGCGGACCCGCTCGCACCGCCGCGAGGAGCTGACCGGAGTGCGCCTCATTGACCCAGCAGCAGTCTTTCCGCAGCGCGAGACCGGCGACGCGCTCATCACGGGTACGCCAGCAAGTAGCGGCTCCGCGACCGGGCCCGTCAGAGTGATCCGAGAGCCTGCCGAATTCGGCCGGCTCACCAGCGGCGACGTGCTGGTGTGCCCATATACGAACCCGGCCTGGACAACCCTCTTCCAGCGCGCCGCCGCTGTCGTCGTTGACTCCGGAGGGCTTGGCTCGCACGCCGCGATCGTCGCCCGCGAATACGGCATCCCCGCAGTCATGGGCACCGGCACCGGCACGAGGACGCTCACCGACGGCCAGCTGGTCACCGTCGACGGCAGCACCGGCCGAGTAACCGCAGCCGTATCCAGGCATGACGACCATACCGGGTGAAAAACTGCACATTTCGCACTAGTGCAAGCAGCATTTGCGGGCCTAACCTCACGAGAGAAGAACATTTCTTCGCAGGAGGAGCGCATGACGCAGCTGACACACATCGAGCCCACAGATCTAGGCGAGGTCGATCAGGCGTTGAAGACCAAGCACCGGGCGGTGTGGGCTTCGGGCAACTATGCGGCTGTCGTGAACGATCTCGTCTCAGAGCTAGGTCCAATCCTGGTCGAGGCAGCGGAGATCAAGCCATCCGATCTGGTGCTGGACGTCGCGGCGGGTACCGGCAACGCCGCCATTCCTGCAGCCCGAACAGGTGCACAGGTGGTCGCCTCAGATCTCACGCCCGAGCTGATGGAGGTCGGCAAGAAGTGGGCCGCTGAGGTCCGTGTCCAGCTGACCTGGGAAACCGCGGACGCCGAGGCCTTGCCGTACGGCGACGGTGTGTTCGACGCTGTCCTGTCCTGCCTGGGCGTCATGTTCGCGCCCCACCATCAGGCTGCCGCGGACGAGCTGGTACGCGTCTGCCGACCTGGTGGCACGATCGGCCTGACCGCCTGGACTCCAACCGGCTTCATTGGCCAGATGTTCGCCACGATGAAGCCGTACGCCCCACCGCCGCCTCCGGGAGCCCAACCGCCGCCGCTGTGGGGAGACGAAGATCACGTACGTGAGCTGCTTGGCGATCGGGTCGAGCAGGTGCACACCGAGACCCGGGCCGTTCGCGTAACGCTCTTTGCCACACCTGAGGCGTTTCGCGATTATTTCAAGACCAACTATGGACCCACGATCTCGACATACAAGGCCATTGCCGATGATCCCGAACGGGTCGCCGCCCTTGACCGCGACCTCGTCGAGCTCGCGCGGCGCTTTGACCTCGGCACGGATTCGACTGTGCTGGATTGGGAGTACCTGCTGTTCACCGCCCGGCGGGTTAGTCTAACGACTGACCGAACGGCCGCTCGGGCATGTCAGGTGAGTCGGCCTCGCAGGCCGACCGTGCCGCTCGCTGGCACACCTCGAGAGTCCTGCGAGTCCTCCCGACGTGCTGCAATCTGCCGACAGTTTCTGACGATCAGGCGCGCAAGCCGGCCCCCCACTTCTCCTCAATGCGGCCGTATTTCCAGACCGTGACCGCGATCACCCAGGTGAGCACGAACAACGCGACGATTGCGTAGCCGACGAAGTCCAGGTTGACGTTGCGATTGCGGCAAGTGGCCCGGAGGTGATGCCGGCCTGCTCGGTCACGATCGAGATCAGCTCGATGCTCCCGATGATCAAGGCCACCGCGACGGAGAGCGCAGTGATCGTGATGTTGTAGTAGATCTTGCGAACCGGCTTGGCGAAGGCCCAGCCGTACGCGAAGTTCATGAAACAGCCGTCAATGGTGTCGAGCAAACTCATCCCCGCAGCGAACAAGATCGGCAAGGTCATGATCGCGTACCACGGCAGGGCGAATGCCGCAGCGCCGCCGGCAAGCACCAATAGCCCTACCTCGGTGGCAGTGTCGAAGCCCAGCCCGAAGAGCAGGCCGACGACGTACATCTGCCACGGCTTGGTCACCGCCTTCGTTGCGCCGGAAAGGATCTTGTTCAGCAGGCCGCGGTTGTTCAGCTGATCATCAAGTGCCTGTTCGTCGTACCCGGCGTGGCGCATCCGCCGGAACACCTTGACGATGCCAACCAGCACCATCAGGTTGATGATGCCGATCACGTAGAGGAAGGTGCCGGAGACCGCGGTGCCGACCACACCCGTGATCTGCTGCAGCAGTGACGAGTTGTTCCCCAACTGGCCCGCCAGGGCGCGTACGCCCAACGCCAGCAAGGCGACCAGCCCGAACACGATTGTCGAGTGCCCGAGCGAGAACCAGAACCCTACCGATACCGGGCGCTTCCCCTCGGCCATCAGCTTGCGAGTGGTGTTGTCGATCGCGGCGATGTGATCGGCGTCGAACGCGTGTCGCATACCGAGGGTGTACGCCGTGAGACCGAGCCCGACGCCCAACACCTGGGTTGAGCTGACCTGGTAGTGCTGCGGCGCCACGATCCCGACGAGTACGCCCCAGCCGAGCACGTGGAGCAACAGGATGAACCCGCCCATGGCGGTGATCGAGCGCCACTCCTGGCGGGTGAGCCTGCCGCCAATCCGGTCCGACACGCTTCTGACGGCCGCGAGACCTGGTGCTGACAAGGCTGACCTCCTCAAGGCCGATTCCGCTGGCCCGTCCCAGATGCGACACTATCGCATGTGATTTCAGATGCGATAGTGTCGCAACTGCTGCAGAGCTGGTTGGGCGCCGGATTGGGGGAGAATCAAGAGGTGCAGGCCGGAAGATTGAGCGTAGGCGGATCAGCGTCTCCACCGCGCGTCCAGGCCGCATTGAGCTTGCTCCGCAACCAACACGAGCGCGTGACGAGAGCTCGCCAGGCCGTCATCGAGGTTCTCGACGGAACCGAGGAGCACCTAGCAGCCGATGAAATAGTCGCCCGTGCCGAGGCATCGGCTCCGGGAGTTCACCGAGCGACGGTCTATCGCGCTCTGTCGACACTTGGGGAGCTCGGGCTGGTCACCCACACTCACGTCGGCGGCTCGGCAACGGTCTACCACCTCGCCGTGCCCGAACCGACCGACCAGACCGCGTCGGCTCCGCACGCCCATCTGCAGTGCACCAGCTGCCAGGCGGTCATTGACATCCCCGTGGATGTCCTGGACTCATTGATCAGCCGCGTCGATCGCGAGGTTGGCTTCCAAGTCGAGCCGCATCATGCTGCTCTGTTGGGCCTCTGCGCCGACTGCCGGCGGAGCTGATCCCTTCGGAAAGTGGTCACAACAACAGGGCTGAATCGATTCAGCCATGTCGTTTGCGACCACTTTCCGCAAGAGAGCCGACCGGTGGGGGAGCAGCAGAGGCGGCAGGAGCCGGAACAGTAGGCGGAGGAGCAGAGGCGGGTGACGCAGCCGGGCCGCTGGATTCCCCAGGCATGGTGAGCTCCTCGAGGCTGGTTGCTCCGGGCAGTTGGACGGTGAACTCCGCACCGCCTTGGGCTGAGCGTCCCGCGCGGATCCAGCCGCCGTGCTGGGTGACCGTCTGGGCAACGATCGAGAGACCGAGCCCGGTCCCGGGCGTTTGCCGTGCGGTATCGCCACGGTAGAAGCGGTCGAAGATGAAGGGCATGTCAGCCTCCGATATGCCGGGACCCTGATCGGCCACTCGAAGGCGATCGCCCTCGAGCTGCACCCGAATGGTCCCGCCCGGCGGGCTCCACTTCACCGAGTTGTCCAGCAGGTTGGTCACCGCGCGCTCCAGTGTGTCGGAGTCGCCGACAACGTAGAACGGGTTGAGCTCGACGTCGAAGAGCAGCCCGTGCGCCCTGAGCCGGACCCGATCCACCGCCGAGTTCACGATATTGCGGAAGTCCAACGGCTCCGGCGAGGAGGCGGTTTCGTCGCGGGCGAGCTGCACGAGGTCACCGATCAACTCAGTGAACTCCACGAGCTGAGCTTTGACGTCGGCCAGGATGTCGATCCGATCCTGCTGCTTCAACATGCCACTCGAGGCATCGGCCGCAAGAAGCTCGATATTGGTGCGCAGACTGGTGAGCGGCGTACGCAACTCGTGACCAGCGTCGGCGATCAGCTGCGCCTGCCGTTCCCGAGACGAGGCGAGCGACCGAAGCATCTGGTTGAACGACTCTGCGAGTACCGCGATGTCGCCGGAGGCCTTGATCGTGATCGGCGTGAGCTCCTTGGTGACGCTGACGTGTTCCACGGCTGCGGAGAGTTCACGTACCGGACGCAAGCTGGAGCGGGCCACGTATGCGCCAACCACTGCGGCAATGATCACACCGCCCACTCCGAAGATGATCAAGACCAGCCACAGCGAGCTGAGGATGTCATTGGTCGGTTGCAACGGCCGGCCCAGAACCAGGGCGTAGTTCCCCAAATCTGTGATCGGCACTGCGACGATGCGGTACTCCTCACCTCCACTCGTCACGCCGGACCGTGCCGAGTAGCCGCTCTGCAACCGAGCGACGGCGAGCTCCTCAGGCGCCCACCACCAGGTGATCGCGCTCGTCCGGGACGTAGAAGATCTCGCCGTCGGTCCGGATCGCAGCAACGCTGACATTGCCGACACGCAATGCGCGCTCGGTGAGACCACCGAGGGTTCGAATGTCTTGGGCAACCGGCACCGCCGCCAGCGAGCTGGCAGTCTCTACCAACTCCTCGTCGAGCGCGTTGTACAGCGAGATGCGCAGCGTCACGTAGCCGGCGACACTCGTCACCGCCACGGCCAGGGCCACCGCGACCGTGGTCAGGTACGCGACACGGCGCCGCAATGGCAGCGCTCGCAGCCAGGCCTTCAGTCGGGCAACCATGGACGCTCCGCCGGCCGTCGCAGGCTGATCATGGTGGCGTCTCACGAAGCACGTAGCCGACCCCACGTACGGTGTGGATCAGCCGAGACTCCTCAGCAGCCTCGGTTTTGCGGCGCAGGTAGCCGATGTAGACCTCCAACGAATTTGCCGTGGTCGGGAAGTCGAACCCCCACACTTCGTTCAGTAACCAGCTCCGCTCCAACACCCGACGGGGATGGTGCATGAAAGCCTCAAGCAACGCGAACTCAGTCCGGGTCAAGTTGATTGATCGCGTTCCGCGCAACACTTCGCGCGTCTGAGTGTTCAGCACGAGGTCGCTGAAGGACAGACTTTGCGCCGATGGGTCGGTCGAGTCGGCGACGGTGCCGGCGCGCCGGACCAGGGCACGCAGCCGCGCGAGCAGCTCGTCGAGCGCGAAGGGCTTGGCCATGTAGTCATCGCCGCCCGCGTCGAGGCCGTCCACGCGATCACCAACCGCGTCGCGCGCGGTGAGTACCAGGATCGGCACATCGTTGCCGGCTGCGCGCAGCATGCGCGTCGTCTCCAGGCCGTCAAGCCGTGGCATCATCACATCCATGATCACCGCGTCTGGCCGAGTGGCGGCCAGCCGCGCCAGCGCCTGAACTCCGTCCTCGGCCCCACTCACTTCATAGCCGTTGTACTCCAGAGACCGCTTCAAGGAGTCGCGTACGGCTTGATCATCGTCGACCACCAGGATGTGCATCCCTCAAGCGTGCCAGACGCAGCACTATGACGGGATGCTCGCTCAGCGGCTGGGTCGAGAGACCGCCTGTTTCATCACAGCTGCGAATGGGGAATCCTGATCCCGTGGGCATCCCCCGGGCCCAACCTCTTGGCCAGGATCGGCCGGCCAGCCGTGCCTGGCTTTGGGCCGTCGCCGTGGCCGTGGCCGCTTTCTTGTTCAGATTGGTTCCCGTGCTACGCGGCGGCGGGCTCTTCGGCTTTGGCAATTACGACGATGGGGTCTACTACGCCTCTGCTACTGGGTTGGTTCACGGCCTGCTTCCCTACCGGGACTTCCTGCTGCTCCATCCACCCGCAATGCCCCTGCTGCTGGCCCCATTCGCCGTCGTAGCGCAGCTGACCAGCGACTCCTTCGGGTTCGCCGCCGCACGCGTGGCGTGGATGCTGCTGGGGGCGGCGAACGCCGTGCTGATCTGGAAAATCCTGAGGCCGATCGGTCTTGCCGCGGCCGCCTTCGGTGGATTCGGTTATGCCGTGTTCCACCCAGCGGTTTACTCCGATAAGTCGACACTGCTAGAGAGCCCGGCCACAACGGCGCTACTGATCGCCATCCTCCTGCTGCAGCCCCTCGCCCGCGCCGACTCGTTGTCTCACGGCAAGGCCATAGTCGCCGGGGCGCTGCTGGGGCTGACGATGACGATCAAGATCTGGGGAGTCGTTACCCTCTTGATCGTTCTGGGCTGGTTGCTGCTCATCCGCCGGTACGGCGTCGCATTACGCGTCCTGATCGCTAGTGCGGCCGCCACCACGCTGATCTGCTTGCCGTTCTTTGCCGCGGCACCGACGGCGATGTGGAACCAGATCGTACGCGATCAGCTGACCCGCAGCGTCAGTGCCGTCGCCACCCTGGAGCGGCTTGATCGGATCGTGGGGCTCGGCATCTTCAGTCGGCAATACCCGTCCGCCATCACGATCGCTGTGGTGGTTGCGTTGCTCGGCTGCGCAGCCCTGGCTTGGAGCTACCGCGAGGCCCGACTTCCCGTACTTCTGATGTTGGGGCAAGGGCTGTACCTGCTCATCATCCCGATCTGGTTCCCGCACTTCGCAGGCTTCACCGCTGGTCCGGTTGCCCTCACAGCAGGGGCGGCGCTGGGTCGCTTGATCGCGCTGGTCCGCGCCAGACCCGCACAGATTGCAGTTGGTGTAGTCGCCGCCGGTGCGCTGCTCGTGTACGCGACTGGCTGGGCAGGGCTTACCTTCAATCGCCGGCTGCCCGATCAGTTCCGAGAGCTCACGGCTGGCAGCCCGGGATGCATCACGTCCGATGACCCAACTGCCCTGCTGGCAACGGATACATTGAGCCGCAACTTGAGTCGCGGCTGCCAGTTCATTGCCGATTTCGGCGGGCACTCCCATGACATGGCGGCCGCCGCGGGAGTGCTTGTGCCGCGCAACGACAATCAGGCCTTCCAACGATTCGCGCTGGACCACCTGCGCAGTGGGTCGGTGACTATCTTGATCAGATACTCGGGCGGTCGAGGCTTCAATGCGGAGACGACTGCCGTTCTGGAGCAGTGGCCGTTGCTGGCGCGCTCGGGTCAGTACCAGGTGCGGCAACCGGTCGAGCCGGGTCGGTCGGGAGGGACAAGGTGACCGCGGCGCCATGATCATTACTGAGGCTGACGGCTCCGCCGTGCGCCTCTGCGATTGCCTGCACAATGGCCAGCCCGAGCCCGCTGCCGCGCCCAGTGCTCGCCGTCGGAGCGAAGCGGACGAACGGATGGGTCAGATAGCTGTCGGTGAAGCCCGCACCATGATCACGAACTCGTATCTCAACGGCGCCAGCGACGCGCTTGCCGATCAGCTCAACATTCCCCGCGCCGTGCGTCAGCGCGTTGTCCACTAGATTGCTCAGGGCGTACTCCAGGCGCTGCCGATCAGCCAAGATCGTGCTCGCATCTGAGTGCACCGTGATCGTTCGCCCTTCCAGCTGTGCTCGACCGCTGCCACGCTCGGCCACATCGGTGAGCAGATCATGGAGGTTCACCGACTCCCGGCTGAGGCTCAACCGCTCTTCGTCCGCTGCTGCGAGCAGCAGCAGCTCTTCGGTCAGCCCACTGAGCCGGTCCGTCTCCTCACCGATCGACGCCATGGCCGCGCGAAGATCATTATCCTTCGTGGTCCCGGACTCGGCGAGCTCGACTTCAGCCTTGATGATCGCCAGCGGGGTACGCAGCTGGTGGCTGGCGTCGGCCAGGAACCGCTGCTGTTGCTGCAACGCGTCCTTTTGTGCGGCCTGAGCGCCCCCGATTCGGTCGAGCATGTCGTTCAGGGTGCGGCCGAGGCGCCCGATCTCGTCATCGACCGGTGAGACCGGCAGCGGCGCCCGCTTGCCATCGGCAAGATCATCTCCGCTGATCGCTGCCGCCCGCCGCCGCAGGACCTCGACCGGACGTAAAGCAAGACCAGAAACCCAATAGCCGATACCACAGGAGGCGATCAAAGCGGCAGCGAGCCCGACGACTTCGACAGCTAAGGTCGAGGCCAGCGTCTTGGAGCGCTCATCGAGGGAGTCGGTGACCACGACGATGAAGGTTTCCCCCCGGGCCTGGATCGGCATCGCGAAGATCCTGACCGACTCGTCGAGCATCGCATCGCCCGGCCGGTCGACGAACAGCTCCTTAGTGGCTGCGGCTCGCAGCTGCTCGGGTGTCAGCAGCCGGACGTCGGCGTGGGAGCTGGCGGCCACCACCCCGCCGGCTGGAGCGAGGATGTGGGCGATTTTCTCGTCTGGCTCAAGGTTCTCGGAGTGAGTGGGCAACGCGGAAACGGGAGACCGGATCACCAGTTCCCGGAGCTGATCGGCCCTCCGACGGAGGTCGCGCTCAATGGCGGCGTCGACGTTCGCGCTGAGCTGGGCGTGGAGAAAGACGCCGACGGCAGTGAGCACGACTGTCAATCCGAGCGCGTACGCCAGGGTGAGCTTCCAGCGGATGGGCAAGCGGCGCATCAGGTCTCCTCGGTCCTGAGCCGGTAGCCGAAGCCGCGTACGGTCTCGATGCTGTCGGTGCCGAAGGGCCGGTCGACCTTCTGCCGAAGGTATCCGATGTAGACGTCGACGACATTGGACCGATTGTCGTAGCTGTCGTCCCAGGCTGATTCCAGCAGATCGAAGCGGGATACCGCCTCGCCGGGCCGTCGCATCAGCGTCTCCAGCAGTGCGAATTCCTTCCGCGTCAGCTCGATCGCGGTGTCACCCTGGTGCACCGTGTGCGCCGCCGGGTCCAGCCGAAGGCTGCCGACGGCCAGCACCGGCATCCGGACATCACGGGGTCGGCGCGCCAGCGCTCGCAGCCGGGCAAGCAGTTCGGCAAAAGAGAATGGCTTCGCAAGGTAGTCGTCGGCGCCGCTGTCGAGTCCGGTGACCCGATCGTGGATCGTGTCGAGCGCGGTGATCATGAGTACCGGCGTGGTGACGCCCTGCCGGCGAAGCTCTCGGCACAGGGTGAATCCGTCAGTGTTCGGAAGCATCACGTCCAAGGTGATCGCATCGTACGCGGTAGCCGTCGCCATCCACATGGCCTCATCGCCGTCGGGGGCGATGTCGGCAGCCAGCCCCTGCGCGGTCAGACCTTTCCGCAATAGGTTCGCGAGCTTGGGCTCGTCCTCCACAATCAGGACTCGCACGACATCAAGGATTTCACGATGATCGACAGCGGACCATAGCCCTGACTCTGCTAAAGATCACGGATTGGGCTTGCCGAGCGGCCCGGTGCCATCTTTCGGAGCGGCCTTGTCCATCTTCACCAGCTCCTCGCGCGCGGCCCCACCGGAGATATCCAGGGCGAGCACGGGCCCGATGCCCGGGGGCGTAGAGCTTGTACTCCACGACGGTCGGCTCCAGGCTGGTGGTGTCCCTGGTGAGCAGCGCGTTGCTGTAGCGTCCAGTCGACACCTCGACCAGCTGGTTGGTGCCGAGCACCTCACCGTTGTCCTCGGCCTCGCCCTTCAGGTATTCCTGACGGTACTTCTGGCCGACCTGCGGCTCCGCGGGTAGCAAGATGCCGGGCTGCGCGCCCCCAGCGCCGGCCTCGAAGGAACCTGCTCGCGTCACGATCTTGCCGTTCTCGAACTCGGCGGTGTCCTCTCCCATGTACCAGACATTGCCCGCTGAGTCTTGCGCGTACCAGTCGAAGGTGTCCTCGACCAGTTGTCCTTCGCTCCGGACCGTGTCCCGAACCACCCGCGCCGTGATGCCGTTGGCCAGCTTCTTGGTCTCCGTGGTGCACACGATGACGACGTCCTGGACCTCGCCCTTCTCGTCCACGTCGCGGTAGGTCCATCGGGTTCCCGGCTTCATCGGCCAGTAGGGGTGAGTGATGTCGGCGCTGAAATCGGCCGGATCGAGATTGACGGGCTCTGCGCCGGTGGGCAGCGTTGAGTCCGGCGCTGATGCGCTTGGCGCCGGGCTGGATTCCAGCGCCGGCGTGCCTGGAGGGGTAGTGGCGGAAGGTGTCGTCACACCGCCTGCGCAGCCTGCACAGACGATGGTGGCCGCAAGAATCAACGGCAGCGTAAGTCGTTTCATATCAGAGTTCCTCCCCGAGTTGTCCCTTACCGCGAGCATTGCAGCGGGGGAATGAGAAACCAGTGAAAGCGAGACGCAGCCGACTTGTCAGAACCCAGTGGGGTTATAGCTCAACTGGGTTCTGACAAGTCGGCGTTCTGGAGCTCGCGGATGCGGTCGAGCAGGCCGGGCATGGCGGCTTCGATCGCGGTGAGTGTGTCGGAGAAGCCCGCAGCAGACCCAAACCAGGGATCCGGCACACCTGAACCTGGCGCAGCCGTTGGGTCGAATTCGGTGAGCAGGGACACCTTGCTCGGATCGGCTGCGAGCTCCAGAACACTGCGCAGGTGAACGTCCTCCATCGCCACCACAAGGTCGGCTGACTCGATCTGGGCGGCGGTGATCCTGCGTGCCCTATGGTCCGAATAGCGGTATCCGTGCTCCTTCAGTACCGCTGCCGCACGACGGTCCATCGGGTCGTCGTATTCCTCGGAGATGGTGCCAGCGCTGGAGAACTCGACGCCTGTGATGCCGGCGTCGGCAGCTGCGCGCTCTGCCACCCGCTCGGCTATCGGCGAGCGGCAGATGTTACCCAGGCAGACGAAAACGACGCGTAGCGGACGGTTTGTCGCTTCCTCAGCCACGTCTCTTGTCGCCCGGGTCGGGCAGGAAGACATTCAAGATGAAGCTCACGATCGAAATGATGATGCCGCCGAGCAATGCCGTCCAGAATCCATCGACGTTCCACCCGATGTTGAACAAGCCGGCCAACCATGAGGTGAGCAAGAGCATGCAGGCGTTGATCACGATCAAGAACAGGCCAAGAGTCAACAGTATGAGCGGTATCGTGACGATAGCGAAGATCGGCTTGATGATCGCATTGAGCACCCCGAAGATCAACGCCACGATCAACAGGGTCAGGATCTGGCTGGTGGTGCTCGACCCTGTGAGGGTGATGCCACTCAGGATCCACGTCGCGATCGCCAGCGCTGCAGCGTTTGCCAGCAGCCTCAGAATCCACCTCATGTGATCGATAGTCCCATGATTCGCAAGTCGTCAAGGGAGCGACACCAGGCCACAGCCTCGGCGACCGTCCTGAGAATCGGAACCGGCGGAGGTTCCGGACGCGCGATGATGACCACCCGGATGCCGAGGTCGCCTGCGGCGTCCAGCTTGGCGACGGTATGAGCACCGCCCGAGTCCTTGGTGAGGATCACATCGATGTCATGCTCGCTCAAGATCGTGCGCTCAGCGGCGTAGCTGTACGGTCCTCGGGAGAGGATGAGGTTCCAGCGGGGCGGCAGTGAGGCACTGGGCGGATCGACCAGCCGGACTAGCAGGCGGCGATCGGCCCAGGGAAGAAAGTCTGGCAGCGACTGCCGTCCCGTCGTGAGGAATGGCCGGCGGGCTGACTCGGCAGCGGCACGTGCCGCAGCGGCGTCGGTCACCCAGGTCCACGAATGGGAGCGCGGGTGTTCCCGCCAGCCGGGACGCTCCAGCCGGATCAACGGCGCACCGGTAAGGCTCGCCGCCTGCACCGCGTTCTTGGTGATCGTCACTGCGAAGGGGTGGGTCGCATCCACCACGGCGGACGCATGCTCTCGGCGTACGTAGTCGGCGAGACCGTCCGGACCGCCGAAGCCGCCCACCCGAACCCGGCCTGCCGGCAGGCTCGGAGTGCTGACCCGACCAGCGAGCGAGGAGATCACCGCGACGCCGTCCGCAACAAGGGCCGCTGCGAGCTGCCTCGCTTCGGCGGTACCGCCCAAGATCAGGATCGTCATGGTCGCCAGCCACGAACCAGGACCGCCACAACCAGCGCGCTCATCGACACCGCTACCGCGAGGCGGTTCGCCCGAGCGATGTCAGCGACGGCGACCGGTCGGCCGCTGCCCAGGATGCCTCGATCTTCGACGACTGCCGTGGTACGCGTTCCGTCCGCCAAGCCGGACGTCGAGCGCGCCTGCAAACGCTGCCTCGACGACGCCTGCATTCGGGCTCGGATGCCGACCGGCGTCGCGGCGTACCACCCCGACAGCGTTTCCCGAGGTGCCACCGACCAGCGGCGCCCACGCTGCCGCTGCCAGGGCGGCAAGTCGCGCCGGCGCCCAGTTGGCCAGATCGTCCAGCCGGGCGGCCGCCCATCCGAACTTCAGATAACGCGGCGAGCGGTGCCCGATCATGGCGTCCAAGGTGTTGGCCGCCCGATATCCGAGCAATCCGGGCAGACCGGCTACCGCCCCCCACAGCAGCGGAGCGACGACGGCGTCCGAAGCGTTCTCCGCAACTGACTCCACGGTGGCCCGCGCCACGTCCTCCGTTGACAGTTCGGCAGTATCTCGGCCCACCAGATGGCGAACCTGATCCCGCGCGGCAACCAGCCGCCCGTCAGCCAGCTGGCCGGCGACGGTGGCGGCTTCCCGGCTCAGCGAGCGGCCGCCCAAGACGACCCAGGTGGCTGCCGCAGTCGTCATGACTGTGGACAGCGAGCGATTCGAGATCAGCCTCTCGAGCGCCGCGCCCAGTGCGATTGCGGCTCCGACGAGGGCGCCGGTATGCATCACGCCAGCAGCCTGTCGATCCGCATAACACCGAGCCTCGAGCCAGGAAGCGGCTGCGCCGAAGCCGGCGACGGGATGGCCGCGCCGGGGGTCGCCGAAAACTCGGTCGGCCAGGTATCCGACCGCAAGCCCGGCAGCAGACGGCCAGTGCCTAGATAGAGTCATGGGCGATGACCCCGCTGATCGATCCTGACCTCACCCGCCCTGATCACCGCGTCCTGATCACTGGGGGCATGCGATCGGGCAAGTCCCGTTTCGGTGAGACGCTGCTCGCGGACAGTGCCGAGGTCACTTACGTCGCGACCGGACCGGTGCCCGATCCCGCGACCGACCCTGAGTGGGCGGCGCGGATCGTCGATCATCGAGCGCGGCGGCCGGCGCACTGGAGCACCATCGAGACCGGCGACGTTGCCAAAGTGCTGCGCACCGTGTCGGGTGCGATCATGATCGATTGCTTGGGCACCTGGCTGACTGCCATGATCGACCGCCTCGGCACATGGGAGGAGCCGCTGGCGAGCTGGCAGGGCGATTTCCATGATCAGCTGCAAGACCTGATTGGGGCCTGGCAGGCGCGTCGCGACCTGGCGGTCGCGGTGACCAACGAAGTCGGTTGGGGACTGGTGTCGCCGTACCGATCTGGCCGGGTGTTCACCGAGCTCCTGGGACTGGTCAACCAGCAGATGGCCGCTGCCAGCGATGAGGTGATCATGGTCGTTGCAGGGCGAGCCTTGCGCTTGTGAATTCATATGATCATCAAGGTGATCATGACGGTGAATGCGATCTCGATTGCGGCGCCCATCACGTCGCCGGTAACCCCACCCAGCCGGCGTATGGAGCGATAGACCAGCACCCCGACCATCGCGGCAGCTGCCACTGTCGCCAGCACTCCGTTGGCCAGGTTGTGCCCGGACAGCCAGCCGGCCCAGCTCATGATCAGCAGCACCGCGAGCCAGCACCCGGCAGCGGCCGCGCGGGGCACCGAGCCGGCCACCGCAACACCGAGGCCGTCACCTCTGGCAGCCGGCACGCCGCGTACGCAGGTGAGACAAAGCGCCGCTCGGGAGCAGCAGACCGCAGCGCCGACGAGCAGGGCACCGGGCACGCCCTGGATCAGCTCTCCGACCGACACCGCCTGCAGGCCCAACACAATGATCAGCGCCACCACACCCATCGGTCCGACGTCGCCGCGCCGCATCACCATCAGGGAGCGTTCCGCAGCACTGTGAGCGCAGTCGCGCAGAGCCGAACCCGTCCACGGTGTCGGCCAAGCCGTCCAGGTGCAACGCACGGCTGCCGAGGGCCAGACCGCCGACCACCAGCAGGCCGACCGCCAAAGAAGGCAACCCAGCGGTTCGTGCCAGCCAGCCCACGAGCGCGACGGCCACAGCCAGCGGGAGCACGGCCAGCGGCGCGATGATCATGGCCCGAGCGGCGGTACGGCGGTCGATCTCGGCGATCGTGCCGGACGGCACGATGGTCAGGGTCCCGACTGAGAGCCGTAGCGCCTCGAGCATGATCGGCTCAGCTGACTATGTGCCCTGAGCCTGTCGAAGGGCACCAATCGGCGCTTCGACGGGCTCAGCGCGCATGCTGAGATCGGCAAGCAGAGCCAGTTCGCGCAGCATCAGGACGGCCGACCGCAACACCGGAAGCGCGGTGAGAGCGCCGGTGCCTTCACCGAGTCGCAGGCCAAGATCAAGAACTGGTTCCAGGCCCAGCTTGTCGAGGGCCAGCTGCTGAGCCGGCTCAGTCGAGCGATGGCCGGCCGCGCACCATGCCACGACGCCAGGCTCGAGATCCTCGGCTACGGCCGCCTCAGCGACCGAGACGATCCCGTCGAGGAGCACCGGTACCCCGCTGCGAGCTGCCGCGCAGAGAAAGCCGACACCTGCAGCAATGTCGGCCGAGCCCAGCGCCGCAAGCCGATCGAAGGGGTCCTTGGCGCGCTCGCCGACCCGATCCAATGCGGCGGCAATCACCTGGGTCTTGTGTCTGAGCCGATCGTCGTCCACACCGGTGCCGCGTCCGGTCACCTCCTCAGCAGGGAGTCCGAAGCTCGCGGCCACCAGGGCGGCTGCTGGTGTGGTATTGCCGATGCCCATGTCGCCGATGATCAACAAGTCGGCGCCGGCCGCGATCTCCACCTCAGCGATCACCTCGCCGGCGCGCAGCGCCGCCCGGCAGTCGTCGGCTGTCAGGGCGTCGGCCTGGTCGATCGGCTGGGAGGGGCCGAGGTGGTACGCCGAAACCTCGGCCGGTACGTCATCAAGATCGTCATCGACACCCAGATCGAGTACCCGTAGCGGCACGCCGTGCTGACGAGCAAGACAGTTAGCGCCGGCGACGCCGGCAACGAAGGCCCGCACCATCACCGGCGTGACCTCCCGCGGATAGGCAGAGACGCCGTCGTGGGAGACGCCATGATCACCAGCAAGGATCACCGCCCGCACCCGGTCCAAGGGTCGCGGCGGGCACGTCGCCTGGCAGGCCGACACCCACGCGGCCAAATGCTCCAACCGGCCCAGCGCGCCCAGAGGTTTGGCCAAGGCGTCCAGACGGCTGCCGGGCCTCGACGTATACGCCGGATGAGGGTGGGCTGATCACGTCAGGACGGCTGCTCCGCATAGTCAGGCTCAACGACTTCCACGCCGGTGCGACGTTGCAGCCGGTGCAGCAGCTCGCCAAGCACCAACCCGAGGGAAGCCCAGAGGGACAGCTGGGTGAGCAGGCTGGCCGCCCTGAACTCGTACAAGACCGTGGCCGAGAAGTCAGCGGGCACTTCGGAGTAGCTCGGCAGCAGCGCCAAGGCGCTGATGGTCACCAGGAGGTAGCCGGCGATGGCGATCAGCGTGGCGTACCAGGCGCCCCATCGAGCCGCGAGCTCGCGGCCAACCAGCACCGCTGCGACAGCGGCAATGATCGAACTGGCAAGCAGGATGAAGTAGAGGGCGGTGCGAGTGACGATGGTGTCGGGATGGCCGACTGCGGGCGGGTTGGGCGGATAGGCCACGAAGGGAATCAGGCTGACGCTCACGAAGCCGATCGCCGCCAAGGACAGGCTGACGCCGCGTACGCCGAGGCGACCGAAGCGGCCGAGGGCGAGCGCGCTGAGCACTCCGAGCAGGCCGCCGAGCGTGACACCAGCGACCATCGTCGCGGTCAACAAGCCCAGCGTGGACTGGAGTGAGCGCGGCACCTCGGTGGCGCCTGCGCTCCTCGCTCGCTGTGGGGTCGTCGGCATGATGATTGCCCAATCCGCCAGATTCCTCGATCGCAATGGCGGCGTTGATCGAGGGCTCACCCACCACGTACGCCACGCCGAAGGCCACGAGTCCGGCGACCAGGCCTGCGAGCAGACCTCTAACCAGGAAGCTGCGTGCGGAAGTCATGGCGCCGGCTCAGTGGCAGGGGAAGCCGAGCAGGTGCCGACCATCGTGCACCCATTCATGGACTCCTGTGCCGGACAACAGGGAGTTGGCACCCTGCTCGGCGGAGATGAAGTACATCGCGACGAGCAGCAGCATGGCTGCGAAGATCAGCCAGGGAAGCACCTGGGTGAAAGTGAACGGCGGAGCCGCAACAGCGATGGGCGTGGTGTGGGTGATGTCTGACATCGGTTCCTCCTCCGGGTTCCTGCGACCCGCGTTGCTGGAGCTCGTCGGAGGCAGGGTCTGACTCGAGCGTGGCAATGCTGTTTCAAGGCAGTGCAGTTCGTCCCAGCTCACACAGTGGCGCGACCGTGCCGGATTCTCACCGAACTTCCAAGTCCTCCGCGAACCCCAGCACTGTATCGCCAACGCGCGACGAACGGCGCGGAACCCTGGATTTGCATCACGAGCGTCGCCTGTCAAGCCCACGAGATGCCGATCAAGGCCGCCAGTGATGCGAAACCAGGGTCCCAAACCGGGTCCCAAACCTGGGTCCCGAACCTGGGTATGTTGCCCGCATGAAAGTGGCCCGAGCCGGTGGGATGTGGGGGACGGTGCTCGCCCACCCCTCCGCGATCCTGCTCGTCGTCCAGCTGCTCGGCGTCCTGGTTTATCCGTACATGAGCGAGACCGGCACGGGAAGCGTTCTGTTCGAGATGTTCGGGGCACTCGTGCTGGCGTTGGCCATCTGGTCGGTCCGAGATTCAGCGGGTCCGACCTGGATCGCGGTGACACTCGCCGTCGCGGCGTCGGGGCTTTCGATCGCCGACGCGATCAACCCAACCCCCGCGCTGGATGTGGCATCGGCGATATCCCATGCGCTCTTCTACTTCTGGGCAGCGGGCAGCCTGATGGTCTACATGTTGTCGGATCGCACCGTCACCACCGACGAGTTGTTTGCAGTCGGCGCCACATTCACCCTGGTCGCGTGGGGATTCGCCTACGTCTTCGAGATCATGCAGCTCGCCCAACCAGGTTGCTTCATTGCGGCGGTGAACCCCGAGCAGCCACGCACCTGGATGGAGCTGCTGTTCCTCAGCTTCACCAACCTGTCCAGCACCGGCCTGTCGGATGTGGTCCCGATCACGGGGCAAGCACGCTCAGTGGTGATGTTCGAGCAGCTTGCCGGCCTCGGTTATGTCGCGCTGTTTGTTTCGCGATTGGTGGGCCTGACCGTCGCTTGGCAGATGATCGCCGCGAGTAGCGACAAGCGAGCCGGCAACCCTTGATGGCTCAGCGGCTGCTCCTGGTTGCCCACGCGGCAACGCCGGCAACACGGGCATTGGTGTTCGGCGAGCCTGGCGAGCTGCTACCAGGGGAGATCAGGGGGCTGAGCGGTCGTATCGCGGGTTGGGTAAGTGGGCCCGAGGTTGCATGCATGGCGACTGCGGCCCGTCTCGGAGGAACGGCAGAACCGATCCCAGACCTGCGTGAATGCGACTTCGGGGCATGGACCGGCAGCGCCCTGGTCGACGTTGCTTCCCAGGACCCGACCGGGCTGGACGCCTGGCTGCGCGACCCCTACGCCGCCCCGCACGGCGGAGAGAGTCTCGCGCGACTTGATCACCCGAGTGGGTCAGGTGCTTGACGATCATCAGTGGCCCGATGGCCGAAGCGTCGCCGTCGTGACACCACTGGTGGCCCGCGCGCTCTTGGTGCACGCTCTCGGCGCGTCGCCCGAGGTGATCTTTCGTATCGACATCGGCCCGTTGGGCCGGGCTCTGATCTCCCGCAGCGACCACGCTTGGCGCCTGCAACAGCTGACTGCGAGGCCTAACCGGGACTAAACCCTGCCACGGCGCCGATGACCGTGATCGCGGGCGGCTTGATGCCCGCTTCGTTGGTGAGCGCGGCGATGTCCCCCAGCTTGCCGCGTACGGAGCGCTGGCTTGGCATTGCCGCGTCGGCGACCGTCATCGCCGGAGTTTCGGCGGCGAGCCCGTGCTTGATCAACTCGGCGGTAATGGCTGTCAGCGTCGCGACACCCATCATGATCACCAACGTGGTGTTGGCGGTGGCCAGGGCCTGCCAGTTGAGGGTTGAGCCGGTATCGCCGGGTGGGGCGTGGCCAGAGATCACCGTGAAACCTTGGATGAGCTCGCGGTGGGTGAGCGGCACTCCCGCCAACGCCGGACCCGCGATCGCAGAAGAGACCCCGGGGATCACTGTGACTGGGATACCCGCCGCCGCGCAGGCCTGCCACTCCTCACCACCCCGGCCGAAGACGAACGGGTCGCCGCCCTTGAGCCTGACGACTGTCTTTCCCGCCGAGGCGTGCTCGATCAGGATCTCGTTGATCCGCTCCTGAGGGCGTGGAGGTGCCTCGTGGGATCTTGGCGACCTCGATGATCAACGCCTCCGGCCTCGCGTGTTGCAGTGCCGACAGCGGGGCCAGCCGATCGCAGACGATCACATCGGCGCCCTTGATGGCCTCCAGTCCTGCGACGGTCAACAGGCCAGGATCCCCGGGACCGCCGCCGACCAAGATCACCGATCCGGCACCAGTGGACTGCTCGATCGTGGCTGGGGAGGGCGACACAGCCGGCACACCATGATCACGAGCAGCAGCCGCGATCATCTGATCACGCTCAGCCACACCCGAGGCCGGAACAACCAGAGCGGCACCGCGAAAATCATCGGGTGCCGGCGGGCGCCGCCGCATGGTCAGCAGTCCACGTGTCGCCAGGTCGGCGACGGTCGCCCCAATCTCAGGCGCAACCACCGTCACCACGGCGCCGGACTCCAGCAGTCTCCGGATGGCCGACAGAGCCGCCGGTCCGCCGCCGCAGACCAACACCGGGAGACCGTCCAGCTCAAGGCTGGCGGAGAAGCCCGATGGTGGCTGGATCTGCATGGCGGCGTGAGGTTATCACTCAGTGCCGGCTGCACCGAAGCCTCACGCCAGCCGGGCCCGCACCTGTCCTTCCATCACGCGTTGCAGCAACGAGACCGTCTCCGGGTCAAGGTCGACCCCGAGGGTTCGGGCCTGCGCCGCCAGCTGGAGCGTGAGCCGCTCCGTCTCGGCTGCGTTTCCCGCTGTGTGCTCGGTGCGGATCCGGGCGGCCAGCAACAGCTCGTCGCCAGGCGCAGCCAACAGCGCCCGCGCGGCAGCCCAGCGAGCCCGCTCCAGATCTCCGGCAAGAAGCGCCCGGTCGGCCAACTCGACTCCAATGTCGCGTACGCAGGAGATCATGTCGGTCCGCAGCTCCTCGGCCCAGTGCCATTGGCCGGGCGCGGCGTCGGCGAGCGGAGCGCCGCGTACCAGTTCGAGCGCGGCCCGCAGGCTGTCGTCGCTGGCACGGTTGACCCCGGTCGAGGTGAGGATCTGCAGCCGCTGCCAGTCGGAGCTCACCGCTGGATGCAGTGTGATCCGTCCGGTGTACGCGTCCGGCAGGTAGGCCTCTCCATCCGGGCTGGTGCCGAGCCAAGTGCGCAGCCGGCTCATGTTGGAACGGCGAGTGCCCTCCGCCACGGCAAGCGCCGCCACCATGGCCTGGGCAGTGCTCCCGGGGTTCTCCAGCAGCCACGCGCAGTACTCCAGGCACTGCTTGGCGGCGCGGGGAGGCACAGTGCCGGTCGCGCCAAACAGCTCGATCGGCCCCAGCAGTTGGAGGGTGGGATGGTGGACCGTGTGGCCCGGGTCCATCGCTGCCTCCATGATCAAGGCCCTTTCTTCGGTGTTTGCTGTGCCCCACGTCGTCAATCGGCTTTCCAGGTAGGTCACGTTGTCTGGCGGCGGATCGGGCTGCACTTCAACCTCGCTCCACCATGGAGCCGGAGTTGTGTCCTCGCTGCCGGTGGTCTCGATGAGATCAACTACCGCGGTCAACTCCGGAGGCTCCAACCACTGTGGAGACAGTGAAAGGCCGGCCGGCTCTAGTACGACCCTCCGCTCAGCGGATGAACCATCGCCGCGCAGCGACCACGCAGCAGCAACCGCTCCGACCACCACAGCGGCTAGGGTCACCTTGGGCTCGGCGTCGATCAGGGCGCGCAGCCGGGTGTTCTGGGCAGTGCTCAGTGGCTGCTGCACCAGAACGACTTCGGGAGCCCATGGGTCGGCCAGGTCCGGGTCAATGCGGTGCTGACTCAGCATCTCGTACCGGCGATGCTGACGTTGCATCGCGGCGCGCTGCTCAAGCCGGTCGAGCAGCGCGTCAACGTCGTCAGTGCGGATGACATTGTGCTTGCCCAGCGCCGCGGGCAGCCGGTCACCGCCGCCCACCAGGGTAATGATCATCTCGTCGGCCCACGGTGAAAAGGAGAGTTCGACAGCCATTGCAGCCAGCAGATCGATGGCAGCGAATCCGGAGTCTCTCTGAATCTCCAACAAGCCGAAGGCCTCAAGATCGCCAAGCACCAGCCGATCTTGGTCGTCGCGGCCCAGCGTGACCAGGGCCGGCCAGGGACGCGCAGCCTCACTCAATCCCGGCACCGACTTGAGGTATCCCACGTCCTCCTGAGCCAGGAACCAAGAGCGCCCACGCACTGTGAAACCCACTGGTGCGGCCGGGCAAACCTCATGCATGCGGAGCTCGATCTCGGTCTCGCCGATCAGGGCCAGCTGCAGCGGTGGTGGCGCGGTCGCGGAGTCTCTGCAGTGTGCGGCGATCGCCCGCATGGCGCGGTCGAGCGTACGCAAGCTCAACGGCTGCTGTCGCCGCCCGAGCGCGACCTCAACAGGGTGGGTCGCCGGTGGCGGATGTACGATCCGTCGGCCCGGCTGCCTGGTCTGGAGCTGAATGCGCCGCCGCACTGCCAGCCCACCGATCACCCCGGCCGCCAGCAGCCCGCCGACCCCCGCCAGCGTTGCCGCGGAGACGTCAAGCGTTCGCTCTTGATCGGTGGTCTCCGTTGGGGTGCCGCCAGCCGACGGCTCGGCCGGTGAGGCCGACGGCTCGGCAGGTGAGACCGATGGCTGGGCTGGTGAGACCGATGGCTGGGCTGGTGATGCAGAACGCTGGTGCTCCGGCTGTGAGGGTTCAGATCGGCGTTGCTGATCATGGGATTTCGACCTGGCTCTGGCCGCGGGCTTCTCGTTTTGCTCCGGCAGCACCAGCCGCATGCCTACAGCGAGCTCGTCGGGATCGCTCAGCTGTGCTCTGTTGACCTGGAAGATGTCATCCCAGCGAGCCGATGAGCCGAGCTCGCGCTCGGCAATCGAGGAGAGCGTGTCCCCGCGACGTACGGTGATCACGCGATCGCCAGCAGGCAGGTCCTGATCAAGATCAGGGATCCGGAGTCGCCAACCGACTTGCAGCCGGTCGGGGCCTCCGGTCAGCACCGTGGGGTTGGCGGCTGCGATCTTGCGCCAGTCCCGACCGTCCCCGTAGTACCGCTCGGCGAGACTCCAGAGATCGTCACCGGTCTGCACCACATGGTGCTTGGCGTGATCAACTCGCCCTGTCCGCGGGGCCGCCGGGGCAGACGTTTGCAGAGTCTCGGTCGGCTCGATGATCACTGCGGCAGGCTCGGGTGCCGCAGCCGCAGCAGCTATCGGGCGACCTGGGTGGGGATCGGCTTGAACAGCGTGCGGCACGGAGATCATCGTGATCACCGAGATCAATAGTCCGGCTGCGAACCGCTGGGGTGCATCAAGGCCTGGGAACCTGATCCGAATCCGTTGCCGCGAGACGAGCGACACCAGCTCACTGATCACCGACAGAGCGAAGCCCAGCCACGCCAGCCAGCCGACGATGGTGATCAGTCCAACCAGGATCATCCCGTCGACTGGTGTGATCAGAGCGCTCCGCAGGGCACTCCAGGTCAGCTCGTGCGGCAGCGGATTACCGCCGAGGAAAACCAGGGCGACAGGAACGCCGGCAATACCAAGCAGCAGGACCGTGAGTGAGCCAAGGCCGCGAATCAGCCGAGCCATCAACAGACCACTCGCTCTGTCATGCCTGTTCCCTTCCGACTTTCTGTTCGCTCGCGCCCGGTCGTGCCCTGGGAGCCGCTGTCTTCCTCACTCGCTCGCACGCCACGTGCGTCACGTCGGTCGCTCCTACTCGAAGGTGTCGTGCTCGGCTCGCTCGTCCAGACAGCAGCGAGGCACGACCTACCCGACGCTCGCGAACGATCGACTCCGCAACTACTGTTCCGAGGTTGAGTGGCGACGGGAACCGCTAGGTGTTGTCCGTTCGCCGGAGGTGTTGTCAGTAGCGGGAGATGTCTCCGCCGCACCGGCCGTTTCGACATCAGCCGACCAGGATCCTGAGCATCGCGGCGACGAGGAAGATGAGGCCGAAGATCAATGCCGGCAACGTCATATAGATCGTCATACCTTCAGCAGCAGCACTTGCCTTGATCTGCTCACGCGTCAGATGGGCGTCGCGCAGCTCGCGTACCCGAGCGCGCAGCGTGCCGGACAGGGCGGCACCCGTCTCGTCCAGCTGCATCACGTCAGCGATGTCAGCGAGCTCAGGGAGCTTGAGCTGGTCGGACAGCCTGCGGAGTTCAGCGTACGGCGACTGCTGTTCAAGCCGCGCCCGTTCCAGTGCCGTTCGGATGTGGACGAAGAGCGGCACATCGCTCAGGGCGGCAGCGTTATGCAGTGCTTGGGTGGCTGAGGCATTCGTGAGCCGCTCCAAGGTCACCAGGTCGATGTAGACCAACAGAGCCTCGGTGGCACCGACCCAGACGTTCGTGGTCGATCGCCGCAGCAGCAGATCCGGCACGAAGAACCCGATGACGCCACCGACCACAGCGGCAACTGCCGGGATCGGGCTGAGGTGACCCGTCAGGTAGGCGAATGCGCCGCCGGCCAGCCCTGGCAGCACAGCACCGACGATCGCCATCACGGCCTTGTCGGCGTAGAACTCCGCAATCGGCTTGTCCTGGAGCCGCAGCGCGCGACGCTGTCCAGTGGAGAGAGGAATGGGGACTGCGCGGTAGATGAAGGCGCCCAGGCGCTCCGACCGGCTGCTGACGGGACCGATGTCCCGCAGCGGCCCGCGGTCCGCGTCGTCGGCGCTGATGCGCTCCAGCGCAGCGTCCAGACGTGGCAGTGGAACGGGCGAATGCGACCACCAGGCAGGCCATGCCCGCCGCCAACAAGACGCCTGAGAGCGTCACCAACGTGACGGTCATCGGTGCTCTCCGACAAGGATCCGCGGCCGGTCGGCCTGGTGCGCCTTGCGCCGCATCAAGATCAGCGAGGCGACATACATGATCAACAGCAGTGACAGCAGGACCTGACCCAGCGGCGTCCGATACGGCGCAAAGAAGTCAGGCGAGAGCAGGAAGACCAGGACCAGAGTTGACAGCGAGATCACGGTCACCTGGCGGACCACAACGTACGGCTTGGATCTCTCGACCTCGATTGCCCGACGACCCTTGAGCTGCGCCTGGATCGAGTCAGCGAGCGCATTGAGCGTGACCGACGCTCCATTGGCGCCGCGGCTCGATGCCAGGATGAGCGCCGCGATCACCGCATCGGCGTCCGATGAGTCGGCCGCGTCAGCGAACCGCATCAGCGCATCTCGGGTCTCCCAACGGTTGTTCAGCCTCGTCACCAGCAGGCTGATCTCATCAGCGATCAGCGGAGGAGCCGTACGCCGCGAGATGCGGATCGCGTCCGTGATCGATTTGCCGGTAGCGAGCGTCGCGGCCAGCGAGCGTACCCAGCGATCGAGCGCCTCGAGCAGCTCGACGTCGCGCGGCTTGGGAAGGACCAACAAGTAGGGCAGGCCTATGGCGACTGCCGGGAGGACGACAATCATGATCAGCCACTGCGTGAGCACTGCCACGATGCCGCCGACGATCACGCTCAGCAGCAAGATCACATCCCGACGTCGCCCGCGCGGACCTGCGGGCCGTCGAGTGAGACGAGCCCAGAGCTCGCCAGCAGACTCGGCCCGCCGGCGTGCTGCTCTCGGCGCCTGTTGCCTCAACCCGGCCAAGATTCCTAGTAGTCCGCCGATGATCAACAAGCCGGCTGTGATGGCCAGGACCCCGCTCACGGATAACGCCCCAATGCGTGGGAGTGTCGGTTGGACCGGGGAAGATCACGGCGAAAGGGCAGCGAGCTCCGCCTCGAACCCGGCATCGGGAAAGTATCCGGCGGATTGGCCGCCGGTGCCTGTGGCGTGATAGGTGAGATGAGTAACCGGGCGACCATTCTCGATGGCACGAGTAACTTGCCTGATCTCCGACACATAGCGGCGACGGACGCCTCCCTTCCACGTCTCGTCGACCAACTTCACATAGACGAAGAGGTGGATGTTGTGGGCGATCTGTCGATAGGCCTCCTCGACCGAAAGCACACCGCCCTGCGCAACTCGGGACGCCAGGCGGTCGATGGTTGATTCCGCCGAGTGCGAATGAGTCGTACTCAATGTGCCGGTGCCCGCCTGCATAGCCTCAAACATCGCCGACGCCTCACCACCGCGCACTTCACCGACTACCAACCGCGACAGGTTCTGCCGCAAAGCCTCCGGCATCAGATCTGAGATCGTGAACTCGCCGACGCGACTGCCGCCGGCCGTCTCACCGTGGCCAACGCGAGCCTGGAGCGCCAGGACGTTCTCCCGACCGGGCTGCAGATGAGTCATCAGCTCGTAGTCGGTCTCCAGAGTGCCGAAACGCTCATTGAGCGGGATCGAATTGATCAAGGCCCGTAGCAAGGTGGTCTTCCCGGCACCTTGATCACCAGAGATCACCATCGACTTCCGCGCCAAGATCGCAGCATCGAGCAACTGCGCCACCTCGTAAGGCATCAGGCCGCCGTGGGCCAGATCCGCCAAGGACACGTCGGTGAGCGTGTGCTGGCGGATCACGATGCTGGGCCGATACGACAAGCCGAAAGCCATGGCATGCAGGCGAAACCGCTCGCCGAGAGCCAGCGTCATCGTGGGATGTGTGTCGTCGAATGGCCGCGAGGGTTCGCTGTTCTGGCCCAGAAAGCGGATCGCCTCGACCAGCTCGGCATCGCTCTCGGCGACCGGCGGCATCCGCTCTCGTCGCCCGTCGCCGTACTGGACGACCACCGAGTTCCAGCCGTGGATTTCGATGTTCTCCACGTCAGGCATTTCGAGTAGCGGCTGCAGCCTGCCGTAGCCGAACACCGCGTTCTCGACGGCAGTGACGTACGCCTCCTCCTGAGTCGCCGACCAGAGTTCAGCGCCACTTCGGTGCAGGGAACGAACATGATCACCGACCACGCGGCGAATGATGGAGCGACCCAGGAGGAGCCGGTCATCACTACCGAGTGGACGACCGTTCGCCCCGACGTGCTCTTCGATCTCGTCGGTCATCATCTCGGAGGCGCGTCGGCGGAGCTCAACAACCTGAGCCCAGTCAAGATCACCGGTAGGCCAATTGGTACGGCTGGACCGTAGCTCATTGGAGCTGTAGATCCCGAACGCGGGCTCGCGGAGCGTCCTGCCTGCTGCTGGCTGAGCGACGGGCGCCGTCAGCTCATCCTCGTACTCGGCCAGAATGGGGATCTCTGTCAACTCGTCAGTCGTCTCGATGGAGCTCTGTTCCTTCATGATCAGCCACCGACCAGGTCGGCCGACCGCTGCAGGGCGTTCGACAGCTGGGATGACGCATCGCGAATACTGCGCATCAGCGGCGAGGAGTCGAACCGGCGGTGTCGCGGACGTCCGTCGGAAAGATGGATGGCGGCCTTCGGGTCGTCGGCGATGCTTGTGATCACCGGCATATCCAAGGCTTTGGCGATCTCATCCCGCCGGTACGGCTGTCCCTCGCCGACGACGATCAGGCCTGCGTGCCCGCGATCAGTTGATTTGAGCTGTGGGTGATCATGAAGCGTCGGCAGGTGGACCCGGGCGCTCATGATCGACCGGAGAGTCGACGTGACGACCATGGCGGTCAATGCACTGCGCTCCAAGAGGGCGGCAGGCGGTCCGTACGGTCCAAGCCGACCGCAATCGATGATCACGTCAATATCGACATCGCCCAGCCGGTCGAGAGCCTCAGCCAAGTCTTCCCACACCCCACCGAAATGCATTGCACTGCCCGGCCTCGTGAAACCGGGCAGGAAAAGCCGCCGACTCTCCTCCTCGGCCGACAGTGGCAGCGTCTGGTCGAGAACCGCTTCCCGAAGTGGGCGACGGTCACGGTGTGCCTCGGCTACGCGCAACAGACCCTTGCCGTTGGCCGAACGACCGGCGAGGTAGCCGGCCAAGATGGACTGATGCGCTCCAGGATCGCAGTCTGCCAGCAAGATCGGCCGCGGCCAGGTGAGGGCGAGACCGACCGCCAAGGTGGTGACGCCAGGTGATCCACTCGTCGAGGTCAGGAGGAGTATCGCCATCGTTGATCACCTGCCCGCGTCCCGCACGATGGCGATCCGATCTTGGGCGGCCAACATGGCGATGGTTGGTGCAGCACCGGCGTCGACGTCGACATTGACCATGATCGACGTGCCGTCGGCCGCTGGGGACTGGTCGATGACGCTGCCGATGAAGATGCTGCCTGCGAGCTTGTCCGCTGTGGAATCGTCGGCAACAGCCGGCAAAGCGATCAGGCGTACGAGGGAGGATGGCAATAGCAGATTGCCAGGCGCCCGGCCTGGTGCCAGTTTCAGGCCCACGATCGCGCGCCCCTCAGCCGGAACGGCTTCCTCGACGACCGCTGTCGAGGGAATGGCCGATCCTTCGACGAGATCAAATGCGGCCCGCTTTCCTACAAGATCACCAAGTTGGGCGGCGGGAATTGCGTGCGGCAACGAGCCGCCGCGCAGTGTGATCGTGGCTAGGTCGCTCTGTTCGATGGTCTCGCCGCGATACACGGTGTGAGCCGCCGCCACGACCGCTGATTCCCTGGCAACTTGGGCGTAGATCATGTACGAGAGCAGGCCGCCGAGGCAGAGCGCGACAATGCCGAGCGCGATCCACTTCGGGTTGCGCCGCCCCGGCATTCGGGGCGGCTGCGGCGTAACAGGTAGTCCTGCTGAGGGCGCTGCCTTCGGCTTCCGCGCCTTCCCGGACGATGTCCGGGTGCGCGGCTCGGTATCGATCGTCATCGTTTCGCTCCTGTGTATTGGAGGAATTGCATGATCATCGGGCATCTCCGGTCGGCACGATATTGACCCGCGCTGAACCCTGCCCGTCCACGGAGCTGATGCCGATGACCGAAAGTACGATCGTCGGCTCGTTGGCGCTGGTCGTTATCACGACGACCCCGTTGGAGATGGAGACCGTGCCAGCAACGCCTGGCTGGCCAGCAAGATAGGTCTTTGCAGCGACCACAGCGGCACTTGCGCCGTCCGCACCGCCCAGCTGTTGGGTGGCAGCCGCATTTCCGGCTGCACGACCGGCGCCAGCGGCCGCCGACTCGGCCCGACTGGTCGCTGCGACCTTCTGACCACCATCGATCACCAGTCCGGTTGTGATGATCAATGCGGCTATGATCACCAGTACGAACAGGCTGATCGACTGCCCGCGTTCGTTTCGATCTCGAGTGGTCGGTGGTATCTTGATCAACTCTCTCGTGATCATCGGCTGCGATACGTGTCGAGGGCGGCAGATCCGCTACCGGCGAGCTGGATGGAGCCGGGCCAGCCCGGGAGGAAGACGTCGGAGAAGTCGACCATGCACAAGATCGTGGACGTGACGGTCGACGGCGTTCCTACGGGCACAGCGAAGGCCGCCGTGCTGATCGAGACGGAGGTTGACCTGCAGCGGAGCCCAGCGGTGGCGAGTGATTGCGATCCAGCATCTCGTCCTGCGGCGGTGGCAGCGGCCGCCGATCGAGCCAAGGACGCGGCACGAGCTGCGGTCTGAGCGGCTTCGTTGACCGTGGTACGCGCGAACCAGAGACGCCCGCCAGCTACCAGCAGCCCGAGAACCAGCAGCAGGGCTGGAACCAGCAAGGTCAGCTCGACGGCTGCGGCTCCACGCTGATCCCCGGGCACATTACGGTGCCGGCTGATGATCATGGCTGGGTGACCCGCTCGAGCGGCGCAGCTGCCGTCTCATTGATCCGGCCGAGATCGAGGTCGAAGATCATCGGTGCATACCCCGAAACGTCCGCAGTGACCGTGGTCCCAGTCGCCCGGACGCGTACCGAGATGTTTCTCAATCCTCCGGAGCCGGCGATCGTCGTGCCCAGTTGCTCAGCGTCGGTCGTGCTGCCATAGCTGCCACGTGCAGCGTCGACTGCTGCGGTTGCTGCTCGTTGCGCGACATTGCGGCCATGCAGGAAGATGCCGGCCTGGATGATCCCGAGGGTTACCAGCATCAGGAGGGGCCACAGAACTGCCCACTGCACGCTTTCGCTGAGCCCGCGCTCATCACGGGCCATGACCGGCACAGCTCAGAGCTTGGGGAGCTTGGCGCGGACGTAGACCGTGATCAAGGTGATCACGATCCCGGCCACTGTTACGGCTCCGGCGAGCAAGATCGCGTTCTCGGCCGACTGGCTAAGCCCGCGCTCGTTGCGTGACTGAGGATCTTTGAGCAGGACAAGCAGTCCTACCATGACGGCGGCGTAGTGCTGGACCTTCATGGATTTCCTTTCGGGGGGCAGACTTCATGATCATGAAGCCCTAGGGGGATGGTGCGACCGCGAGGGGCATTGCTCGCGGCGGGTCTGGAATGATCATCGGACGAGCACCTGGAGCTCTCCGACCGGGAGTTCGGTGGTATCAACGACGGGGACGTTGATCACTCCCGATTGGCCGTTGCTGGTCCAGCTGACAGCCCAGTTGGCGATGGCTGCCACCGTGTAGGTGCGGTCCGGCAATGAGGGTTTGGCGTAGGAGTAGCCGCAACTCGGAGATTTGGTGCCGGGCAGTACCGCCGTTGTCCAAGGGTGGCCCGCACCGGGGCACGTGACGGTGTGGCCGTCGCCCATTCGAAAGGTCAAGCTGCTCACCTCGGCATCGAGCGACACGGATAGGCCCGCGACCGAGTCGGAAATCGGACCGACATGGGTGGGGCCGTCCGCCCATAGCCAGAGGGGGTAGCCGACCGCAGCCATGTTCCATGGGTTGATGTCCGGCGACGGGCCGATGCCGGGCGGGATCCTCGGCAGTTGCAGGCGAGCGACAGCGATTGCGGCTGCCTGGCCGGCCGTCGGCTGGTTTCCACGCCCAGAGAAGGTACCGGAGCTAAATTCCGGAGAGCTTGGTGGGGTAGGTGCGCTGCCGCAGCGTGGGTTGCTCAAACTCGGACCGAAGATCAGCAGGCAGCGGTTGTAGCTGGCGAGCCGGCGGTCATACTCAGCGAATGCGGCAGAGAATTCCTTGCGCGACTCGAGGACCTTTTGGTTCTCAGCATCCCGACGATCGGCTGCCCTGCCCAGCGAGCTGGGCCGCCTACGGCGGACTCATGCGGAGGTTTCGACTGCCTCTCGACTGATCACGTAGCAGCCGCGGGTCGTCGCAGGCCTTCTTTGTCTCGATGTCCTCAGCGACTGCGACCGAGAGTACGTAGAGCACAGCCGCAGAATGACGGCTCCACCGCATCAGAGCAAGTCTTAGGCTGCGCATGGCTGGCTCTCGAAGGACTTCACTACTGTTGAGCGAACTATCCGCGACCTTCCATCGACCGCCGATCTTGACTCACTGTCAGTTCCTGCACATAAGTCCGCCTGATTCTGAGGAGTGACATCCTTGCCCGCTCGTCAATGAACCGCACGCCGGAGCTGTCCTCGCAGCGATCAACACGACACGTTCGCTCCTGCCAACCGCGATTCGCGACCACGCCGACGATCTTCGTGTCTCCAGTTCGCTCGCCAGCCCGCATCACGCGATACGGCGCAGCGACCGCAGTGAGAAATCCGAAGATAGACCCCGTCGCCGTCGCTCCAATTGCAGCCGTGGCCTACGCGGTGCCACCAGCTGAGCCAGCCGATCCTGCTCCGCGACAGTTGCCCGATATGCCTTCTCGGCCGCCTCATAGTCAAGTCTCATCTCGCGCTCGATCTGAGACTCGGCGGGCGTCGTCGCGGCCGGAGTCGGTGACGGTGGGCTGATTGGCGCTGGTTCCTGGAGTACACGCGGCGGCGAGCGCGCAGCAAGCGACGACGGCTCCGACACTCACGAAGCCCCGTCTCCTGAGCGCCACCCGATCTCCTCAGTTCGAAAGCCATGACAATCGCAGACCCCACGCTTGAGCGCTATGCGCAGTTCAATCCGTGGGACAGACACTGCGAGCGCCTGAGATAGCCGCGTCAACGCGCAGCAAAGCCGCGCTGGATCGGAACCGCGCGAACCGACCCCTCCGTACACCGTGAATCTCGGGTCAGTTGAGTTGTCCATGGATCGCGCCTCCGACGTCGTCTGCCGTGGCTCAATCTGCCAATCAGGTGTTGTCCAGGGTGTTGGCCGACGCGCCGGAGGTGTTGTCCGCAACGCGCACGTGTTGTCAGTTTCTAGGGCAGCGGCCTGCGGCTTCGCTACGCGGCTTGTTGATCAAGATCCGCGGTCGGCTCAGGGACTTTGATGGTGCAGAGGGCTTGCACGCAGGCGTGGAGGTCGAAGGGTTCACCAGCCCAGCCAGGTCGGATGGTTCTGAGCGTCGGGATGGTGGAAGCTGTCCACTCCAGCCAGCCGATCACGCAGAGCCTGCTGTCCCTGCCGGGCAGCGCTGCGGCGACGCGCGAAGTCGAGGCTGGCCGGCCAGGTTGTCATCATCAACCCACCGATCGCTGGGTCGCCCAGCTGGCTCAGACGTTCCTGCGGGAACGTTCCGTCTTGCTGCACCGCATCTGAGTGGGGCTCTGCTGTTGCGGACGTTCCTGCGGGAACGTTTCCGGCCAGCTGCTCCGCTGAGACCTGGGTCGGCCGACACTGATCCTTCGCCGTATCAATCGCCGCCATCACACCGACAGCTTGATCGTCTTTCGGGGAGTCGAGACCCGATCGATCATGCCGTCTCCGCTCATGCCAGGACACAGCCGCGTTCGGCTGATCCGCACATCAGCGCCCGGAACCCACTGATCATGCGGGCAGCTGGGAAGCGGTCGCAGTCAACGCCAACCCGGCAGCCGCTGCTCAACCACATCGACGACCCGGGTGACTCCCGACCTTCGAATACGACAACCGACCTCCGAAACAAGCCCGCGATCGTCGGCATGCGCCGCAAAGCACGAGCGACCCGGACATGCTCCCGCCACCCCGGGTCATGAGCACGCCCAGACAACCAATGCGCCAAGGATTTGAAATCACTCCAATGCTTGATGCCTCGGCGGCATCGAACTCCCCGAGCAGCTCCAACAAGGTGCAGATGGAGCTGCGGCGTCGGCCGCGGCGGCGCAAATCCGCCGAACCCATCCGCGTACACCCGCCGCTCGACTCACTGGTGTGGTGTTGGACATGATCGGATCGCCTCCCGCGTACCGCCCCGGCACCACACCCGGCCCCTCATGATCACCCATGATCAACTGCCATCCTTCCCGAACCCAACCAGACAAGGAAAAAACTAGCCGTGACCACTGACATTTCGGCTGCCGTTCGCCTGTGCGAGGTGGAGCGACTGATCGGACTGGACATGACGCGCATGCCAGTTGTTGTCGAGGCAGACTTGCTCCCTCAGCAGATCCAGTTAGGCCGCATCGGACAACCCCGCCGCATCGGCCAGCTCAACTGCATGAGTAGCCAGCTCTCGGACCACCTTGCTGCATCGCACGCGGACCACGCCCGCGCTGGTATGGAACTGCCGTGCAGCTTGGGTACCGCTCATGCCCTCGACATAGACGCTCTGCAGCAGGGCGGCGGTCGAATCGTCGATCAACTCAAAAGCCTGCCGGCCTCGACTACCCGGCGCACTTCCAGGTCGACGGGTTGCGGCGAGTCGCAACGACTGCCATCAGGACCGGCCGGTTCCAACAGCTCCTCGAGCGATTCGCTCGATGACCAGAGCGTGACATCGCCTCGTCCCATCCACCGGTGTTCTCGGGAGACTGCCTTGAGGGTGTCCATTGAGAGGTTTGCCGCGATCCGCACGGGACGCCTGCTCAGCGGATAGCTGTTGATCACACACCACAACCGTGCGAGGTAATCATCGATGCCGGCACGCGGGTCCCGCTGCGCCATCCGTACCATTCGTCCGATCAGCGCTTGGAGCACGACGCGGCCCGCGAGTTGATCTCCAATGGCGACCTCAGTCAGCAGTGCGGCCAGGACGGGATCGGAGTTCAGCCTGGCCGCCGACAGGACGTCATCGAATGAGCCGTACGGCGCGAGCACATCGTGCCGATCAGCCCAGCGACTGACGGTTTCCGGATGCCTTCGCCCGAGCTCGCACCACTCTCGATCGAGAGCCTCGACGATGCTGAACCCACGCCGCCTGCGGGATGGGTTCGTCATGGGGCGACTTTGCCCGGCGGGTGTTGTCCGACGTGTTGGTCGACACACGACGGCTGTTGCCCATCCCAGCTGAGTGTTGTCAGTGGCTAGGGTGAGCCAGTGGCCCAAGCAGACCTGGAGTAAAGGAGTTCACATGCCAGCAGTTCCGTCGTTGAAGATGAACAACGGCCTGGAGATCCCACAGCTTGGGTTCGGGGTGTTCCGAGTCCCGCCGGAGGAAACCAAGCAAGCCGTTGCCGAAGCGCTCAAGGCCGGATATCGGCTGATCGACACCGCCCAGGGCTACCAGAACGAGGAAGGTGTCGGCGCCGCGATCGCCGAGAGCGACGTGCCTCGCGACGAGTTGTTCATCACCACGAAGCTGACCAACAGCGAGCACGGCTACGACAAAACGCTTACCGCCTTTGACGACAGCATGCAGAAGCTAGGCCTCGACGTACTCGATCTATTCCTCATCCACTGGCCGCTGCCGATGTTCGACCAGTACGTCGAAACCTGGCGAGCCTTCGAGAGGCTGCTGGCCGACGGGCGGGTGCGCTCGATCGGCGTGTCCAACTTCGAGATCCCGCACCTGCAACGACTCCTCGCCGAAACGGACGTAACGCCGGCGGTCAACCAGGTCGAGCTGCACCCCGAGTTCCCGCAAGAGGAGCTTCGTACGTTCCACGACGAGCATGGGATCCGCACCGAGTCGTGGGGTCCGCTCGGTCAGGGCAAGGGGCTGCTGGAGAACCCCGAGATCGTCGAGGTGGCGCGACGCAAGGGCCGTACGCCGGCGCAGGTCGTGCTGCGTTGGCATGTGCAGCTTGGCTGTGTCGTCATCCCGAAGTCAGTGCACCCCGATCGGATGCGAGAGAACATCGACCTGTTTGATTTCGAACTCGATGATGCCGACATGGCCGAGATCGCAGGAGTTCGGACCGGCCAGCGTCTCGGCGCCGACCCGAACAAGTTCGCGATGCGATAGTCAGCTGATCGAGGCTGAGGAAGCAGCTAAGAAACACATCTGGAGCGACTCGGTGCCCTCGTTCATGCTGACGCCACGGCTGACGAGCGCGAAGCCCAGCCCGATCAGCAGGTAGCAGACGGCCATCACCACCAGGATGATCACCGATTTGCCGTTGGCAGGCAGGATCACCGCGCCGATCACCGCAGCCACCACAAGCGTGACATTGAAGATCATGTCGTAGAGCACGAAGACCCGGCCCTTGAACTCGTCAGCCACATGTGCCTGGACCAGGGTGTCGACGCAGATCTTGATGCACTGCGCGGTGAGGCCCAGCAAGAAGGCGGCCACCATCAGCGGCACCCAGGAATAGATCGCGCCGGGCACCAGCTGGAAGACCGAAGCGGCGAGCAGGGAGATGATCATCGTGCTCCGCAGGCCCAGCCGGGCACTCATCGGCGGGGTCACCACTGAGGCGAAGACAAAGCCGGCGCCGGTGATGATCACGAGCAGGCCGAGGTCAGCAATGGCAGCGTCTACCTGGTCGAGCCTGTTGAAGTAGTTGCGAAAGACCAAGATCGTCGCCACCGTGACAATGCCGTAGACGAGCCGGTGTGCTGCGATGGTCAGCAGTCCGATCCCCGCAGCACGTCGGTCTCGTAGGTGCGCAAGCGCCTCGATCAGAGCACTGACGACCTCGCGCGCTTTCGTGGTAGCTGTGCCGTCCGGGCCAAGCTGGCGCCGTGGAATCAGCAGTGCCAGGCCCGCGCTCCCCACAAACCCGACTGCGGCGATGATGAACAAGATCGCATTGGCCCGGTAGTCGGGCATCACCTGGCCCAAGATCAGGCGCAGGCTGGTGGCAACCCCGACCCCCAGCAGCGCCCCCGCCGGACCGACGACAGGCACAACCGAATTGGCGACCATGTACTCGCCTGCATCGATGGTGTGAGGAAGTGATGCGGACAGCGCTGCCAGCAGGAACCGGTTGAGGCTCATCGCCAGCAGCACGCCGCCATAGAGGAGGGTCTCGACGCCTGGAGTCCGTAGCCCGGTCGCGACCAGCACTGCGAGGCCGACCGTCACGGCTGCTCGGGCGAGATTGCACACGACGAGAACCTGGCGGCGGGACACCCGGTCGATCACCACCGCGGCGAATGGTCCCAAGATCGAGAACGGCAACAAGGTGATGGCGAGCACGACCGCAATCGAGGCTGCGTCCGGCTGCCGCTCGGGCGAGAAGAGTACGTATGAGGCGAGCGCTACCTGGAGCACTCCATCGCAGGACTGGATGGCGACGCGGACCGCCAGCAGACGCCGGAAGTATCGGTGCCGCCACAGCTGCTGAAGGCTCCGAGCGAACTCCATCCTCAACCCTGCGGATATTTCTTCACATACTCCGAGAGCTTGTCCTTCTTCATGGCCTGGGCCAGCTCGGCCATCTTGGCCGTGTCCACAACATCAATGCTCTGCCCGTCGCCCGTGGTGTCAAAACCGGAGATGGGCGCCTGCAGCAGCTCGATGTCCTTGCCGGTGAGTCGTAGCGAGAGAGCGGTACGCCTGATCTCGCCGTCGCTGAGGTCGTTGTCGACCGTAAGGTGCTTCGCCACGTTCCCGACGAAGGTGACGAACGTCCCCGGATCGGAGAGCACCTGTACGCTCAGGCCCTTCTGCACGATCGCCTTGATCACATTGCGCTGGTTCTCCGCACGATCTAGATCGCCTCCGGGCAGCTGCTTGCGCTCCCGGACGAACCAGAGTGCTTCCTCACCCGCGATCGTGATCTTTCCCTCGGGATAGTCGAAGCCGTGCGCGCTGAAGGCCGTCTTGTTCGTGACCGTCACGCCATGCAGATCCTCGGTGAGCCTGATGAAACCCTCGAAGTCGATCAGCACCACATGATCCATGCGGACGTCGGTCAGCTCCTCCAGCGTACGGACGGCCAGCGGCGCGCCTCCGAACGCGAACGCCGCATTGATCTTGTTCCTGCCGTAGCCAGGGACATTGACCCACATGTCACGCGGGAAGGAGATGATGTACGCCTTGTCCCGCTTTGCGTTCAGGTGGACCACCAAGATCGTGTCGCTGCGACCGTTGCCTTCGTTCCCAGGATCGCGGCTGTCCGAACCGAGCAGCACATAGTTGAGCGTGCCTGTCTCCTGCGCCTCCTTGGGCGGACGTGAAGCGGATTCATCGGTGGGCAACTCGACGCCTCGGTTGAGATTCTTGGTCAGGCTGCGGTCGATTGTCGCGGCGTAGAGCATCCCGGCGCCGATGGCCACGACGAGCAACACGGCCACGCCAATCAAGATCTTTGGCAGCAGCCGGCGCCTTTTGGGCGTGGGGGCATCGTCGTCTGGTCCCGACTCGCGCGTCACGGTGGCCTGGGTCATTGGCTTCCTTCTTCGGGGGAAGAGCACCGGCAGTCTATGCGGCCGGCCCATTCCGTCCGGGCATTCGGGATCGATCGTTACGTGACCTGTCGCCCAGTCGCTTCCCTGGGTAGTGACCGTTACGATCCCTATATGTCACGCGCCGAGGAAGCCGCCCGGCGGGCCGAACTCGCGGCAGCTCAGGAGCGCGCCGAATCACGCCAGGCGCAAAAGCTCATCGACGAGTTCGTCGCCACGGCCAAGAGCCAGGGCATCGCTCCCGGTGCGCTGCGCGCCACGCTGTATACCGGCCAGTCGGTGAAGACGGACAAGGTCGGCTGGTACCTCCGCAAGAACGAGAGCCTCGCGATCGGCGATGACGGTTCGTATTACGTGCTGACCGTTCCGGGTGGCCTGCGCGAGCGTTTCTCCGGTGTGAAGCTGAAGCCGACGACGCCACCGCTGATCGTCGGCAAAGGTGGTCGCGACGGCGAGTCCGGCGACCTGGCCGACTTCCTCAGGTGGCGGCTGGAAGCCGGTTAAACGTACCCGAGCAGGAGCAGCTGCTGGGAGTTACATGTCCTCGACTGCCGACTCCGACTTCTTCACCTTCACGAACTTCATGTAGGCATTCACGACCTCAGCCGGCTCGCCACGCATCATCAGCTTGCCACGATCCAACCACATCGCCTCGTTGCACATCTCCTTGATGCTGCCCAGCCCGTGGCTGACCAGGAACATAGCCCGCGCGCTCTCACGCAGCTCCGCCATCTTCGCGGTCGCCTTCTCTCGAAAGTGGGCATCGCCGGTAGACAGCGCCTCGTCGATCATCAAGATGTCGGGCTTCATGTGGACGGCAACCGAGAACCCCACCCTTGCGGTCATGCCTGAGGAGTACGTCCGCATCGGCATCTCGATGAAGTCGCCAAGCTCGGTCCACTCGGCAACCTCGGCGGCCCGCTCCTCTACCTCCCGGCGGGACAGGCCGGCAGCCAGCCCGCCGAGGATGATGTTCTCCCGCCCAGACAGGCTGTGGTTGAAACCCACGCCAAGTGCCAGGAGGGTGCTGGCGCGTCCCCAGACCTCGATGGAACCGCTGGTGGGCGGCAGGATGCCAGCCATCGCCCGCAGCAAAGTGGACTTGCCGGCGCCGTTGGACCCGATGATGCCCATCGAAGTCCCGTTGCGCACGTCAAAGGAGACGTTCTTGATCGCCTCGACTTCCTTGACGGCGCGCTGCCCACGCCCGAAGCGGACCAGTGCCTGCTTCAACGTCGGTTTGCGTTCGAAGGTCGTGCGATAGGTGATCGAGACGTCATTGACCTTGACTGCCAGCGGGACGTCGCCGTTAGACAACACGGACAGCAAACTCACGCTCCCTCGAGATGAAGTACAGGAAGCCGATCACGGCGGAGGCGATCGCCCACACCGCTGCGGATATCCACATGTAGGTGGGCGGGAACCCATCGTCCTGCAACAGCTCGGTATAGCCGCCGAGCATTGAATACATCGGGTTGAGCTGGATGAGCGTCAGGATCGGTCCCGAGAACCGGCCTTCGATATGTTCTGGTGCCCACAAGACCGGTGACAGGTACAACCAGATCCGGACGAAGAACGGCAGGAAGCTCGACGTGTCGCGGAAGTAGACCTGGAGCGCCGCGAAGAAGGCCGCCAACCCCATACCGAAGACGACCATCGTCGCCAGAAAGTACAGCGACAGCAGCATCTTCGGCGACCACACGTGGGTCAGAAGGATCGCGTGGAAGACGAAGTAGACCGGCACAGTGGGCAGGAAGCGGAAGAACGCGGTACGCACCGCCGACAAGGGAATCAGTAGCCGAGGAAAGGGCGTATTCAGCAGCAGCTTGCCGGAGCTGGTCACCGAGCTCGCGCCGCTGGTGACCGAGGTGCCCACCAGCTGGAACGCGAACAACCCCAACGTCAGGTGAGCGAAGAAGGCCGGATCGTTCTGACGGCGGATGATCGTCACGAGGATGTAGTACACGCCGGCCAACAGCAGCGGGTTGAGGATCAGCCACGCCTGGCCGAAAAATGTTGAAGTGTTGGCCCCCCGCATGGTGGCCTTGCTCATCTCGGTCGCGAAGCCTCGCCGACGCCACAGCTCGCGGAAGTAGGGAATCAGCGGGGGCAAACCGGCCCGGTGCGGTCCGTAGAAGTGGTAGACGGGCTCGAACTCGGCCTCTCGCGCTCGGCCCTGGCGCGCTCGGCCCTCTCCGGCGCGGCCGGCTGCCGTCATAGCGGCATTGCCTTCTCGCTGCCCATGGCGTTTGATCTCTCGTACCTTCACCTAAGTCGTCTTCCGGTCCTTACGCATATCTGGGCACACCGTACTTTGGGCGTTCGCGCATCGCGCGTGGAATCCGCCTACTTCGTCGTCACTCGCAGACGAAAAGCGTGTCTGCTCGTTCCTCCTCAGCACGGCGGAGCGCGATTACCGACGCTCACGCCCGGAGACCACGAAGGAATAGTCTGCCATGCGCGGGCCCAGCCAAAGAGCGCCAAACCGACTTCGTGGGTGGGGTGCGGCACGGGTGCGCGACGAAGCCTAAATGAGATTTCGGAGAATGTGTCCTGCTGCTGTCGATTCAGAGGGCGGCCGCACGTCGAGAGGTGTCAGACCTCACCTCGCACCACTAGGAGCAGCCCCATGAAGTATGTCCTGATGTACACAAACCGTCCGGATCTTGATGCCGCAGTACCCGAGGAGCGGCAGGCAGAGGTCTATCAAGCCATCTACGCCTGGTTCGAGAAGCACGGCCACGTCATGACTGACAGCGGCGCCGAGCTCCAAGGCCCAGAGACCGCCACAACCGTCAAGTATGGGCCGAACGGCGGCGAACCCGTGGTCGTGGACGGCCCGTTCTCCGAGGCCAAGGAGAACGTCGGTGGGTTCAGCATCATCGACGTTCCCGACCTTGATGCCGCGATCGCCATCGTCAAGGAGTGGCCGTCCCTGCAGTATCCCGGCATTGCGGTGGAGATCCGACCGGTCGTGGACCATAGGGCGGCGGTATGTGAACACTGCGCCCGATTCCTCTGATCGCCAGCCCTCGGCGGAGGACGCGGCCTTAGCCCGCATTGTCCGCCGGGAGGCCGGTCTGATCGTTGCCCAGCTGCAGCGCCGCCTTGGCAACTTCGATATCGCCGAGGAGGCCGTGCAGGAAGCGATCGTCATCGCGCTTCGGACCTGGCGGCGGGACGGCGTACCGGCCAATCCTGGAGGCTGGCTGTCGCTCGCGGCTCGGCGGCGAGCCATCGACTTGTTGCGGAAGCGCTCCCGCGAGGTTCCCCTGGCCGACGAGTGGGACGCCGATCCCTCGGCTGGGGCGAGGTCCGGGCATCGCACGGAAGACGAGCGGTTGCCGATGCTGTTCGGCTGTTGCCACCCAGCGTTGAGTGTCGAGGCCCGCCTGGCCCTGACGCTACGAGCAGTGGTCGGCATGACAACGCAGCAGATCGCCAGCGCGTTCTTGGTGCCCGAGACGACGATGGCGCAGCGTCTGGTACGCGCCAAGCGGAAGATCACCAGCGCCGGCATCCCCTTCACCATCCCAGCGGCAGCTGATCTTGCACCGAGGCTGGATGACGTGCTGACGGTCATCTACCTGAACTACAACGCGGGCTATCTGGAACCTTCGGTCTCCGGTCGCGAGTTGAGCGATGACGCCATCTGGCTGTCGGAGCTGGTGGCCCGAGCCATGCCGGATCAAGCAGAGGCCTGGGGGCTGCTTGCACTCCTGACGTTTCTGTCCTCGCGGACCCAGTCGCGGTTTGATGATCAAGGTCGCCTGGTGCTGCTGGAAGATCAAGATCGGGCCCGGTGGGACGAGGTGGCGATCAGTCGCGCTGACGGCTATCTGGCGACCGCAGCCGCTCTCGGTCACCCGGGTCGGTTTCAGCTCCAAGCGGCGATTGCCGGCTGTCATGCCAATGCCACATCGTGGGCCGAGACGGATTGGCTCCAGATCTTGACCCTTTACGACCTGCTGCTGCGCTTCGACTCCTCCCCGGTGATCCGGCTCAACCATGCCATCGCGCTCAGCCATCTGCGCGGCCCAGGGGCGGCCTTGGCGGAAGTTGACGAAGTTGCCGATCGGCTCAGCGGCTATCACCTCTTGCATGCCACACGTGCCCAGTTGCTCACCGCGCTGGGTGATCATGCGGCGGCGCGTGTCGCCAACGAGCGGGCCCTCGCCCTGACGCACAATCCGGCCGAACAGCAACTGCTGCGATCGCGGCTCGAGGTCTCAGGTCTGAGCTGAGGATACGTGGGCGCGCGGCGAATTCCCTCAGAACCTCACTCCAGCCGAGCCTGCGATGCTCGACTTAGGCGTAAATGTCGTGAGGAGTGTGCAGCTAGAGTGAAGTTTTGAGGGCGCGCCGAGCCGTCACGGTAGGTATGCCCGTTGGTCAGCACGGTGCCCATGCCTGACCCAGGCTTCGGGCCGGCGGCGTACCAACCAGCCTTTCGTTGGTCCACCGGCGCGCCGAGCGGAGCCTGGACCGAATCGTCCGGCTGCGCGCGGCGGTCCAGGCCGATCGTCTCGATCGGGGCGTCCACACCCAAGGCCGGGATGGATATCCGGGTGGGCGACCCCGCCTGGCACGGCGCGGCCAGCGGGCGTTGGCCGAGAGCCAGGTCCATGCCCGTGCGGGTGCGCAGGTTGTTCATGACCAGGATGACGCCAACGAGGCCGAGCACCGCGAGATCGTGCGCATGAGCCGGACCGCGCGTGGAATCATCCGGGTCCGTCGACGGGGCGAGCCGTCACTTGGCGGCGTTTTTGACGCGCGCAGGGCCCGACGGTCGGTCGGGCCCCTGCGGCGCGGGGCGGCCCTGGGGCGGGCCGCCCGCACGCGTCGACGTCACCGACGGGTGGCAGCCCGGCGACGCCGCTCCGCCTCGGCCGCCACAAGGGCTGCCCCGACGAACAAGACACCGCCTCCGACCAGGCCGACGGAGACGTCGCCGCCCGCGCCACCCGTATCCGGTGCGGCAGTACCCGGCGTCGGCCCCCCCGTCGGAGGGGTCGTCGGCGGGGGAGTCGGCGAGCAGATGTCGGCACCCGGGTCCTCACCGCCGATCTGCACGACGACCGACCGCTCCTGAGCGTCCGCGAACTGGTCACCGACGAAGACCTGGCCGTCCTTGTCCTTGTCGACGGAGTTGCCGCTGACCTCGATCGGGTTCTTGCCCGCCTTGAGCACCTCGTCACCGCCGGGCGTGCCGACGTACTTGCACACCCACACTCTCGAGTTGGCGTCGGCGGCGTGCGCCGGCGCCGAGAGCGCGACCAGGCCGACAGCGGCAATGGTGGCGGCGCCGTTATGGACAGCAGCCGGCGCGCGGCTGACATGGGTGTGGTGGTTGTTGTGGTGGTCATGGTCAATGCGAGTGTCGCCAAGAGCAACGCGAGGTTTAGTTGCCAGCGGCCCTATAGCGCTCGACTACCTCGGCTGGAATGCGTCCGCGCGCATTGACCTCAATGCCGTTGGCTGCAGCCCACTCCCGGATGGCCTTGGAGTCTGTATGGCTGGATGAGGCTGGCTTGCGCCCGCGCCTGCCGCCTACTTTGCGGCCGTGTGCCATGAAGTCACTGAGGCTGTTGCGAAGCCTGTTGGCGTTGCGCTCGGAGAGATCTATTTCCCACTCAACCCCGTCGAGAGCGAAGCGGACGGTCTCGGCCGCGTCTGAGCCGTCGATGTCGTCTTGCAGAGTGGTCACAATCTTGGTCGCCATGTTGGTCCTGCTTCCCGAGTCTGCTGGATGAGGACACTACAGCTCGTACACCCAGGGATGGGGTCGTTTGCGATCACAAGTGCCTAGGGAACCGGCGTTTCGGCCCGAACTCGGTCGTCTGCGATCACAAGCACCCGAACGTTCTAGCGGCGGCCACGAGCTCAGGAGTGCTGGTCGGCCCACCAGGCCAGCAGCTCCGCGCGGGCGCGTTCCTCGCCGAGCGGACCGTCCTCGAGCCGCCGCTCCAGCAGAAACGCGTACGCGCGGCCGACGTCGCGGCCCTCCGGGATGCCCAGGATCTCCATGATCTGGGTTCCGTTCAGATCCGGCCGGATCGCCTTCAGCTCCTCCTGCGCGGCCAGTTCTGCGATACGCCGCTCCAAATCGTCGTACGCGGCCCGCAACCTTTCCGCTTTGGCCGCGTCCCGTGTCGTGCAGTCCGCTCTGGTCAAGACATGCAGCCGAGCCAACTGGTCGCCGGCATCGCGGACATAGCGACGAACCGCCGAATCGGTCCACATCCCTTCGTGACCTTCGCCGCCGCTGTAGCCGTGGAAACGCAAATGCAACGCGACCAGGTCGGAGACGGCCCTGATCTCCTCGCCACTGAACCGCAGCGCCGCCAAGCGCTTCCGGACGAGCTTGGCGCCGACCGCGTCATGGTGGTGAAACGACACTTTCCCGCCCGGTTCGAACCGCCGGGTCGCCGGCTTGCCGATGTCATGCAACAGCGCGGCCAGGCGAATGATCAGATCGGGCCGCTCGGGCAGCCGATCCTCCAGGTCGATCGCCTGTTCCAGGACCGTGAGACTGTGCTGATAGACATCCTTGTGCCGGTGATGCTCATCTCGTTCCAGTCGCAGGGCCGGCAGCTCAGGCAGCACCTTCGCCGCCAGTCCCGTCGAGGTGAGCAGGTCGATGCCGGGGCGCGGCCGGTCGGTCAGCAAGAGCTTGCTCAGCTCGTCGCGAATGCGCTCGGCAGAGATGATCGAGATGCGGTCGGCCATGCCTTTCATTGCCGCGACCACCTCAGGGGCTGGACGGAACCCCAGCTGAGCGACGAACCGCGCCGCGCGCATCATCCGCAGCGGGTCATCACTGAAAGAGCTCTCCGGCGTCGCGGGAGTCCGCAGCACCCGACGTGCCAGATCGTTCAATCCCCCGTACGGGTCGACGAACCTCTTGTCCGGGATCGCCACCGCCATTGCGTTGATGGTGAAATCACGGCGATGCAGATCACCGTCCAGCGTGTCGCCGAATGCGACCGCCGGCTTCCGGCTGTGGCCGGCGTAAACATCGGACCGGTAGGTCGTGACTTCGATGATCCAGCTGGCGTCGCCGGTGTCGACCTTGCAGCCGATGGTGCCGAACTCCTTGCCGATGGTCCACACCGCAGGGGAGAACTTCCGAAGCAGCTTCTCGACCGCGTCGGGACGCGCTGAAGTCGCAAAGTCAAGATCATGTCCCAGCCCGCCCAGCAGAGCGTCGCGTACGCTGCCGCCGACCAGATAGAGCTCGTGTCCGCCATTGCTGAACAGCTCGCCCAGCCGATCAGCGACTGGCGCGATTTTCAGCAACTCGGCCACTGCCGCGGCCTGCACTGCGCTCAGCTGGAAAGTAGACACGCTGAGCGATTCTAGCTTTTGGGGCGTTCGCGCATCGCGCCGGGAATCCGCCTACTTCGTCGTCACTCGCAGACGAAAAGCGCGTCCGCTCGTTCCTCCTCACCACGGCGGAGCGCGATACCGACGCTCACGCCCGTGAGGGGAATTAAGATGACGAGGTGAGGAGGTGGTGCGCGGTGCGTACGGCCCGCGCACTGCCAGCGGTCGCGGTTTCGGGGCTCTGCCTACTACTGGGCTCACTATTGGGCCCACTATTGGCCTTGGTGCTGACGCCGTCGCCGGCCGCCGCCACCGAGCCCGTCGCCTCCGTCGCCATCACCCTGACATCGCTGAAGCCCGAGCTGCCCGCTCGAGATGACGAGATCACCGTCACCGGCCAGGTTACGAATATCACCAACGAGCGGCTCTACCGGTTGAGAGCCCTCTTCTGGAGAAACCAGGCGCCCATCATCGGCCGCGACGGGTTGGAACAGGCGCTGGCGTCTGAGTCCAACGACCCACTCGGCGCCCGTTACACCGGCACCTTCCAAGATCTGTTCACAGCCGCAGAGCCCTTCCTCGAGCCCAATGCCTCCGTCAACTTCAATCTGCGCGTCAGAGTCTCCGATCTAGAGCTCTCCCCGACCGATGGCGTCTATCTGATGGGCGTACACGTCTTGCAGCGGGGCAATAACGTCGCAGTCGGTCGCGCCCGGACGTTCGTGCCTGTGCTGGCCGCCAAGCCCAGCAGCTCCCTGACGATGACGTCGCTCGTGATCTTCAACTCGCGTCCTTCACTGGTGCGGAAAGGCGTGCTGTCCGATGATCATCTGGCAGCTGAGGTAGGCCAGAACGGCCGGTTGACGGCCCTGCTCAAGGCTGCGGAAACTCCCACTACGAGCTTCGCCGTGGACCCCGCGCTCATCCGGGAACTCCAAACCATGGCAGGTGGCTATCAGGTTCTGGACTCCGAGGGCACGACATCGGCGGGCACCGGTCAAGCCGATGCCGCCAGATGGCTCGAGGGCTTCGCGAGACTTAGCCCGTCCCACGACGGCTATCGACTCCTGTACGGCTCACCTGACATCGCTGCCCTGGTGCACGACGGCCAGGAGAACGTGCTCAGCTGATGCGGCTGACGCCAGCAAGCTTGTGGAGTCCACCCGCTCTCTGCCCCTTCTCGTGCTCCCTCATGCGGGCGCTGCTGACGCAGCAATAGCCAAAGCCGCCGCCGCACTGCGCCCCGAGGCGATCTTGCTTGCTGACACTTCGGCCAATGGCCCAACTCCGCTGCTCGCCGGGCCGGACCAGGTGCCGATCATCAGATTCGCAGCGAGTGCCACTGAGGGGGGACCCGGGCCGGATCCGCACCACACGCCGATCCATCTTCGCCAGCGGATGCTGGCCGAAAGCTGGATTGAGGCGATCTCCGCGCGAGATGGCCTGAGCCACGGCAAGGTTCGGCTCATTTCCACGGCGGCGCAGGCCGCAAGCGGTGATCCTCGCCTCGAGGCCCCTTGGCTGGAGCAGCGCACCTTGAGTGAGCTGCTCAAATCCACGCCTGCGGCTTGGTCGCTGAAATACCACTACAGTTCGGCGGCGGAGGAGGCCGAGCTCACCAACGGCCAGCTCCGCAGCCTCAGGAAGTTCGACTGGAGCAACGACACCTACGCCGATCTGTTGGTGGATGCGACGACCGCACGGGCCGAGGGAAGCGCCGCGATCGCCCAGGCGGCAAGCGTCAAGTGGCGTAGGCAAGACACAGAACGCCGAGCTTTTCTCGGTCCGCAGCAGGCAGCACTTAACGAGATCTTGCTGGACAAAATCCAGATCCGCAGCAGCGCACGCGTCCAGACCGTGGCACGGGAGGGCGTCGAGTTCCCGATCACGATCAGAAACACCCTGGAAGCCGACGGATCAGGCCCGAACGCGGGGGCTGTCAAGGTAAGGCTCGTGTTCAACTCCGAGAATCGCCAACGACTCACGATCAAAACGATCAAGGCCCCGCAGATTGGCGCGCAGGACAGCTTCACGGGCAATGCCAAGGTCACCGCCAAAGCCAACGGCGTGGTCCCCGTGACCGCCCAGTTGATGACCGAATCTGGTCGGCCGATCGGGCGCCCGTTCGACATTGAGGTGCAGGTGACCCAGAACGGTACGACAGGCTGGGCCATCGCCATTGCCGCCGGCCTCGTTCTTGTGGGCAGCACATCCTTGCGTATTCGCCAGGTGGCCAAGGAACGCGCCAAAGCAGCCAGCGGTGAGCCGGCCGAACCCTCAGAAAGCGACGGCACGCCTCCGGATCAGCTCCCGGCTCTGAGCTCAGCGCCGGCAGAGAGACTCGATGTCTGAGACCTCGACGCCGAAGGTAAGTCCACCGGGTCCGGACCCGGGGGGGCGCGGGGGGGTCGTCCCCCCCGGGATCAGCAGAGACCGGGACGAGCCGTCGACGGAGGAGCGCCGCCACACGCGGCGGTTGGTCTCGGCGAGCGCGCTGATGGCGGGGGGGACCGCAACATCTCGAGTGCTCGGCTACTTCCGGCTCCTGTTGCTGGTGTACCTGTTTGGGAACGGCACCCGGCAGGCGGAGATGTTCACCATCGCCACGACCGTGCCGAACAGCATGTACATCTTGCTCGCCGGCGGCGTGCTGAACACCGTCCTGGTGCCCCAGATCGTACGCGCCATTCGGGGTGACGCCGACCGTGGTGAGGCCTACACCAACCGGATCATGACTGCCGGGCTGATCGCGCTCGGATCGATCACGCTGCTACTGACCCTCGCTGTGCCGGCGATCGTGTCGATCTACTCAGCTGCCGGCTGGAAGTCCCCCGAGCTGTCCGCGCAGTACCAGTCGATGATCATGCTCGCCTACTACTGCATGCCGCAGGTCTTCTTCTACGGCGTGCACGTGATGGCCGGGCAGGTGCTCAACGCGCGCGACAGGTTCGGGCCGATGATGTGGGCTCCCATCGCCAACAACGTGGTGTCGATCATGGTGCTGCTGTTGTACTTGATCGTCTTCGAACGCACCAGCACGGGCGCACCGTTCACCGCAGGTCAGGAGCTGCTGCTGGGCCTGGGTTCCACGCTCGGCATCGCCGCGCAGGCCGCTTTCCTGATCCCGTTCCTGCGGGCCAGTGGCTATCATTTCCGGCCGCGCTTCGACTTCAAGAACACCGGGCTGGGCAAGACCTTCCGGCTAGCCAAGTGGACTCTGGGCTTCGTCCTGGTGACACAGGCCGCATTCATCGTGGTGACCAAGCTCGCCAGCGGTGCCACCGTCGGCGGCGAGGGCGCCGGGCTCACCGCATACTCCAACGCGTACGCGGTGTGGATCCTGCCCCACTCGTTGATCACGGTCTCGTTGGCCACTGCGATGCTGCCGGCTGCCTCGCGGCTCGCTGCCGCCGGCGACCGACCGGGCGTGGCTGCGGAAACCATGCGGGCGATACGGCTCGCGATGACCGCGCTGCTCCCGGCCTCGGTCGCCTTCCTGGTACTGGGCCTGCCACTGGCCCATCTGGCCTTCGGTTTCGGCCAAGGTGCCAAAGACGCCTCATACGTCGGCGGGGCGCTCATCGCGCTGGCGATCGGGCTGGTGCCATTCACGGTGCAATACATCTGCCTACGCGCTTTCTACGCGCTGGAGGACACACGTACGACCTTCTTCCTGCAATGTTTGATCGCCGGCACCAATGTCGTTCTCGGCGTGGCCGCGGTGCTGCTGCTCGACGATCCAGCGCTGGTGGCAACTGGCCTGGCCTTGTCTTATTCGGCGGCGTACCTGATCGGCCTACCCATCTCCTTCAGGAGGCTCCGGCGCAAGCTTCCCGATCTTGATGCCGATGTGCTGGTGAGGCATTGCGTACGCTTGCTGCTGGCCGTGGCACCAGCGGCAATCGCGGCTTGGCTGATCTCGTGGGCGTTCCTGAGCCAGTTTGCTTCCAAACTGGCGCTCGCACTCGGACTGGTGGTCGCCGGTGTGGTAGCGGTCGGCTTGTTCCTGGTGACGGCCCGGTTGATGCGAATCCACGAGGTCAGCGAGATCGTGGCAACCCTGCGGCGGCGGGGTGGGGATTCAAAACCCGAGACGTTGGAGACACGTGAGGAGGCCGTAATCGAGGCCAGCGGTGATCGACGTGCCGAGTTCCGGCCGTCCGGCGATTCGCCCACGGTGATCCGGCCTCCGTCTCCTAGCATCGAAGAAGCTGGTGAGGAGGGCGCAAGAGCCATGGCTCAGGCGACAGCGGCCCAGGGTGTCGAGGAAGGCGGGGAGGGGCTACCGGCTGCCACCCTGCCCGCCGGGACCGTACTCGCCTCTCGCTATCGCCTTGAGGAATTGATCGGGGAATCCCAGCCGACCGTCACGTGGCGAGCTTTCGACCAGGTCTTGTCGCGATCGGTGCTGGTGCACCTGCTGGCCCCTGGAGACCCCAACGAGGATGAGCTGCTGACCGCGGCCCGCAAGGCATCGGTAGCCACGGATTCTCGGTTCCTTCGGGTGCTCGATGCCGTACATAGCAGCGATCCGGCCGTGGGTTCCTACATCGTCTGCGAGTATGCGACCGGGCAGTCGCTCGAGGTGGTCTTGAGCCACGGCCCGCTCTCCGCTCTTGAGGCGGCGTGGATCACTCGCGAGGTCGCGGATGCGCTCGCCGGTGTGCACGGCCTCGGTCTTTACCACCGCCGGATCAGCCCTGAGACGGTGATCATCACACCGAGCGGGAACGTCAAGATCGTGGGTCTGCTGATCGAGGCAGCTCTCCGGCCGGCCGCGACTGAGGTGGTGCATGGCGCCGACACCCCAGAGCTGGTTGACGTCACGGACCTGGGTCGACTGCTTTATGCCTCGCTGGTGTGTCGCTGGCCCGGCGGACCGGCGTTCGGCCTGTCCAGCGCACCAACGATGGGGCGGCGCTGGATGACGCCGCGGCAGGTTCGTGCCGGAGTATCCCCGGCGCTGGACAACGTATCCGACGAGATTCTTGGCGATCCGCCCCGGCATCACGCGGCAGCCATCACCACCGCCGGAGGCATCGTGACGGCGCTGACCAAGGTCCTTGGCAGCGCTGATGCCGCGCCCGATCTGGAACGACGGTTACATCAGCCGATCCCTACCGTGACCGGCGGCACCCAAGCCACCGATCCCGCAGCAAACGTCCAGCCCGTCTCCTCGCTGCTCGACCAGACGACCAGTCGACAGGAGGCGATTCGGACCCGGACGATTCCGGCGGCCAGCTCCCAACCCACCACTCAACACACACGCGTGTCAGCTGGCAGGCCTCCGTCAGGACCTGTAACGGCCAGCCGGTCGCCGCGAACCAAACCCCCGGCACCGCCCCCCGCTACTCAGCAGCGCAAGAGGCGCTGGATCGGCTTGCTGCTGGTGCTCGCAGTGCTGCTGATCGCGGCGGGAATCATCTCCGCCATCGTTGCGGACCGGCGTCTATCCGGAGCACCCGAATCGAACGCATCGAGCGATCAATCTCCTACGTCTGAGCGCTCGCCTGCACAGCTGAAGAAGCTGACCATCGCCCAGGCGCGGGATTTTGATCCACAGGGCGAGGACAAGACGGAGAATCCCGACGAGGTGAGTCTCGCCTACGATGGCGACCCGGCTACGCGCTGGCGTACGGTTCAATATTTTGGCAACCCCAAACTGGGCAATCTGAAGCGCGGCGTAGGCCTGGTCCTTGACCTCGAGACTCCCCAACCGGTGAGCTCGCTGCAACTCAAGCTGAGCGGCACCAGCACCGCTGTCGAGTTCCGGGTGCCGGAGTCCGATCCCTCTCAGACCACAAAGCCCCCGATGAGCTCGGACAAACTGTGGCGTACGGTGGCCGCGGAATCGAAGGCCGGCGAATCGGCGACTCTGACAGCGCAGCAAGGTGTGACGACCCGATATGTCCTGGTGTACCTGACCTCATTGCCGAAGGAGGGGAATGGCTACCGCGGCGGCATTTACGAGGTCGAGGTTTTGCAATGATCGAGAGTGGAATTCCGCACACGTCACCACCGCTCAAACGAGCTAAGGAGGAGGGCTCGTAGGTGCCGCACCCTCTCGAGCACTCCTACAACTGGCGGACACCGGCGGCCTTCGCCAGCCTCGCCGCTGTGATCTGCATAGGCATACTGGTCCGCGGTCGTGTGAATGGATGGTTGCCCGCGCTTGTGGTGGTGGTAGCGCTATGGGCGCTCGTTGTCGAGATTATCTACCTACGGACCAGGGCCTATCTATTGGTCGACGGGTCGCGGCTGACAGTTCGGCGCTTCCGGACGTTCCACACGATCGAGGCCGCTGACCTAGTTGCTGTGTCGGAGTTCCTTACCCCGAACGGGCCGTCCTACCGGCTCACGGTAGGAGGTCCGGACGGGGAAACCACACGCGTCGTCGCCCCGGTGGCACTGCTGCGGGACGGGCATTCGGCCCTCTTCACGTGGATCCTGACTCGAGCACCTCAGGCAACCCTTGACAAGGGTTCCCTAAAGACTGTGGCAAGGCTGCAGACGCGAGGACTGATCCGATGATTGTCCAACATCCATCGATCGACGGTTGGAGATGCTGCCGAGGTTTGCTCAACCCTTCGCGGAGACTTCCTCTTCGGAATAGCTGGCAGGCCAAGGCCGTTTCGCGGATAGGGTTACAGCCCAAATAAGACACTGACGAAGGGCACTATGAGCAGCGAATCCATACGGGACGTCATCATCGTCGGTAGTGGGCCAGCAGGCTACACCGCCGCGATCTACGCCGCCCGGGCCGATCTGAAACCGCTCGTTTTCGAGAGCGAGATCGACGCTGGTGGCGCCTTGATGACCACTACCGAGGTGGAGAACTTTCCCGGCTTCCGCGACGCCATCATGGGGCCTGAGCTGATGGACAGCATGCGTGCCCAGGCCCAGCGATTCGGTGCCGAGATGGTCACCGAGGATGTCGTCGAGATGGATCTGACCGGCGATATCAAGATCGTCAAGGACGGCTACGGCAACACTTTCTCGGCGCATACGGTGATCTTGGCCATGGGTTCCGGCTACCGCAAGCTCGGTCTCAAGGGAGAGGATCGGCTGTCCGGGCATGGTGTGTCGTGGTGTGCCACGTGTGACGGCTTTTTCTTCCGTGACAAGGACATCGCCGTAGTCGGCGGTGGCGACTCAGCCGTCGAGGAGGCGACTTTCTTGACCCGATTCGCCAAGTCCGTGACCATCGTGCACCGGCGTGACGAGCTGCGGGCCAGCAAGATCATGGCCGCCCGGGCGTTCAAGAATCCCAAGATCAAGTTCGCCTGGAACTCAGTCGTAACCGAGATTCATGGCGACAAGACCCTGACAGGGATCACCTTGCAGGACACCGTCACCGGTGCCGAGCGTGAGCTGCCGGTTGCCGGTCTGTTCATCGCCATTGGCCACGATCCACGGTCTGAGCTGGTGAAAGGCCAGGTGGATTTGGATGCCGACGGCTATGTGATCACCGACGGCAGGTCCACCAAAACCAACCTGCCTGGCGTCTTCGCGTCCGGGGACCTGGTTGACCGCACCTACCGGCAAGCAGTCACAGCTGCCGGCACCGGCTCCGCTGCCGCCCTCGACGCGGAGCGGTACCTGACGGCACTGCACCACGGTGACCACTCGCCCGTGGCAGCGGACGAAGCGCTGCTGACCGGCGCGGCAAGTTGATTTCGATTAGTGTCAGCGGGCGCCGGCACACGTGAGGGGCGCCGAGAGGAGTTTCGATGGGTGCAGTAGCCGAAGTGACCGACGCCACGTTCGCTGATGTTGTCCTGAAGTCCGAAAAGCCAGTTGTGGTGGACTTCTGGGCAGATTGGTGCGGGCCGTGCAAGCAGGTGTCGCCGATCATCGAGGAGCTCGCGAATGCGCACGGTGACAAGGTGCGTTTCGTCAAGATGGACACCAACACCAATCCGGTGACACCGGCCAACAACTACGTGCTCGGCCTGCCGACGATCCAGGTCTATGTCGATGGCGAGCTGGTGAAGGCCTTCAAGGGCGCGAAGTCCAAGTCGGTGCTGCTCGGGGCCATCGAGGAATATCTGTAATAAGGCTGGGAAGGTGCAGCCAGTTACGGAGCAGCTGAGGCTGCCGAGCAGCTACGGGTCTCCCAACCGGCTCCTGGACTGGACATCGGTTGAGCAGCGACTTGTCGACTCGTTGCATTACTGGCTCGCCACCGTCCGCCGCGACGGTTCCCCGCATGTCGTGCCCGTGGACGGGATCTGGCTCGACGGCGGCGGTTACTTCGGCGGCGACCCGGCCACCGTGCACATTCGGAACCTGCGCCGCGATAGCCACGCAACCCTTCACTTAGAGGATGGGGACTCGGCAGTCATCGTCGAAGGCGCCGCCGAGTGGACAACGCCGTCGAAGACAGTTGCGCAACGGCTCGCCGCGGCAGGCAAAGCGAAGTACGGCTACGCGCAGTCAGCTGCCTCGTACCAGGAAGGGGTCTGGCGGCTGCAGCCCGTCAAGGTTCTCGCCTGGACCACGCTGTATGTCGACGCGACGCGCTTCCGCTTTGAAGCAGCGGATTGACGAGTCGCACACAAACGTTCCCGTGGGAATGTTCGTGTGCTCTTCTCGTATGGTGACGAGGTGTCCAAGAGTGGCGCGACTGCCGGGGACGTCGTAGCGGCGCTGCGGGGTTTCCAGTCCGATCCGGAGCTCGCCAAGGTGCGGACGCGGTTGGCTCCTGGCGAGGAGGCGATCGGGATGCGGATGCGCGACCTCTTTGCGACGGCCAAGGCACATGCCAACCTCTCCCTGGGCGAGGTTGATCGACTGCTCGACCATCCGGCGTACGAGCCGCGGATGGCGGCGGTGTGCATCTTGGACTTCAAGGCGCGGCACCGGCTAGCCGACGAGCAGCGTCGCGAGCTATGTGAGCTCTACCTGGGGCGTCACGATCGAATTACCACGTGGGATATGGTCGACCGGGCCGCACCCCGTGTTGTGGGAGGGTACCTAGCTGGTCGCTCGACAGAACCGCTGCGTGACCTAGCAGCGGCACCGGAGCCGTTGAAACGGCGCACCGCGATAACCGCGCCGCTGTTCTTCATCCATGCTGGAACCGACGACGACATCGCTTCAGGCTTCGCAGTCGCCCAACTGCTCGCCGCGGATCCCGAGCCCGTCGTGCACAAAGCGGTCGGGATCTTCCTTAAACACGCTGGCACCCGCGACTCCGACGCACTGCACCGGTTTCTCGCGACGAACGCGGCCACCATGCCGCGACCCGCGCTGCGTCTCGCGGTCGAGAAGCTGGACCCTGCTGATCGTGCCCGCTACCTTGTCCTGACCGGACCTTCACATCAAACTGCCCAAGCAGAGCCAAGACCTTGACCAACAAGCCGCGTAATTAGACGGTGACTGTGTGTCCCAGGCTGCCGACGAACCTGGTGATCGCGTCTTCCGCGGTTGGCACCTGGCCGAAGACCTCGCGCTGGCGAGCCGGATCGGCGACGTACCCGCCGGTCTGGAACCAGCGCATCATCGCGTCCATGTCCTTGACCATCGGACTGAACCGGCCCACGACCGCCGCTGCAGTGTTGATCAGGCCAGCCGGGATGGTGCGCACCCGCATCTGTTGACCGATCAGCCGCCCCGAGATCTGGGCGATCTCTTGCATGCTCACCGGCCGATCCCAGCCGATGTCGATGCGCTGCCCGTCCACCCCTGGCGCGTCGACCGCGTCGGCCAGGTAGCCGGCCAGGTCGGAGGTGAGCACGTAGGTGAGAGGGATCGTCGGGGAGCCGAACCACATGAGCCGCCGCTTGGCGAACGGGTCACCGCCGAACTGGGTGATCTGGTCGAGGAAGGCGCCTGGCCGCAGCGATACGAACGGGACGCCCAGTTCCTGCAGTCGATCTTCTGCGAGCTTCTTGTGCCAGAAGTGCGGCACCTCCGGCGTTTGGTCACAGGTCAGGATGCTGGTCAACACGAACCGGCGGATGCCGGCCCGGCTCGCGGCGTCGGCGAGGTTACGATTGCCGGTCTTGTCGATCTCGGGGGTATCACCCTTGCTGTGCCGGGTATAGCCGGCCGCCGTGGTGACCACGGCATCCGCGCCGTCCATTGCGCGCAGCAGCGACGCCGGGTCCATCATGTCGCCGCGTGCGATCTCCACCCCGGCCTGTTCCAAGCGCCCCGCGTCTGACCTAGGCCGCACCAGCGCGCGCACCGGCTTGCCGCGCGAGAGCAACGCTGTCACCACCTGGCTGCCGAGCATTCCGGTGCCACCAACAACGACCACCGGTCCGTCACCGGCCATCGTGGGCTCCTCTCCGTGCGAAGCGGCGCATCTGCAACCGCAATCATGTTAATAGCACATACTGTACGTGCAATGAACTATCTCTGCCATGTACTGTAGTCGTCGTGGACGGCAGCGCACAAGCGGCCGCGGCTTCGGCGGGCGACCGCCGGACAGCGGCGCGGAGCTGACGGACAGCACACCGGCACGGACGCCACGCATGCCGATGCCGGCAGTGGGCTTTTCCAGCTTTCCTGCCTGGTGCAAGGCATCTATGCGCGCATCTCCGAACGCCATGACCTGACTCCCGTCCAGGCCAGGCTCCTATGCACCCTGGCCGCCGGCCCCAAGGGAATGGCCGAACTGGCGCGCTGCTTCGGCGTAGAGAAGGCCGCGCTCACCGGCCTGGTCGACAGGGTCGAGCGACGCGGCCTTGCCAAGCGATCGCCGGTGCCAGGTGACCGGCGCGCCCTGCGGGTGACGCCGACCGACACCGGCCGGCGGGCAGCGGCCGCTTTCCATGCCGAGGTGAATGCGGAACTCAGTCATCTCCTCGCGCCGCTCGCACCGCACGACCGCGAACAGTTCTGCAACACGATCGCCGAGATCCTTGAGCAGAGCGGAACGTGGTCCCGAGCAGATTCCGCGAATGGCTGAGCAAACCAGGTAATTGTCGGCAACTGCCCATTCAATCTCGAGAGATTTCACGGTTCTTTGCCCAACGAGGGACAAATTATCTGCATCTGTGGAAAACTGGTCTGATGAGAAGGCTCAGACCTGTGGACAACTCCATGTCGAGCGACTCAGATCGGTTTCTGGCGGTCGGGGCGGTCACCCAATCCGATCAGCTTGCCATCGAGCTGGTCCAGCCACCCGACACGCCCCCCGCGATACTCATCAAGTGGCCGCCACAGCCGACTGTCACTGATCCGGCGAAGCTTACGGCGACGATTGCCGCGATCGTGCGCGTCTTGGGCACGGCGCAAATCGAGCTGGCCGCGCGGCGCGCGGCTGGGACGGCTAAGTCCAGCGGACAGAATCGCGCTGCGAGCGTCGGTAATCGCGCGCCGCCGTGCTGAGGAGGAGTGAGCGGAGGCGTTCTTCCTCGGCGAGCGACGACGAAGTAGGCGGATCGAACCGCGCGATTGCGCGAGCAGCGCACAAATTAAAAGAAATCTGGGCAGAACGGTGGCTGGGACCAGCCGAAGGCGGCGCTCGTGGCTGCCGCGGCGCCTGTGGTCCGCTCAGTCACCAGGCCAGCGCGGGCAAGCGCGACAAGTGAGGTTCCGCCGAGGTAGACCGCGCCGAGGTCCAGTACGTTCATCGCGAGATCAGGCCTTCTACGGCCACGGGTGACGCGGGTCACCGAGGCGCCATCACGACTGGCCTCCAGCCGGATGGTGCCGGTGTTATCTGTGAGCAGCGGGTCCTCGACTCGGATGGTCACATCTAAATCCCTGAGGTAGCGACGCGCCTCGAGAGCGCGCGGTACATCCACCAAACGGGCGTACGTCCCGTCCTGATCCTCGGCCTTAACAGATCGAAGATCAGCGACCAGGTAGCGCACCGAGTCATCCAGGGGCGCATTTCGCCTGACGAATCTCCGTACCAAATCAAGATCAAGAACGAATCGCCACAAGGCGGCCCGTGCGACCGCGCTGTCCGCGTCAAGTTCATCGACGCTGACCTCTGCGCCCGACTCCGACCAATCGTTCTTGACGCGAAACGCCACGTAGCCGCCCGGCTGGCCGCGGTGGTCGTAATGCAGCGCAAATCGATACGCCGACGAGCCATGCCGCCATTGTTCGGGATCGTGCCACTTGACGACCCACCAGGCGTGTTTGCGATCAAGCGCGCCCACGCGCCTTGGTAACAGGTTCTGATGGAGACGCTTGATGATCGGAATCGCCTCGTCGCGCTCGACCTCACCAACCGAACCGGAGCCAAGATCAACATCGCGGCGGAATCCAGTCGTTTTGGTTTTGCCCGACAGTCGCACCTGCGGACAAGCCTGGCCGTAGCCGAAACGGCCGTAGATCGCGGACTCCGAAGCCCAGAGCAGAGCCACTGGCTCCTTGCCTCGCTCGCGAATGTCGTCCAGTTGGTGCTTCATCATCTCGGTGAGCAGGCCTCGGCGGCGGTAGGACGGTTGCACCGTGACAAGGGTGACGGCGGCGACCGGCACCGTTCCACCGGGAACCGTCAGCCTCCGGCTGTACGCAGCACACGTGGAGATCCAACGCCCGTCCACCTGAAAACCGAAACTGCGCTCAGGCTCGAAGACCTTGTGCATGGGCAGCCAGCGGTCCGCGACGTAATCGTCGTGAAAGCCGCGCACGACCGCGGCTAAGAATTCGTCGGTCCGTTCGGGTGTGGCGTACACCAGGTCGCGCTGTGCCAGGTGCGGAGCAGTTGAGCGCCGGATCTCATGGCTGGCCATCAGACCGGTGATCCAGCGTGCAGCACTGACTCACCCCGCAGCCGAGCGTCGACAGGAGTCTCCAGCTCGACCGTACGAGTTACGGTGCACAGCCGATCATGAGACTTTCGAATCGCTATCTCCAGAACGTCTGTAGCGGCTTGCCCGCCCTCGCTATCAGGGAACTCGACATCGAAGTCGACCTGGATATCGGTGACCTGGTTGCCGTGCGCGCTCTTCGTGCTGTGGCCGGAACAGCTGACGTGGAAGCGAATGGGTTCGGACCGCTTGACCGTGATGGCGTCGACGTCCATAGCTGTGCATCCGGCGATGGCGGCAAGCAGCAACTCGACAGGGGTGAACTCACCGGCCTGCTTTCTCCCGAACGACAGTGTGCCGCCGCGGGAGTTCATGGCCTCGAAGTGATGCTGGCTCATCCGAGAGAGATTGACTGTGGGCATGCGCCAACTCTCGCACCTGCGAGCGTCTTAGCCGACTAGAGGCCGCTGAGATCCCGACATCTCGGTGATTCCCCAGGGTGAGGCGTAGTCACCGGCGAGTAGGTCCAGGAACGGCATGGCGTCGAAGGCTTCCGGTCCGAGTACGCCGGCACCCGACCAGGTCCCGGCTGCGAGCAGCTCCAGAGCGACGACGGGATTGATCGCCGTCTGCCAGACCACGCACTGAGCCCCGTACTCGCGCATCGTGTCCTGGTTGTCGACCACGTGATACAGGTAACCTCACGCGGGTTCCCGTCCTTGCCGATTCCGGTCACCCACAGTCCGGCGCACGTTGAGCCGTGCATACGTCGCCGAGGCCCGGCCCCCGCATTGACATCCTGAACGGATCCCTGGTCGCTCACGTCGATAGCCTAGTTACGGTCGGCTAGATTCCCGGGCTTTCGTCGGTCTGTTTAGACACTTCAGCCGCTGATATGAAGCTGCTGTTGGCAATCGCCCAATTGATCACGCGTCCATCCGAGGGTCGTCTGTGGGGCGAGGCTGGACCGGTCTGGCGTCCCCGAGCTCACCTTAGAGGAGGCTCTGGATTCCGTACTGGAGCGATCACCGGTCCGTTCATATGTCTCGACCTGGCCGCGCACCACTGCCTGCGGGCTCAGCTCGTACTCGCCGCTCAGCGGCATGTAGCCAGGCTATGCGGCCGGCCGCGCACGCCCGCGGCTGGCTAGTCGGGCACGAGAACCGGCGTGTCGTGGTGCAGCGACTCGCCGCGGAAGAACGGCTTCTGCTCGCTGCGGCGGGCGATCAAGAACATGATCGGCAGGCCGAGGACGATCGAGCCGATGCCGAGCAGGAACACGCTGCCGATCTCCACGCTGGTCCCCGGCACTGTCCAGCCGCCCAGGTAGCCGTAGTCGGGCGACCACATGTCGATCGCGCTCTTCACGAACGCGAACAGCAGGATCAGTCCGCCCAGCAGGGGCAGGATCCCCTTGATCCACAGGTCTCTGCCACCGTGGGCGATGTCCTTGCGGAAGTACCAGACGCACGCGAAGGCAGTTATGCCGTAGTAGAAGGAGATCTGCAGACCGATGGCCAGCAGCACGTCGCCGTACGCATTCTCCCCCAGCAGGCTGAGCAGAACGTAGATCACGATCGCGACCCCACCGATGAACAGCGTCGAGACGGTCGGCGTCTTGAACCTGGGATGCATCGTCGAGAACTGCCTCGGGAGCGCCCGGTAGACGCCCATAGCGAGCGTGCCACGTGCCGCCGGGAGGATCGTCGTCTGGGTAGACGCGACCGCCGACACCAGGACGGCCACTAGCACGATCCAGCTCCAATCTCCGAGCACCGGCTCGCTGATCGCCTGGAACACGTCGCCTGCGTTGTCCTCGTTGCCCAGCCCGATGCCTTCGGTCCCGACCCCGGCGTACGAGATCGCCGCCACGGTGGTGAGCAGGTACGTCGCCACCAGGATGAGCGTCGCGGCGACAGCTGCGCGTCCTGGGGTCTTCTCCCGTTCCTGCGTCTCCTCGTTCACAGACAGGATCGTGTCCCAACCCCAGTAGATGAAGACCATCAGCAGCATGCCCTCGGTCAGCGCCGCGAACCCGCCACCGTCCTCGGCGAAGAAGCCCAACGGATTGAACCAGGAAGCCTCGATCGGGATTGCAGTGTCCGGCCGGTTCGGGCCGGCGATAGCGATGAAGGCCACCACCACGAGGACGCCCAGTGCGAGGTACTGGATGCCCACGAGCACGTTCTGCAGCCAGTGGGCGATCTGGATGCCGCGGTAGGAAACCCAGGCCATGACCGCGATGAACACGACCCCCAGCACCGTCACCCAAAACGTGTTCTCCGCGAGCGAGTCGGCGCCTAAAAGCAGGAAGGTGTACTGGGCCGCGACCTGGGCCAGGTTCGCTAGCACGATGATCCCGGCGATCGTCAGCACGTACCCGCTGAACCAGCCGATCCCCGGTCCGAATGCCTTCGTCACCCAGGTGAAGGTGGTGCCGCAGTCCGGGATGACCTTGTTCAGCTCACGGTAGGCGAAGGCGGTGAGCAGCATCGGGATGAAGCCGAGCAGCACCGCCACGGGGGCCAGCGTGCCGTCCTCGATCACGACATAACCCAGCGTGGCCGCCAAGGAGTAGGCCGGTGCCACCGAGGCGAGGCCGATCATCAGCGTGCCGAAGAACGTCAGCGCGCCCTCGTTGAGCCCCTTGTGCTCGGCTAGGTCGTGTGCAGCAGGTACCTCATGGCCAGCATGACTCATCGCGGCTCGTTTCTCTGCAGTCACGGCGCCCGCCGCCGTTACGACGAAGGCTAAGGCCAATTACCAGAAAAATCTGCCAAAGATAGGGTGACGGCATGCCCGCACGCCGCGGTCGACACCCGAAGGCACGTGGGAGCGAACCGAGCTGGACGCCACGGTCGATGCGGTCGTTGGCCGAGGCCGAACCCTCCGTGTTCTGGCTCGACGACCCAGCAGCACCGCCTGCGTCGCCCTCGCTGGTCGGTGCGGTACGACGCCGATCTGGTCGTCGTCGGCGGCGGTTACACCGGTCTGTGGACCGCACTGCAGGCCAAGGAGGCAGATCCCGGCCGCGACGTCGTCCTGGTCGAAGCGGCGACCATCGGCTGGGCGGCGTCGGGCCGCAACGGCGGCTTCTGTGCCAGCAGCCTGACCCACGGCGAAGCCAACGGCTTGGCCCGGTTCCCCGACGAGTTCGACACGCTCGAACGGCTCGGCCGGGAGAACCTCGACGGCATCGAAGCCACCATCACCAGACACGGAATCGACGCCGAGTTCGAACGCACCGGAGAACTGGACATCGCGGTGGAAGACTGGCAAGTGGGCGAGCTGACAGAGTTCGCCCGGCTGCTCGCGGAGCACGGCACCGAACCGGTCCTGCTGGACCGCGAGGAGACCCAGGCGCTGGTGCACTCGCCGACCTACCTCGCGAGTCGCTACGACGCCGATGGCGTGGCGCTGGTCCACCCGGCCAAGCTGGCCTGGGGTCTGCGGCAAGCGTGCCTCGACCTCGGTGTGCGGATCTACGAACACACTGAGGTCACCAAGATCACCTCCGACGGCGCCGGTCTGGCGCTGCGCTGCCCGTTCGGCTCGATCCGGGGACGGCAGGTAGCGCTGGCCACGAACGCCTTCACCAATCTGCTGCGTCGGCTCGGCAACTACATCGTGCCGGTCTACGACTATGTCCTGGTCACCGAACCCCTCTCGCCGGAGCAGCAGGACGCCGTCGGCTGGGAGGGCCGGCAGGGCCTAGCTGATCTCGGCAATCAGTTCCACTATTACCGGCTCACGGCCGACAACCGGATCCTGTGGGGCGGATACGACGTCATCTACCACTTCGGCAACCGGATCCGTGCCGAGCAGGATCAGCGGCTGGCCACACACGCCGCACTGGCTGAGCAGTTCTTCACCACGTTCCCTCAGCTCGAGGGACTGCGTTTCACTCACCGATGGGGCGGAGTCATCGACACCTGCAGCAGGTTCACGACGTTCTGGGGCCGTGCGTACCGGGGCCGACTGGCCTATGCCGTCGGTTACACCGGCCTCGGCGTCGGCGCCAGCCGGTTCGGGGCCCGAGTCATGCTCGACCTTCTGGACGGCGCTGACAACGAGCGCACGAGGCTGACCATGGTGCGAACCAAGCCGATCCCCTTCCCACCCGAGCCCTTCCGCTACGGCGGGATCCAGCTGACCCGATGGTCGATCGATCATGCCGACCGTAACGGAGGGAACCGAAACCTGTGGCTGCGCACCCTCGACAGGATGGGACTGGGTTTCGAATCCTAGTGGGCTGCGCCTGTGCAGCACCGCGACGAACCCGATACGACGACATGCGGCAACCGAGCGACACAGTCAGGAGGCAGGATGGCACGCGAAGCTGATGTGATCATCGTCGGCGCAGGACTGTCGGGGCTCGTCGCGGCCCGTGAGGTTCTCGACGCCGGACGGGAGCCGCTCGTCCTGGAGGCTGACGAGCGGATCGGCGGACGAATCCTGACCGAGGAGGTGGATGGTGTCCCGCTCGAGCTGGGGGCGCAATGGATCGGCGACACCCACCACCGGATGGAGGCTCTCGCCGAGGAGCTCGGCGTCAAGATCTACGACCAGTTCGAGGACGGCGAGACCATGTACGAGTTCGCCGGGGAGGTGCTGCGCGGCGACGCCTTCCACGCCAAGTACGCTGCCGAGCTGACCGGCCTCGAACGGGTGCTCCGTGAGCTGGATCGGATGGCCGACACCGTGCCCGTCGAGGCTCCGTGGACCGCGCCCCGAGCCGACGAGTGGGATCGCATCACCGTCGGCCAGTGGTACGACAGCCAGGGCCTGTCCCCCGTCGCGCGCACTCTGCTCGAGATCTGCACGGTCGGGATCTTGGCGATGCCGACGGTCGAGGTCTCACTGCTGTGCCTGCTGGAGAACGTGGCCGTCTGCGGGGTGACCGCCGATCTGCTTGCAGAGTCCGAGGGCGGAGCCCAGACCAAGCGCTTCGTCGGCGGCACCTCGCTGATTCCGCTCCGGCTGGCCGCCACCCTCGGCGATCGGATCGTGCTGAACTCACCGGTGCTGACCATCGATTATTCCGATGACCGGGTCACGGTCACGTGCCGAGGAGGACTGACCGCCACCGGCCGGCAGGTCGTCGTGGCTCTGGCGCCAACGCTCGCCGGCCGGATCATGTACGACCCTCCGCTGCCCGGGATACGCGATCAGCTGACCCAGCGGATGCCGCAGGCGTCCGCGCACAAGATGTTCGTGCTGTACGAAGAACCCTTCTGGCGGGCCGAAGGCCTGAACGCCCAGCTCATCTCGGAAGTGGGCCCGGCACGGATGTCGAACGACAGCTGCATGCCGGACGAAACCGGCGGCCCAGGCATCATCCTCGCGTTTCTGGAGGGTGAGTCGGCTCGAGTGGCGGGCCGATGGCCGGCCGCGCAACGGGCGGAGGCCCTCCGCGCGGAGCTCGGCCGCCACTTCGGGCCGCGCGCCGCCAAGCCGAGCCTGATCGTCGAGGGTGGTTGGGCCGACCGCCAGTGGACCCGCGGGTGCTACAACGCCAACACCGGACCGTGCGGCCTGATCCACTTCGGGGAGGCGCTCAGCAAGCCGATCGGTCCGATCAAGTGGGCCGCGACCGAGACGGCGAATGCCTGGAGCGGCTACATGGAGGGCGCCGTCGAGGCCGGTCGCCGCGCCGCCCGCGAGGCCCTGGCCGATCTCTGAGCTACGCGCCGATTTCGCAACGACATCGCTAGCCGGCTGAACGGCTTCCTGTGGGCCGAGAACGGGCCCGCTTCGGAGTCGAATTGAGACTGGATTGGGACTAGCGACGAAAACCCGGTCTGCCTCGTGGCAGCACTGGCGTTTGTCCTTGTCAGCTGGCGGTGGCGGCGGGATTTGGACGCGCGGTGTTCGTCCGAGCCGCTCTTGGAGGCGACGACGGCATACGCGCTGCCGTCGGTAACCCGCATCACCGGGTTCTTCCGGAGCTTGCCGCTCCTCGCCTCGCGCGTGGTCACCGCGACGATGGGCATACCCGTGTCACGCAACGAGTGGTTCATCGGTTTCTGTCCTCCTTCCCGGTGATGTTGATGAAGGGCGACCCAGCGACGACCCGCGGCATATCTTGCTGAATCTCAGCTCCAAGGACCATTGGCCGACAACCGCATAGCACAGTCCTACCGGTCGCCACCTCGTGGATCGTGACTCTCGGCACCGATGTTTACGCTCAGCGTCGCG
>CAVUTQ010000028.1:0-131581 GCA_963744455.1 uncultured Actinomycetota bacterium | reverse complement strand
GCGATACGTCCGCTTTCGGTCAGGGCCTTGTCGACCTCGCGGATCATCTCGTCGGTGTGGCCGACCATGGGGGCCAGGAACGTCTCGACGCCCCAGGTCAGGGTCAGTGCGGCGCGCGTTTCCTCGTACGGGGTGAATGCCAGTACCGGGATGGCCGAGCGAAGTCGAGTCAAGCGGCGGGCCGAGTCGCCGGAGGTCGTAAACGTCACCAAGAACTTGGCGCCGATTCGCTGGGCGACCTCTTCGGCCGCCTTGGTGATCACGCCGCTGGTGGTATGCGGATCCCAGTCGATGCCGTGCATCTGGTCCATGCCGTGGGCCTCGGTGTTCTCGACGATTCGTGCCATGGTCTGCACGGTCAGGACCGGGTACTCGCCGACGCTTGTCTCTCCCGACAGCATCACCGCGTCGGCGCCATCGAGGATCGCATTTGCGACGTCGGAGGCCTCAGCACGCGTCGGACGGGGCGAGGAAATCATTGACTCCAGCATCTGAGTCGCCACGATCACCGGCTTCGCCCAGCGCCGCGCAGCAGTGACAATCCTTCTTCTGGACCAGGGGCACCTCTTCCAGCGGCAGCTCTACACCAAGATCGCCGCGCGCGACCATGAATGCGTCGAAGGCGTCGATGATCTCCCTCAGGTTCTCAACCGCCTGGGGCTTTTCCATCTTGGCGATCACCGGGATCCGGCGACCTTCAGCGTCCATGATCTCGTGGACAGGCTTGACGTCCTCGGCGGAGCGGACAAAAGACAGGGCCACCATGTCGACGCCGTTGCGAAGGGCCCAGCGCAGGTCTTCGGTGTCCTTCTCACTCATCGCCGGGACGCTGACACCGACGCCGGGGAGGTTGATCCCTTTGTTGTTGCTGACTGGTCCGCCGACTGTCACCTCGGTGATCACGTCGGTGTCGGTGATCTCTATTGCGCGCAAGGCGATCCGGCCGTCGTCGATCAAGATCAGGTCTCCCGGACGGACATCTCCGGGAAGGCCTTTGTAGGTCGTGGAGCAACGCTCGACCGTGCCCTCGATGTCCTCGATGGTGATCGCGAACTCAGCGCCGACGTGCAGTTTTTCCTTGCCATTGGCGAACCGGCCGAGCCGGATCTTTGGGCCCTGAAGGTCGGCCAGCACACCGACCGGGCGCCCGGCGCTTTCCGCCGCCTCCCGGACGCTGCGCAGGTTCCTCAAGTGGTCGGCATAGTCGCCATGACTCATGTTGAGCCGGGCGACATCCATTCCTGCGGCGACTAGTTCCGACAGACGCTCAGGAGTCGAGGAGGCCGGCCCGAGCGTGCACACAATCTTGGCTCTACGCACGCAGTTGACCCTAGCGAAGTTGTGCGGGCGGCGGGAGACGCGATCAAGCACTGGTCCTACCAGCCGCTGACTACCTCCAGGGCATGCTCAAGATCAGGCGGGTACGGGGACTCGAACTGCATCAGTTCCCCTGATGTTGGGTGCAGGAAACCGAGGCGGACCGCGTGCAACCACTGCCGTTCCAGGCCGAGCTTGGCAGCGAGGACCGGATCGGCCCCATAGGTCGGATCGCCGACGCAAGGATGCCGAATCGCGGCCATGTGAACGCGGATCTGATGCGTCCGGCCGGTTTCCAGCTTGATCTCGAGCAAGGTCGCCGCAACGAAAGCTTCCAGGGTGGTGTAGTGCGTGACACTGTGCCGGCCCCCATGCATCACCGCCATCTTGTAGTCGGCACCAGGGTGCCGCGCGATCGGAGCCTCGATCGTGCCGGTGAATGGGTCCGGATGGCCTTGCACCAGGGCGTGGTAGATCTTGTCGACGCTTCGCGACCGGAATGCTCGTTTCAAGATCGTGTACGCGCGCTCGCTCTTGGCGACCACCATCAAACCGGAGGTGCCGACGTCCAGCCGTTGCACGATGCCGCGCCGCTCAGGAACTCCCGACGTCGAGATCCGGAAGCCGGCGCCGGCGAGATGGCTGAGGACGTCGGGTCCGGTCCAGCCCAGGCTCGGGTGAGCCGCGACGCCGACAGGCTTGTCGACCACAACGATGTCGTCGTCGTCGTGCACGATGGCGACACCTTCCACCTGCTGAGGGCGCACTTCGGCAAGCCGCGGATGGTCGGCGAGCTCCACCTCGAGCATCGACCCGACGCTGACGCGATCGGACTTGTCGATCGTGGCACCGTCCAGCAGCACGCGCCCGGCCCCAATCAACTCCGCGACCCTGCTCCGCGGAAGCCCGAGCATGCGCGCCACGGCAGCATCAACCCGCTCGCCACTCAATCCATCTGGAACAAGCAGCACTTTTCGCTCAGCCACGAGCGATCGTGTCCCGTTCATGATCACCGTCGTCCCCTGAACTGCGCCGCCCTGACCGGACGTGGCGCTCGCCATTGATGGCAATTCCCTTCACCACGGACAGGTACATGATCATGATGGCGGCTGCTGTGATGCACATGTCTGCGACGTTGAAGATCGGCCAGTACGGCAACTCGAGAAAGTCGATCACGTGGCCGCGGAGCACCCCTGGGGGACGGAACAACCGGTCGGTCAGGTTCCCCGCGACACCAGCACACAACAGCCCGATGGCCACCGCCCAGGCAGGATGGCCGATGCGCGGTACCAACTTGATGATCACGAAGCAAAGGACCGCTATACCTGCGATCGCGAACACGTAGGTAAAGCGCTGACCCTGGCTGAAGGCAGCACCGGGATTCCGAATGAGCCGGAGCGTGAGCAGCCCACCCATCAACCGCACCGGAGCAAGCGGCTCCAGCTGGGTCACCGCGATGATCTTGGTAACGAGGTCAGCTGCCAGCCCAGCAAGAGCGACGGCAGCGACAAGGAGGTGCCATCGTCGCCGTTCGATTGGGCGAGCGCCGCCGACTGGACTTATCGCCGTTCCTCGCGCTGCTTGCACGTGACACACAAGGTGGCGCGGGGGAATACCTGCAACCGGCCCTTGCCGATCGGCTGCCCGCAGTTGTCGCAGCTGCCGTAGGTGCCGAGCTCGATGTGCCGCAACGCGAGGCGGGACTGCTCAAGCATCTCGCGGGCATTGTTGGCCAACGACATCTCAGCGTCGCGCTCGAAGTTGGCGGAACCGACGTCAGCCGGATCACGTCCGGCGCCCTCACTGCCGTCACGGAGCAGACCCACCAGTTCGGCGGTGGAAATCTCGATCTGACTCTGGAAGCGGGCGATGTCTTCGGTCAGGGCCTGCTTGACCTCGTTGAGCTCGGCTTTTGTCCAGGGAGCCTCGCCCGGGCGGACTGGCAACGACTTGGGATTCATCGGTTTGGCGGGCTTGTCTTGATGTTCCACAGGCACTGCATGCACCGTTGGTGCGGCCTTTGTCGAGGCCTTACGACTCGTGGTGGTGCGACCGCCGTTCTCGGCTGCGGGGGTGGCCGCAGCTCTGGATTTAGCGGTGGTCATGGGTTCCCCATTTCTTGGTCAGCCCCGGCTGGACGGTTAAGTGACGCAGAGACAGTAGGCCGCAAAAGCACTTTCTTCAACGACCCGCGCTGATTTCTCGCTGAATTTCCAACGGTGCAAGGTATTCGAGCTGCTCGCGCCTCCTCAACACGGCGGCGCGCGAACGAACCGCTCGCCGCTCGGCCATAACGCGACAGGGCCCGCCGAAGCGGGCCCTGTCGCGTTCTTGCTTGCGTGACTAGCGCTGGTCTCCCAGAAGAGCGTCGAGGCGCGGGGTGTTGCTTGGTGAATTACCTCCGCTGAAACTTGCAGCGTCTTCTCGCTGAGGCTCACCCTGCTGAGCAGTCCCGTTTGCATTGTTCTCGGTCGACTTGAGCTCGTGTATCACCTCGGGCACGTCGACCGGCTCCGCTCGACCGGTCTCCAGTGTCTCGATTTGACGACGCAGATGAGTGGCGAGGTTGGTACGGTACGCCGCTTCGAAGCTACGAAGCGCCCCAACCGCTGCGGTGAGGTTGTCGCGCTGCCTCTCCAGATCACCGAACATCTCACCGCGACGACCTTCAATCTCCCGATCGAGCTTCTCGGCGCGGCTGAGCGCATCAGCCTGAAGCCGCTCCGCATTGACCCGAGCCTCCGACTCGACACGCTCGGCTCGCGTTCGAGCATCCGTCGTGAGCTGGTGTGCGGTTCGGTTGGCTTCCTCCCGGATCCGGTTGGCGTCCTCCGTAGCCTCCACCACGAGACGCTCGGCCTGCTCGGTCGACATCTCGACGAGGCGTACGACGGCCGCGCTGGCTTCCTTCCCGGTCGTCACCACGATGGTGCCAGACGCCGGTTGTAGCGGCGGAGCGGGCTGCCGGGGTGCCGGTGGCTGAGGTGGCGGAGGCGGTGCCATCGTATGAGGAGCCGGAGCAGCGACCGGAGGTGCGGCCTTGAGGGCCTGAACCTGCTTCTTCAGGTTCTGGTTCTCCTCAAGGAGCTGCGCGAAGCTTTCCTCGACCTCGTCGACGAACTCGTCAACTTCCAAGACCTCGTAGCCAGACTTGCGGGCCATCCGGAACCGCTTATTGCGAACATCGTCGAGCGTAAGGGTCATCGTGCACCTCGGTATCTAGGTGGGACTTTCGGGTGGGGCCGGCGCCTCACCGGGCCTACCGTACCCAATTTGGTCTGGGTGCACAGCCGAGCCAATGAAGTCGCTAGAGCCGGATTCCGGACAAATTCAGAAGAACACACTGCGGTTGATCTGCATCAAGATGCTGACCAGGATCGCGAGGCCGATGAAGGCCAAATCGAGCATCATGTTGCCGACCCTGACCGGCTTGAGCACCTTGCGGAGCAGCCGGAGCGGCGGGTCGGTAATGGAGTAGATGATCTCAGCGACGACCAGCATCGGTCCCCTTGGCTCCCAGTCACGGACGAGCACCGGGACCCAGGACAAGATCATCCGCGCGAAGAGGATCAGTAGGAAGATCCACAGGATCCAGTTAATGATGAGTCCCACGACAACCACGGTTGAGGCCTGTCTGTTTGCTTCGGTCTATTACGCGTGACACCAGCCTAGGCACACAGACTAGTCGGGCAGGAGTCCTCAGCTAGCTCTGGTTGAAGAACCCGCCCGCAATCCGCTCCTTGTCCTCCGCCGCCACGGTGACGTCGTGCGGCGAGAGCAGGAACACCTTGCTGGTGACGCGTTCGATACTGCCACGCAGACCAAAGATGAGACCAGCGGCGAAGTCGACGAGCCGCTTGGCGTCGACATCCTCCATGTCGGTCAGGTTCATGATGACCGGCACGCCGTCGCGGAAGTGCTCACCAACCATGCGAGCCTCGTTATACGTACGGGGATGAACAGTGATGATCCGGGACACATCGTCCGTCCGTGGGTGAGAAGCGAGAGTCGTGCTGGCGGCCACTGCCACGGTGGCCGTACGCCGGCTTTCGAGAGGAGTCACCGTTGCGGGCCTGTCTGATGTGCTGAGCGGCTCGTCCGTGCTGTCATCTTCGGTCACGTCCTCGAGGTCGGCGGCGTCGTCATAGTCCGCGTACCGATCGTCGGTGACCAGGCCCAGCCAGGCTGCTGCGCGCTTCAGTCGTTCCGCCATCTCATCCGCCTCGAATCTGTGACACACCTGCTCCGCAGTGAGCGCGTCTATTTGTTGCCGAGATTACCGTCCCGGCATCTTGATGATCGGGCCCGACACGCGTCACTTGAGGAAGTCAGGGATGTCGAGCTCATCGTCGAATACCCGACCCCTCGGCACCGTCACCGGCGTCGGGGCACGTGGTGCCGGAGCCGGCGGATGGCTCTCAGTTGGCGTCGTCCCATGGTTCAGCGAGTTGTTCGCTGCCACCATCACTGGCGTCGGCTCGGGAGGCGTCGGAGTCGATCGCGCCTGGTGGTTACGCAGGTCGGCAGCTCGGCTGATTCCTGGCTGGCGGCGCGGCGGCTGACCTCCCTCAAAACCTGCAGCAATCACGGTGACCCGAACCTCGTCGCCGAGCGCGTCATCGATGACGGTCCCGAAGATGATGTTCGCCTCCTCGTGCGCCGACCCCTGGATCAGGTTGGCGGCAGCCGAGACCTCGAACAAGCCGAGATCCGAGCCACCGGCGATGGAGAGGAGGACGCCGTGGGCGCCCTCGATGCTGGCCTCGAGCAATGGCGACGACACGGCTGTCTCCGCGGCCGCACGGGCGCGGTCCTCGCCCCGGGCCGACCCGATGCCCATCAGCGCTGAGCCGGCGTTCGACATGATGGACTTCACGTCGGCGAAGTCGAGATTGATCAGGCCGGGAGTGGTGATCAAGTCGGTGATACCTGAGACGCCTTGCATCAGCACCTGGTCGGCCTGCTTGAACGCATCCAGGATCGCGATCTGGTGATCGATCATTTGGAGCAGCTTGTCGTTGGGGATCACGATCAAGGTATCGACCTCCTCGCGGAGGTTGGCGATCCCCTGCTCGGCCTGCGCGGCGCGACGCTTGCCCTCGAAGGAGAACGGTCGGGTGACCACCCCGATGGTGAGAGCACCGAGTGCGCGGGCGATGCGGGCTACCACTGGCGCGCCGCCGGTGCCGGTACCGCCGCCCTCGCCTGCAGTCACGAACACCATGTCGGCGCCCTTGAGCGCGTCCTCTATATCTTGCGCGTGATCCTCGGCCGCCTGGCGGCCCTTGTCCGGATCGGCGCCGGCACCTAGCCCGCGGGTGAGATCCCGGCCGATGTCCAATTTGACGTCGGCATCGCTCATCAGCAACGCCTGAGCGTCAGTGTTCACTGCGATGAACTCGACCCCGCGAAGCCCCGCTTCGATCATCCGATTGACGGCGTTGACGCCGCCGCCGCCGACGCCCACGACTTTGATGATCGCCAAATAGTTCTGTGATGCAGAAACCACGATTCCGCCTCTTCCTTCATGTTTGCGGACGGGGTGGGCGCACCAAGTCTCGACCTGAAGTCAACGGTTAAGTTGCCCACGGTGGGAAGCGGCGCGGTCTGAAATGAGGCTACGAGATGGTCTTCGACGATGGCGCGGTGACACGCCAAGATCAGCAAAATATCGAATTGCTATAGGTCAAGTAGACCTTGAAGCTGGGAGCGTTGCGTTTCGCACGTCACCGTGGAGGAGGAGCGAGCGGACACTCGGTTTCTGCGATCGCCACAGCCTCTCGATCTGCGTTTCCCGTCTCACGATGGCTGGCGAGGGTGTCAGACGCCGAAACGAGCCACGTTCAGCCGTCTGCTGCGACGACCGAACAAGGCGGCTTCACGCGCGCAGCGCAGCGAGTCAACGACGCGAGCAGCCTAAACGCGCCTATCGAATTGCTGGATTATGGGCGCTTGACACGTCGATGGAGGACTTCGGCTGCTGCTTGAGCAGCGCCGTGACGACCTGGGCTTTCAGCACCGAATCCGTTGAGTTCCCCCAGGTCACCGTGTGTCCGGACTCCAGGACCAGCGTGATGCTGTCGCGGTTGCCGGCCGTCATTCGATCGACCATTCCGCGCAGCTTGCTCGGCATGGCAGCCGCAACGGTGGCCATCTCGCTGAGTAGCGGAACATCTCCGGGATTGACCACAGCGAGCAGAACCTCGGGCGGCAGCACGTGCCGCGTCTGGTATGCGACACCGGACTTGTCGACCAAGACATAGCCCCCGGACTGCTGCACCGCGAGTACCGGCCGGCGCTCGACGACGGCAACCGTGATTGTGCTCGGCCAGTTGCGGGTCACGGTGGCTGTCGCGATTGCCGGCAGAGTCGTCGTCCGCTTGCTGATCGCGTCCAGATCCTGACGAGCCAGCGGAACCCCGAGGGGAACCTGCGCCGCAAAGCTCACCTGCGCGCGCGTCAGGTCATGAGTGCCGACCACGTTCACCCGCTTCGTGACAAGCATCGTGGAGAAGTACACGCTCCACAGACTGCCGCCGAGGAGCGCCAGCACCAGCACGATCACGATGAATGCCAGGGCCTTGCGGCGTCTCGATCGGCGCTTCCGGGCTCGACGGGTGCGCGGCGAGGGCGACGTCCGCGTGGTACTCCGGCGCACCGTAGCCGTCGCGGTCACCGCACCGCCTCAGTGAGGCGCTGAATCTCGTCCACGATCTTGGGCGCGACCTTCGTGACATCACCACAGCCGACTGTGATCACCAGGTCGCCGGGACGAGCGATCCTCGCCACAGTTGGCGCCGCCTCGTCCCAGACCGGCTGGTAAGTGACGTGCGCGGTGCCTGGAGCCACCGCGTTGGCCACCATGGCCCCGTCGATTCCGGGAATGGGATCCTCGCGGTCGCCGCAGACATCCATCACGATCGCCTCATCGGCCTGCTCCAAGGCGTGCCCGAGCTCGCGCCAGAAGTCTCGGGTGCGGGTGTAGAGGTGAGGTTGAAAGCAGACCACGACGCGTCCAGTACCGACACCGGTGCGAGCAGCGATCAACGTGTTCAGCACCTCGGTGGGGTGGTGAGCGTAGTCGTCGTAGACGCGGATGTTGTTGGGAGCACCAATCAGCTGGAACCGCCGGTACGTGCCCTGGTAGGTGGTCAACTGGCGCCGCACGTCCCCTTCGTCGACGCCCAGCCAGATGGCCACCGCGTACGCCGCCGCGGCGTTCAACACGTTGTAGTGCCCGGGCACCGCAAGCTCCACTCGGCCAGCGTGATCTGACCACCTGAGCTCAAAGGTCGATCCGGTGCCGGCGAGACGAATGCCATTGATCTGTACGTCGGCCTCATCCGACGTGCCGAAGGTCATGATCTCCGGCCCCGGCGACCCGGCTGCGATCCGCTGCCGTACCCTCCTCGTCAACGCGACAGCGCCTGGATCGTCGGCACTGGTCACCAGTAGCCGCACCGAATCGGCCGTTGCGAAGCGCAGGAACCCATCGGCGTAGTTGTCTGCACTCCCCCAGTTGCTGAGGTGATCAGGATCGATGTTGGTCACCACCGCCACCTCGCACGGGTACTGCAAGAACGAGCCGTCACTCTCGTCGGCCTCGACGACCATGGCGTCGCCACTACCGAGATGCCCGCCGGTCGCGGTGCCGGTGAGTGCACCTCCAATCACGAAGGATGGATCCAATCCGCAGCCGACGAGCACATGCGCGATCATCGCTGTGGTTGTGGTCTTGCCGTGAGTTCCCGCGACTGCAATGCCACGGCGGCCCAGCATCAGCGAACCCAACGCAGCACTGCGATGCAGCACCCGCAGGCCGCGCCCTCGCGCCGCCACCAGCTCGGGGTTGTCCTCCCGGATCGCCGAGGACACCACCACTGTGGTGGCATCACCGAGCTGCTCGGCGCGATGCCCGACGTAGACACGTGCGCCTTGCGCTTCCAGGGAGCGAAGGTATTTCGAGTCCTGACGGTCGCTGCCGCTGACCCGGATGCCGTGGGCCAGCATCATCGAGGCGATCCCGTTCATACCCGAGCCGCCAATGGCTATGAAGTGCACCCCTCCAAGCTGGTCCAGACTCGGCAACTCGACGGGAGTGATCAGACCCATCAGCGGATCACCTCCAGAACTCGCGACGCCAACACGGTAGCCGCATCGAGGCGAGCAACGCCGGCAAGCGCATTTCTCATTCCGGCCAGCCGGTCTGGGTGCGCGAACAGAGCTGGAATCTCCTTTGCGACCCAAGCGGATGTGCAGTTGCTGTCGGCCAGCATGATGCCGCCACCTGCGTTGACCACCAGCTCTGCGTTGCGGGCCTGTTCGCCGTTTCCATGCGGATAGGGCACGAACACGGCCGGGAGCCCAACGGCGGCGGTCTCCAGCACGGTGCCGGCACCACTTCGAGCCAGCATCAAGTCGGCCGCGCCGTACGCCCGCTCCATCCGCTCCACGTACGCCAGCGGCTGGTAGACGGCCCGGGTCTGCTCGTCGACGCTCCGCACGATGTCAGCAGTGAGGTTGTTCGGCCCCAATACGTGCAGTACCTGGATCCCGTGGGCCAGCACCTCCGGCCAGGCGCCTGCCACAGCGGTGTTGATCTGCAAGGCACCTTGTGACCCTCCACTGACCAGCAGTGTGGGCAGCTCAGCGTGCAACCCGAAGCCGATGCGTGCCTCGCGCTGCAGGGCGACTCGGTCCAGGTCGGTGATGGCCCGCCGCATCGGCAGGCCGATGCAGTCCGCATGTGGCAGCGGGGTCTGCGGGAATGAGGTGTAGACGTGGCTGGTCAGTCGGGCCGCGAGCTTGTTTGCAAGACCAGGCAACACGTTTTGTTCATGGATCACGATGGGCAACCCCAGCCGTCGAGCGGCGAGGTATGCCGGGGTGGAGACATATCCACCAAAACCGAGCACGACGTCAGCCTGGGTGCTCCGCAGCAGTCGTACGGTCGCCTGCACCGCCTGAAGAAGGCGCGGTCCGACAAGCACCAGATCCTTTCCGACTCGGCGCGGCATCGGTACCGGAGGGATCAGCTCGAGTTCCAGTCCGGCTGCCGGGACGACAGTTGTCTCCAGCCCGCGAGCGGTGCCGAGTGCCGTCAGCGCCAGGCCAGGGCTCAGCCGGAGTAGCTCGAGGCCGGTGGCGATCAGCGGCGACGTGTGCCCGGCCGTTCCGCCACCGGCGAGTACGACGGAGCCCGAATGTGCGGCCGATTGGTTCATGAGCGGCTGTTGCCCTGCCTGGTCCGCGAGCCGACCACCGTCGTCATCCGGGGCTGGGGCCGCATAGCCTTCCTGGCCAGGAGCTTGCGGGCTTCGGGGTCCCGGCGAGCGCACGCCAGCAGGACGCCGACCGCCAGCAGATTGGCAACCAGCGCCGATCCCCCATAGGACACCAGCGGTAGCGGAACGCCGGCGATCGGCAACAGCCGCAGCACAACTGCCAGATTGATCAGCGCCTGCACCATGAACCAGACAGTGATACCACCGGTGGCATAACGAACGAACAGATCGTCGGCATGTGTCGCGATCCGGATGCCGGCGTAACCCAAGATGCCGATCATGGCGAGGACGACCAGACTCCCGAACAGGCCGAACTCCTCGCCGAGCACGGCGAAGATGAAGTCGGTGTGCGCCTCCGGGAGGCTGCCCCACTTCTGCCGGCTGGCGCCAAGACCGACTCCCCACCAGCCGCCCGAGGCAATCGCGAACATGCCAGCGTTGGCTTGATGATTGACACCAGAGAGATCAAGAGTCGGGTCTAGGAAGGCAGCAAGGCGACGCATCCGCACCGGCGAGGTGACAAAGATCGCGACCACACCCGCCACACCCGCCGATGCCAAGGCCAGGAGCACTCGCAGCGGAGCACCCACAACCCACAGCATGCCCGCAGCGATGACCGCCATCACCACCGCCGTTCCTGCGTCGCCTTGGAAAAGCACCAGCAAGATCAGTACGGCGCTCACCGGCAGGAAGGGCACCAACAAGTGTTTCGGCTGGTCGAGCAGGCGATACTTGCGTGCCAGCACATCAGCTCCCCAAACGATCATGGCCAGCTTCGCGAACTCCGCCGGCTGGATGGAGAACAGCGACGAGCCGAGGTAGAGCCAGTTGCGGTTGCCGTTCACCGAAATGCCCAGCGGTGTGTAGGTCAAGATCAACAGAATGGCAGCAAGGGCGACCCCGAACCAGCTCAGCAGGCGCAGTGTCGACGGCGGCATCTTCATGATCGCGAATGCGCCGACCAGGCCTACGCCCAGGAAGATCAGCTGTCGCTTGACATAGAAGTAGGAGTCACCGACTGTGAGGTAGGCATTCACACTGGACGCCGAGAGCACCATCATCAGACCGACGATGATCAGCAGTGCTACCGAGCCGAGCACCAGGTGATAGCTGGTCAGTGGCCGGTCCAACATGGAGCGGAGCCACTGCAATACCTCGATGGTCGAGGTTGGGCGCCGGGCCAGGGCGTTCTGAGAGTGGCGAACCGACCCTGCCCTGTGGCCGGGGCGCGCGGTCTGGCCCTGCGGGGTCAGGGTCGCCACTGACGTCTACTCCTCTGCGAGCGCACGCACCACGGCAGCGAAGGCATCCCCGCGTGCGGCGTAGTCGGTGAACATGTCCTTGCTGGCGCACCCCGGCGCGAGCAGGACAGCATCACCAGGTCTGGCCAGGGAAGCGGCCGCCGCAACGGCTTGTGCCATTGCTCTAGTGTCGACCGCCTCGATGATTTGCGTGGGGACTTCGGGGGCGTGTCGAGCGAGGGCTTGGGCAATGATCTTGCGGTCGATCCCGATCAGCACGGCGCCACGCAACCTCCTCCGATGGGCAGCGACCAGCTCGTCGAAAGTAGTGCCCTTGGCCTGACCTCCGGCGATCCATACCACGGAGTCAAAGGCGCGCAGCGCGGCATCGGCGGCGTGAGGGTTGGTGGCCTTGGAGTCATCCACCCAGGAGATCCCATTGAGTTCCAGCACGGTCTGGATCTTGTGGGGGCCGACCTTGACCCGTTGCAACCCTTCACGGACCGCCGCTGCAGGCACTCCGTACGAGCGCGCCAGGGCGGCAGCCGCCAGCGCGTTGGCGACAATGTGCGGTGCAGCAGGGCTGACGTCGCTTACCTTTGCGAGCTCCAGCGCCGAGTCCCGACGTTGCTCGATGAAGGCCCGATCGACCAAGAGGTCATCCACGACACCGAGCATTGACAGTCCCGGGGTTGCCAGTGTGAAACCGATCGCTCGGGCGCCCTCGACCACTTCGGCCTGCTCGACCATCTGCTCGGTGATCGGGTCGGCCACGTTGTAGACACAGCTGGCTTGGACGCCGGCGTAGATCGTGGCCTTGGCGTCACGGTAGGCGTCGTACGAGCCGTGCCAATCCAGGTGGTCGGGCTGCACGTTGAGGACTGCAGCCGAGTGCAGGGCCAGCGACTGGGACCAGTGCAACTGGTGACTGGAGAGCTCGACGGCGAGGACGTCGTACGGCTGCGGATCCAGCACGATCTCCATGATGGGACGCCCGATGTTGCCTACCGCGGCCGTCCTCAGTCCGGCCGCCGCCAGGATCGACTCGAGCATCTGTGTGGTCGTGGTTTTGCCGTTGGTGCCAGTGATCCCGAGCCACGGCACGATCTTGTCGGGCCTGCTGAGCCGCCAGGCCAGCTCCACCTCGCTCCAGATGGGCACGCCACGCGCGGCAGCCTGGACGAGGAGCGGCGCCCGGGCCGACCAGCCGGTGGCGATAACCAGGTCGGCACCGTCAGGAAGGGTCGCGGTGGAACCCGGCCCGAGCTGGACGAGACCACCGAGCACTTCCAACAGCTTGCCTCTGTCGGATGTGAGGTCATCCAGCCGGTCGTCCAGAATCGTGACGCGGGCGCCAAAGTGCAGCAGCCCATCGGCAGCCGCGAAGCCAGAAACGCCGATGCCTGCTACCACCACGTGCGCCTGCGGCCAGGGTGATCGGCTGTCGGCCTGCGGCAGCCATGCCGGGCTCATGTGCCGGCCACCCACTCCGCGTAAAAGATGCCCAGACCAGCACCAACGAACAACCCGGCAATGATCCAGAAGCGCATCACGATCGTCACTTGCGCCCAGTTGAGGAGTTCGAAGTGATGGTGAATGGGCGACATCTTGAACAGCCGCCGACCACGAGTCAGCTTGAAGAAGCCGACCTGGAGGATTACTGACATCACCTCAATGACCAGCAGCCCACCCAAGATCACCAGGAGCAGCTCGGTTCGGGTAAAGATTGCCATTGCTGCGAGTGCGCCGCCAAGCGACAGTGAGCCTGTGTCGCCCATGAAGATCTTCGCGGGTTCGGCGTTCCACCATAAGAAGCCAAAGCAGGCGCCAGCGAGCGCAACCGCGACCACCGCCAGGTCGTAGGGGTCCCGTACCTCATAGCACTTTGGCCCGGCGGACGCGGTATACGCGCAGGACTGGTTGTACTGCCAGATGTTGACCAGCGTGTAGGCGCCAAAGATCATGACGCAGGCACCAGAGGCGAGGCCATCAAGCCCGTCAGTGAGGTTGACGCCATTGCTGGCGGCCGCGATCAGCAGCATCACCCAGATGATCACCAGGATCAGTGGTAATTGGAGCCATTCGATATCGCGCAGGAACGAGATGGCAGGTGAGGCCGGGGTAATTCCCCGCTCGTCGGGGAATTGCAGTGATGCGACCGCGAAGAGGATGGCAACGATCGATTGGCCGGCGATCTTCGCCTTACTCCGTAAACCGAGCGAGCGCTGTTTTCTGATCTTGATGTAGTCGTCCAGAAACCCTACGACACCCAGGCCTGTGAAGAGGAACAGCACGAGCAACGCCGACGCGGAAGGGGCACTGAAGGTGATCAAATGGCTGCCGAAGTACGCGAGCACGACGGCGGCAATGATGACCAGGCCACCCATCGTGGGCGTTCCCCGCTTTACGTGGTGTGAGGTGGGGCCGTCATCGCGGATCAGCTGCCCGTAGCCCTTCTTGACCAGGATCAGGATTGCGAGCCGGGTGCCGAGCAGAGTGCCCAGCAGCGCCAGGCCGCCGGCGAAGACGATGGTCTTCACACGGCATCCCGGTGTGACGGTGGTCCGACGGCAGCAAGGATCTCGTCGGCCACGGTGTCCAAGGCTAAGCCCCGGGAGGCCTTGACCAAGACCACGTCACCAGGCGCAAGATCACTGGTAACGACTGCAACTGCCTCGGCCTTGTCTGTCACGGGCACTGCTCGCACGGAAGGCAAGCCGGCGGCGACAGCCGCATTCGTCATCCGGACCGCGTACTCACCAATCGCCACCAGGTGCTCGACCCCGCTCTGGGCCGCGAACCGGCCGATCGCAGCGTGCTCGTCGGACGCGGTCTCGCCCAACTCGAGCATGTCTCCAAGCACAGCCCAGGTGTGCCGGCCCGTGCGGCCAAGCTCAGCCAGTGTGGTCAGCGCTGCCCGCATCGAGTCCGGGTTGGCATTGTAGGAATCGTTGATCACCGTAACGCCATCTGATCGATCCTGCAGTTCCATCCGCCAGCGCGATCGAGAAGCTGCCGTAGTCAGCCCACTCGCGACCTGGCTCAGCTCAACACCGACAGCAACCGCCGCGGCAGCCGCCGCCACCGCGTTCGACACCTGATGCCGCCCCGTCAGCAGGAGCTGCACCTGAGACTCAGATTGGCCGTCTCGACCGTCATGGAGGGCGAAGGAGTACCGCCCTTGACCATCACCTAGTAGTCCGGAGGCCCAAATTCCGTCCTCAAGTGGCTGCATCGTCGACCAGGGCAGCACCTGGGCCTGGGTACGCCTTCGCATCGACCAGACAAGCGGATCGTCGGCATTCAGAACGGCCCAACCATCCGCTGGCAAGGCCTCCACCAACTCCCCTTTGGCTCGGGCGATTGCGGCCTGCCCGCCGAACTCCCCGACATGGGCCTGGCCGACGTTCAGCACCAGCCCGACCCGTGGTGGTGCGATGTCACAGAGATAGGCGATGTGGCCAATCCCTCGGGCACCCATCTCGGCCACGAGGAACCTGGTCTGCACGTCGATACGTCCGACCGTGAGTGGCACACCGAGTTCGTTGTTGAGATTGCCTTCTGCCGCCACGGTCGGACCGGCACGCTCGAGCACCTGCGCCAGCAGATCCTTCGTCGAGGTCTTGCCGACCGAGCCGGTAATGCCGACGACTTGAAGGCCCGCAGCGCTTGCCCTGTCGACCAGATATCGGGAGAGCCGGCCGAGTGCGACGAGCGGGTCAACCACGACGAGGCACAGTGAGCCCGGCACCGGATGCCTGGTAAGCGATGCGGCCGCGCCGGCGGCTGCGGCCGCGGCAACGTAATCATGGCCATCGGCATGCTCTCCCGGCAGCGCGACAAACAAAGCACCAGCCGCGACCGCCCGGGAGTCGGCTGTGAGAGCACTCACCACCGCAGTCGGGTCGCCGGTACCAGCGAGCTGGGCACCCAGCACCGTGGCGATCTCGTCGACCGTCACTGCAATCACGGCATCGCGTCCTGCTGGCCGGGCAGATCCGGATGCAGCGCGGCCCACTCCTCCGCTGCCACCACCGGATCGCTGAATGGCAGGACCGTTCCGGCGATTTCCTGACCGAGCTCATGGCCTTTGCCGAGGATCGCGACCACATCACCAGGAGCCGCCAGCTGCAAGGCGAGGTGGATCGCCGAGCGCCGGTCGCCGCCGTCGATGACCTCTGTCGCCAGACCGTCCCGGCGCACCGCAGCGCGCGCCCCGCTGATCAGCTGTGCCCGAATGGCGGTGGGGTCTTCGGACCGTGGATTGTCGTCGGTGGCGATCACGACATCAGCATGTCGCGCAGCCGACTCGCCCATCGGCTCTCGCTTCAGCGGATCGCGGTCGCCACCGCAACCAACCACCACAAGGCGGCGCCGCCCCCCGACTGCCGCCAAGGCGGCAGCGATCGCCTGGGGCGTATGCGCGAAGTCCACATAGACCAGCGGTGCGCTGGGGCCCAACTCGACCCGCTGCATCCGGCCCGACACATTGGCCTCGCCCAAACCGATAGCGGCGCGTTCCAGATCCCCCCCGATCGCGTCAACCATCGCCAGCGCTGTCAACGCGTTGCGGATATTGAAGTCACCAGGGAGTCTGAGGTCGAACTCGACAGTACGACCGCGCACGTCGGCCCGAACGGTGACGCGTCCATCAGGTCGAACCTGGTACGCCAACGCTCGGCAACCCCCGTCGCCGTCAAGACTCACAGTGGTGAGGCCGATCCCAGGGTGACGGGCGATGCGCCGTACCAGCTCGCGGCCTCGCGGATCGTCGACGTTGATCACCGCGTGCCTGGTCCGGTCCGGAGTGAACAACGATGCCTTCGCCTCGAAGTAGGACTCCACATCGCCATGGAAATCCAGATGATCTCTGCCGAGGTTGGTGAAGGCTGCGACGTCAAAAGTGATCGCATCCGCGCGACCGAGCACCAGAGCATGCGAGGAGACCTCCATCACCACGGTCTCCGCCCGCTCCTCGAGTAGGAAGGCCAGCAGACCCTGAAGGTCGGTCGACTCCGGCGTGGTCACGGTCGTGGGAATGCAGTCGAGGGCAACGCCGTTCAGCCGGAAGCCGACGGTACCGATCAGCCCGGTGCCCACTCCCCCCGCCCGCAGGGCCGCTTCCAGGAGGAAGGTTGTGGTCGTCTTCCCGTTGGTGCCGGTGACGGCACACATCGTGAGCGCGTCGGCCGGCCGACCGTAGATGGTGGCGGCGACGCCCGCCATCGCCTGCCGCGGATGGTCGACCACGATCACCGGAAGCGGCACGCCGTTGACCATGCGGCGGCCAGCCGCGTCGGTGAGGATGGCAACCGCCCCCGCGTGCGCGGCTTGCCGCGCGAATTCAGCGCCGTGATGATGCGCACCAGACAGCGCGACGTAGAGGTCGCCGGGACGTACCAGCCGGGAGTCGATGCTGATGCCACTGACAACCGGGTCGCTCACCGCGCCGCGGTCCCCGAACAGCTCGGCCAGACCGATCTGGTGTCTGGTGCGCGGCCGGAGCACGGCCCCCCGTAGAGCAGAAGACACGCTGGTGACGCTACCGACTCCTCGGCCCATGCGGACCAATACCCTCAGATCACCACTCAGTGGGCAACGGCTTGTGCGGCCGGGCATCGGGAATGACCGAATATCGCGGCAAGGCAACGTTCATGATGTCGCGGTAGGCAGGCGCCGCTGTCACCGTTCCGGTATCGCCGCTACGCGGGTTGCTGATGACGACATACGTCAGAATCTGCGGATCGTCGAGTGGCGCAAAACCCACGAATGAGGTTACGTAGCCTCGATAACAGCGGCAGCTCGTCTCGACGCGCTGTGCAGTGCCGGTCTTGCCGCCGGTGGTGTACCTGTCGAGCTTCAGGTTCCGCTGACCATTAACGGTGTCGATGACTGACTGCATCAGCTCGCGTACCTGTGCCGAACTCTTCTCCGAGATGACCCGCCGCTGCGGCTCTCGCGGCACCCCAACCTCTTTGCCGTCCCCATCAAATGCCTTCTTGATCAGTGTTGGCGGGTGGTAGATCCCGCGATTCACGACGCCCGCGATGGCGGAGGCTTCCTGAATCCCCGTCACCGCGATCGCTTGCCCGAAAGCGATTTGATCGCGCTGGCCATCAGCCATCTCTGGCTTCGGGATGATGCCTGCCGATTCGCCAGGCAGTTCGACGCTGGTGGTCGACCCGAGACCAAAGCTGACCAGATAGTCGTGCAGCTGCTGTTTGTCGAGCTGCCGGGCCAGCAATGCCGTGCCGATGTTGGATGAGTCTGCGATCACCCCACGCATCGTGTAGTGCAGCACCCCATGCGAAAAGTGATCCTTGATGGAGCCGCCTCCCGAACCAAGGCGGACGGGAATGACCACGCGCGTGGATGGATTTGCCGTGCCTGAGTCGATCAGCGCCGCCGCTGTCAAGATCTTCTGCACACTTCCCGGTTCGTACGCGGCCGAGATCGCGCGGTTGCCCCGATCCTCAGATTTTGCAGCCTGCGGCCGCGACGAGTCGTAGCTGGGGGCATTAGCCAGCGCGATCACCTGACCTGTTTTGACGTCCAAGACGATGGCAAACCCTGAATCGGCGCGGCTCTTGGCAACCTGCTCGGCCAGCCGCCGTTCGGCAGCCCATTGCACCTCGGAGTCGAGGGTGAGCTGGAAGCTGAGGCCGTTGCGTGCCGGAGTGATCGACCTGCGGCCGAGCGGAATCTTGCTGCCGTTCGGAGCGATCTCATAAGTTTCCTTGCCTTCCACCCCGGCCAGCTGCGCATCGAGGGTACGCTCCAGCCCGGCCAGGCCGTCGCCGTCTGCCCCGACGAATCCGACCACCGAGCCGCCGACCGAGCCATTGGGATAGGTGCGGATGGGATCGCTCTCGCGGAAAATGCCACGCAAGTCGCGGCTCGACAAGTCCTCAGCGAGCGCGCTGTAGGTGAGAGCCGGCACCTTCTTCTTGAGATAGACAAAACGTGTGCCGGTCTTGGTCAGCAGCGGCATGAGCTCCACCTCCGTCATGCCGAGGTGCCCGGCAAGCACGCTGGCGAACTCCGCTGCTCGGGGAGCTGTCAAAGTCGGATCGGCTGTCACCGCGACGGCTGGCTGGGTTGAGGCAAGGACGAGACCGTTCCGATCGGTGATGTCGCCGCGCGCCGGCAGCAGCGGCAATGTGCGGGTCAGAGCGTCGGCGGTATAGGTGGACGAATCGAAGCCCTGCAGCTGGAGTAGCCGGCCCGCGCAGAGGGAAAGTGCCATGGCGATGGCGATGAGCAGTACATGGAGCCGCCGAGGCGCGGCCGCCAGCGGCAGCCGCATCGGAGGCCTGCGGCGTACCGGCCGGATCGGCGGCGGTTGGCGCACCCGCGGACGGGGAGTGAGCACCGTGCCGTCACGAAGAATCCGCACACCACGGGCGTGCAACGTGGACGGTCGGTCGGGCGCCGTCGGCCGGGAATGGCCGGCGGCAGCCGTGGAGCGGAGTGGCCGCGACGACACCGGGTGTGCCGGCGGCCGAGGACGATGCTCCTCATCCATCAACCCTGCGCCCTGCCCTCCGTGCCCTTCTTGGTCTTCGTGCCGGAGGCCTCAGTGGCCTCATTCTGCTTGGCCGCCGCCCGTTGGGCCGCTTTCCTCTGTGCCTCTGCTGCTGCGGCCTTCTTCTTCGCGGCGCGTGCGGCGGCCTTCGCCTCAGCACGGGCACGCTTGGCCGCCTCCTCGGCCGCCAGCTGCGCTGGTGTCTTCACAATGAGGGCGGGTACCTCGTGACCACCCACCGGAAGGGGCTTGCCCACCACCTTGCCGCTGGGCAGCACCAGGAAGGCTGGGAAGGGATTGGGGCGCATGCCCAGCTCGGACGCTCGACGGGCGAGCTCCTGCGGAGCGGCGAGAGCGTCGAGCTGATTCTCCAGATCGGCTTGGGCGTAGGCGAGCTCGGTGGCCCGCCGATTGAGCGTACGCGACTCGAACGCCTGGCTCTGCAACGTGGTATTGAGCATGAGCAGGCCCGCCATGCCGACCCCAAAAATCCCAATCAACACGAGGAGAAAGGGGAATCGAGCCAAGCGGGCGGGCGGCGGGGCCACTGCCCGCAGGGGCCGGCCCGTCGTCCTGGCGTTGTCACTCCTTGCAGTGAGGGGTGCCCACAGCGCACTCACCCGGCCACCGCCATCTCAGATGACGCGGACTGCCGCACGGAGCCGGGCCGAGGCAGCGCGTGGGTTGCGGGCGATCTCGGCAGCGCTGGGCCGCAGTGCTCCTCGGGTCAACAGCCGCAGCTCCGACCGGAGGCCTGCCGGGACGACGGGTAGCTCGCGTGGCGCGCGATCCCGAGCGGCCAGGCCGAGGATCTGCTTGACCAACCTGTCCTCGAGCGAGTGGTAGGCCAACACCGCGATCCGGCCATGAAGTGCGAGCGCCGCGATAGCACTCGGCAGCACAGACTCCAGCGATTCGAGCTCGGCGTTCACCTCGATCCGCAGGGCCTGGAACGTCCGCTTCGCAGGGTGGCCACCGGTCTTGCGGGATGCTGCCGGCACAGTGTCGTAGAGCAGCTGGACGAGTCGGCGCGAGGTGGCGAAAGGCTCACGCTCTCGCTCGGCAACTATCCGGCGAGCAATCTGATCGGCGTAGCGCTCCTCACCGTAGGCTCGCAGGACTCGGGACAGCTCGGCTCTCGAATAGGTATTGAGGATCTCGGCTGCTGTCAGCTCCTGGCGTCCCATCCGCATGTCGAGCGGCGCATCTTGAGCGTAGGCGAACCCGCGTTCCGAATCGTCAATCTGGAGCGAGGAGACGCCGAGGTCAAGCAGAATCCCCTGCACCTTGGGGCGGCCGAGTCTTGCGAGCACCTCCGGCAGCTGGTCGTAGACCGCCTCGACGAGTGTGATCCGGTCACGAAACTCTGCCAGCCGCTCGCGCGCCAGAGCCAGCGCCTGCGGATCACGATCCAATCCGATCAGCTGCGCTTGGGGACACGCAGCCAGCAGGGCGTGGGCATGACCGCCGAGGCCGAGTGTGCAGTCGACGAGAACGCAGCCTTCAGCTGGCGCGTCGGTGGGCGGTGCTTCGAGAGCCGGAGCCAGCAACGCAACGACCTCCGCCAGCATGACGGGTACGTGCAGCTCGGCGCGGCCATTCATCCGACATCTCGACCCTTCTAATCCTTGAGCTGCTCGCAGCTCGCTGGTTCGTGTAGAGGGGTTTCAACCCGAGATCCGCGGGGAGTCCTACCTGGCACCGGGGAAGTTGTGTCAGGGAGTCGAACCTGCGGGTTGAAGCCTCTCTACACGAGCCCTCTTACGTCCCTTCTGTTGCCGCGCTCCTCAGCCTCCTGGGAACACGTTCTGATTCAGTTCGGCAAACGCCGGCTCCTTCTCAGCGGAGTACTGCTCCCACGCGGCGGCATTCCAGACCTCCACGCGTTCGATCGCCCCCACCACGACACAGTCCTTGTCCAGGCCGGCGTACGACCTCAGATGAGGCGGGATCGTGATCCGGCCTTGCTTGTCCGGTATCTCGTTCGAGGCTCCCGAAGCGAGCATCCGCTGGTAGTCCCGGACGTCTTGCTGGCTGGAGGAGGCGCTCCTCGCGGTTTTGGTCACCTCGACGAACGCACTGATCGGCCAGATGGCCAGGCATCGCTCCTGGAATCGGGTGATCACCAGGCCGTCAGCCAGATCGTCGCGGTACTTCGCCGGAAGGATCAGACGGCCTTTGTCGTCGAGCTTCGGAGTGTGGGTGCCAAGAAACATGGGCCACCCTCCTAACCCCCACTCATCAACCGCTGTTCTCCACTTTGCCCCACCATACCCCACTTTCCCCCACATGGCACCCCAGGACCGCTTGTCCTTTCAGCTTCGGCGTGTTGCCCTTTTTCCTGAGAGCGGGAGATAACACGTAGGGTTTGCACATGTCCCTGGGCTATGAGAAGGCAGCCGAGATCGGGCGGAGTCCTGACCGGGCCTACTCTCTCGGCGACGTGGTCCAGGTGACTGGGCAAGGTGCGGCACGCGATGGAGAGCGTGATCGAGGGAAAGCGGAGCTCGGTCGACCTGGCGCTGGTCGTGCTGCTGGCCGAAGGTCACTTGCTTGTCGAGGATGTGCCCGGGGTCGGCAAGACCATGCTGGCCAAGGCACTAGGCCGCTCAATCGCCTGCTCCGTCCGCCGAGTTCAGTTCACACCGGACCTGCTGCCATCAGACATCACCGGCGTCTCGGTGTTCAATCAGGAAACGCGCGACTTCGAATTCAAGCCTGGCGGCATCTTCGCCAATATCGTGGTCGGTGACGAGATCAACCGTGCCTCACCGAAGACGCAGTCGGCCCTCTTGGAGTCGATGGAAGAACGCCAGGTCAGCGTCGACGGCACGACCTATCGGCTCGAGCCGCCCTTCATGGTGGTCGCCACCCAGAATCCGATCGAGATGGAAGGCACCTACCCGCTACCGGAGGCGCAGCGGGACCGGTTCATGGCGCGGATCCAGATGGGCTATCCGACCCCGAACTCTGAGCTGGACATGCTCGAATCTCACGGCTCTTCCGATCCGCTCGCCGCGCTGCAGCCGGTGACCGATGGCTCCACCGTCCGAGGGCTGATCGAGGCGGTCAAGAAGGTCTACGTCAGCCCGGCCGTCAAGCACTACATCGTCCAGATTGTCAACGCCACGCGGAACTCGCGCGACCTTCGGCTCGGCGCTTCACCTCGCGCGACCCTCCAACTGCTCCGTGCGAGCCGCGCGTTCGCGGCGATGTCGGGCCGGGACTATGTGACCCCGGACGACGTTGCGGCCCTCGGAGTCTCCGTCCTGGCGCATCGGGTCTTGCCCTCCACCGATGCCCAGCTCGCCCATCGTACGGTGACCGACGTGATCGCCCAGGCCATCCAGTCCGTTCACATTCCCGACCGGAGATAACATGTCGCGTCCGTGGCGGCTGCTCACCCCGCGAGGACGGTTCTTCGTAGTGATCGGCCTCATCGTTGTGCTGCTGGCGATGGCAGCCGGCCAACGTGACGTCATGCGATTGGGCCTACTACTGGTGGCACTCCCTGTCATCGCCGCCATCTTGGTCGCTCGTGCCCGGCTCCGGATGTCATGCGAGCGATCCATCGAGCCTGCCCAGGTGCCGCTTGGCTCACCGATGAAGGGCCAGATCATTCTCGGCCAAGACGGCATATTGCCGGCCGGGATCTTGCTGCTCGAGGACTCGGTACCGCGCGAGCTCGGCAACCGGCCACGATTCTTGGTGGACCGAGCGGATCAGAGCTGGCGCCGGGTGGTGGAGTATCCGTTGCTGGGGCGGGTACGGGGCCGCTTTTCCACCGGTCCGCTGACCGTACGGACCGTTGATCCATTCGGTCTGGTGCAGCTTGATCGGCAGTTCGTCGCCACCAGTGAGGTGATGGTGACACCGCGGATCGTGCCGCTGCCGACGATCAAGACGATTGGTGGCGGTGGCAGCACCGGCGAGGCTCGACCACACCGAGTTGGCGTGGTCGGCCAAGACGACGCGCTGGTGCGGGAGTACCGGCAGGGTGACGACGTACGGCGAATCCACTGGCGCTCTACCGCCCGGTTGGGAGACCTCATGGTGCGCCGCGAGGAGCAGTCCTGGGACCCCAGCGCCAGCGTCGTGCTGGATTCGCGATCAAGCGCCCACGCGGGTCGGGGCATGCAGAACTCGCTGGAGTGGGCGATTTCGGCGGCCGCGTCGATCGCTATTCACTTCCTGGATGACGGCTTCGGCATCGAGATCTACGAGGCCGACGGGCCGCTGAACATCAGCGGGACCATGGGTCAGCACAGCTCGGCGTCCCAGGAACTTGTGGTCAGCCGGCTGACCGACCTCAGGTCACGTCCGACCACCACGATCCACCACGCCGTTGAGTCCGCCACGGTTGACCGGCCCGGACAGCTTGCCGTCGCGATCATGGGCCGGATGAACGCACAGGATGCGAATTCATTGCTCCGAGTGCGGCGCAATCGGGCTCAGGGCCTGGCGATGTTGCTGGACGTTGACACGTTTGCCGACGAACCAACCAGTGAGCAGCAGCGGGCACAGCACGAGCTGGCGGGGCAAATCCTGCGGGACAACCAGTGGCGCGTCATCGACGTACCACGCGGCATGGGCGTCGCTGATGCGTGGTCTGCCCTGGAACAGCTCAACACGGCGGCCTGAACATGCGTGCCTCCGACCGCAGCGCCATCGCCGTGACCATCTCGGTGATGCTGGCCTGTTTGACGGTGACCCCACTCACCCAGGATTCCGGCTTTGTCGGCCTGAGCTGGCTGTTGATCATCGCCATCGGCGCGGCGAGCCTGGGACTGCGACGCATTCAGTTGACCAACGGTGTGGTGCTCGGCGCCCAGGTCGCGATCTTGCTGTTCTACTCCCTCGGCCTCAGTCTCACCCTCGTCTCGCCGCTGAGTGAGCTGGGCACGCCGTGGTTCGAGCACTACGCCTCGCTCTGGGCGGCGGGCATCGAGCACATGCGCACTCAGGCCTCGCCCATGGATCCCAACGACGGCGTGAAGCTGATCTTCGTGACAGTGATCGGAATGATCATGATCATGACCGATCTGTTGGTCTCCGGTGTCGGGCGACCGGCTTGGGCGATCGCACCGCCCGCCACCCTGTTTCTGGTGCCGGCGCTCGGTTTGGGCACCGACACGGGAGTGATCAGCTTCTGCTACATCGCCGTTGGTTATCTCGCCATCTTGATCGCCGAGGGCCTTAACTCCACCGCGCGATGGACTCGGGGACTCTCCCGCGACTCGGCGGAGCGCTTCGGCGCAGCTATGCCGGTGGTCTGGCGCGCAGCCGGCTATCTTGCCGTTCCGGCCATCGTGGCGACCATCGTGCTCGGGTTTGCCTTGCCCACGCTGTCCCTGCCCGGCGGTCTGGGTTTCGGCAATGGGCCAGGTGGCAGCGGTCCGCTTCAGCTGACAGATCCCACCTTGGATCTGCGCCGCAATCTCAACCAGCCAGAAGATCGCGACGTGATCCAGTATCAGACCACCGGCCCGGGTGGGGTCTACCTGCGCCTCGCCTCGCTCCCTCAGTTGAATGCGAACGGCTGGAGCAATGTGCAAATACGGCTGAACAGCGGGCAATCCCTACCAGCCGTCCCGGGTCTGAGCAGCGAGCCAAGCGACAGGCGGAGGACAACCATCAATGTGTTGGAATTCTCCTCCCAGTACCTGCCACTCCCGTATGCACCGCGCAGCTATGACGCGCCGGGAGACTGGCGTTTCGACGCCAACTCCTTGCTCGTGGTGAACGCCGACAACCGGGCCCAGGATCTGCGTCGTCTGACCTACACCGTCGAGAGCGTGGACATCGAGCCAGAGGGCGGCGAGCTCGACGATGCTGTCGCCGGCACTCCTGCTGACGCGGCGGTGACCGCAGAAATCCCCTCCGATCTGCCGGACAACCTGGTGCAGCTAGCCAATCGCATCACGGCCAACGCCGACACCCCTGCTGCGAAGGCGGCCGCCATCCAGGCCTATCTGCGCGGCAACGAGTTCACCTATAGCACCGAACCACTGCCCGGCAGTGGCTATGAGGCGCTCCAAAACTTCCTGCTTCAAGATCGGCGGGGCTACTGCGAGCAGTTCGCGTCCGCGATGGCCATGATGGCGCGGGTGATCGGCATTCCCTCTCGGGTGTCAGTCGGCTTTCTGCCGGGTGAACGGGACGAGGAAGGCTGGAAGGTGTCGATCCGCGACATGCATGCCTGGCCAGAGCTGTACTTCGCGAACCACGGCTGGGTGCGGTTTGAGCCCACACCGGCCAGCGTGACCGGGTCCGCACCATCGTGGACCGTGCAGAACGCGGACTCCTCCGGAAGCGACCCGTCAGCAAACCCCTCCTCGGAGCCGACGGCCGACGAGGTATCACCAGGCGCCGCACCATCGGTCGGGCCAAGCGAGCAACCGAACGTTCCCGGGCAGGGCGCCGGTACGCGCTGGGGACGCACCCTGATCGGAACCAGCATCGCTCTGGTGTTGCTGGCCATCCTGGCGGCGCCAGCCACCATTCGCGTGCGGCGACGCAGCGGCCGACTCAACGGGAGCGGACCGGCCGAGGAACAGGTCGAGGAGGCCTGGGCCGAGATCAGGGACACCGTGTTGGATTACGGCGGATCCTGGCCCGAGGGCTCACCACGTGCAATCGGCGAGGAAATGGCGCACCGACTTGATGAGGACGAGTCGGAGTCGATGAGCCGGGTTGCCACCCTGGTTGAACGATCGCGCTATGCGCGCAGCTTCGACCATGGGGGCGCTATGACCGAGCTACCGACGATGACCTCAGAGATTCGGCGAGGGGTGGCGGCTCCGGCCGATCTGCGCCAAAGGGTGATGGCGCTGCTGCTTCCGCGATCGCTATTCCGGCGTACGCCCAAATAGCCTGATCAGTCGTAGTTAGCCGACACACGCGTTATCGATCTTGCAGGGGATCACACGCGCTCGTCGCGGCGGCGACGATCTATCGACCCCCGTCGCCGCGGTGGCGACTCATAAACCCTCGTCGCGCCGACGACGCCAGCGCTCTTCCATCTTGTCCATGAAGCCCTGCCCGTCATGGGTGCGCGATCCCTGAGAGGTCTTCGCTCGATCCCGACCATTACCAGCATCGGCGTTTCCACCGACGTGTTGCCAGGAGTAGATGGCGGTCACCGCGGCAGCGACCATGATCACAAAGCCGAGCACGCTAAGAAAAGGGGTGATCGAGATGCCTGCAATGAGGAGCCCAAGGCCTGCAAAGAATCCCACGCCTGCAAGCGCAGCACGCCGCCGATGAACCCGCCGGGTGCTGGTCCCGCGAAGAGCGTTGACCAGCTTGGGATCTTCAGCCGCGAGGGCGGCTTCCATCTGCTCGAGAAGCCGCTGCTCCTCATCTGAGAGGGCCACTAGCCACCTCCCAAGGGTCTCGTCGTACGCGTGCCGTCATGATACGCCTCTCACACGGAAGGAGGAGATTCGATCCATTCGGATACCGAATACCCACTGATGTGTGACCTGTGCACAGTTATCGACGGCATTGGGCCTCGTCCTTGGCTGGGCGATGTGGCTCTAGTTTAGGTTGCGGCGGTGAGTATGGGAAACCCGACCGGCCACTGACTCGGCCGGGTTGTCAGCATGGCTGAGACATTAGCTACGGCTGGTCAGCACGGCTCTCTGAACTGCTGTGGGCCCGAACTTTCCGACCGCCGCATCGATAGCAAGATCAGCTTCTGGCCAACCTCGCTCTGGGTCCGTCAGCTGTGGTTGCCGGTAGATCCGATGCCGGTCCACGAGCTGTTCGACCCGAACTCCGACACGCCGGATCCGTGCCCGCTCCACGCCGAGCCGCTCATAGAGTTCCAGCGCCTGCGCGTAGATCTCGACGGTGACGTCGGTAGGTGTCGCAAGGGTGGCGGAGCGGGTCAGTTCTGTGAAGTCGGCGAACCGCACCGAGATGCTGATCGTGCGGCCCACCATTTGCTGCTTCCGCATCCGGTGTGCGGTGCGGTCCGCCATCCTGAGTAGCTCGCGGCGCACGGTGTCTGGATCGTCGGTGTCCCGCCGGAACGTCTCTTGCGAGCCGACGCTGTGCTCCGGCTCCAGGGGGGTGACGCGACGACGGTCCCTTCCCCACGCCAGCTCGCCGAGCATGCCGCCTGCGTGCGGGCCAAAAATCGGTCGCAAGCTGCCCCTCGGCGTGTGTGCGAGGTCGCCGATGGTGAAGATGCCGAGTCGATGCAGCTTCTGTGCGGTCGCGTTGCCGACTCCCCACATCGCTTCGACCGGTAGCGGGTGCAGAAATCCCGCGACTCGCTCCGGCCGCACCTCGATCAGCCCATCCGGCTTAGCTGCCCTGGAGGCAACTTTGGCGACGAACTTGGTTGGCCCGATACCGACCGAACAGGTGATCTGCTGTTCGTCAGCCACGACCGCGCGCACGTACTCTCCGATCTGTACCGGACTTCCGAACATCCGTACGGCACCGGTCAGGTCCAAGAAGGCTTCGTCGATCGACGCCGACTCAACAACAGAGGTCACCGACCGGAAGACTGCCACGATCGCTTTGGACACCGCGCTGTAGCTGTCGAAGTCCGGAGCCAGGAAGGTGGCCCGCGGTGCCAGACGCCTCGCCTCGGTCGACGACATCCCGGACCGTACGCCGCGCGCTCTCGCCTCGTACGTCGCCGACAACACAACTCCACGAGGAGAGCCACCAACGATGACGGCGCGTCCCCTGCAGCTCCGGGCGCCGACGCAGCTCGACGGAGGCGTAGAAGGCATCCATGTCGACGTGCATCACAATACGAGACGACATTTGGCCCTCCTATCGAACATGTGTTCGATACAAGACTAGCGCTTTCGCTGCTGAATTAGCGCGACGCCACGTCGATTGGGCGCTCGCGCACTGCACTGAATCCGATGGCTCGCTCGACCAGACGTAAGAAGGCGGTCGCATCCCTCACCAGGTCGTCGGCCTCGCGTGCGCTGACGATGGTGGTCGCGCCGGCGCGAATGGCATCCCGCTTGCTCTCGGTGGCTGCGAAGAACGCCGCCCACTCAGCGAGCTCGGGGGCGACCTCGGCCAGCATCCGCCAGGCATTGCGGGGACGGCCATCCAGCCGGCCCGCACCAGGTGGTGCCCGATGCGTCAGGACGATCGCCACGACGCGCAGTGCGGCAAGATGGGCCGCCAGGTATCGGTCGCTCGGACGTCGCGACAGCTCGGCTTCGGCAAGGGAGCTGCGCGCGCGCTGTAAGTCGTCGTTGCAGGACATCATGTCCTCTTGTCGATTCGGACGGGAGACCTCGACCCCGGGCTGCCTGGATTGCTGCGCTACTCGCGTCGCTCGCGACGATGATGCTGTCTGCTCCCTCCTCCTCAGCACAGCGCGATCCACGGGTTGGCAGCCTCGATGCAGATGGGGGTCGAGATCCATCTGCATCAAGGCAAGCCCGGAGTACGTGCCGCGAACACGCACTGCATCGGCCAGGCGTTCGCTGTGGCTGATCACCCAAAAGCCAAGTTTTAGAACGCCTGTTCGAACACAGACTTAAGTTACACCTCGGGACCGACAGTTCGTCAAGCGAATGTACGACGCGGGACGCACAAACCTCTTGATGACTCGTCGGTGCGCCGCCAGAAGTGCCGGGCTCGTTGGCACAGACTCGGTACGTCCTGCAAGCGTCGGGAATCGCGCTCCGCCGCACGGAGGAGGAGCGAGCAGAGGCGTACTTCCCTCTGCGAGGGACGACGACGGCGGCGGATTCAAAGCGCGATGCGCGAGCAGGACACAAAAAGACCAGCCCTATGATCCAGCCCATGACCGACAACCGCTTGACCGACAACTCCGGCAAGACCGCGCTGGTGACCGGAGCGTCGTCGGGCATCGGTGAGGCGACCGCGCTACAACTTGCCGAGCTCGGCTACACCGTCTATGCCGGGGCCAGGCGCGTCGATCGGATGGCGGATCTCGCCGATCGCGGTATCCGCACCAGACCGGTCGATGTCACCGACGACGGGTCCATGGTGGCGCTGGTCGAGACGATCATTGCCGACACCGGACGCATCGATGTGCTGGTCAACAACGCCGGATACGGGTTGTACGGCGCATTGGAGGACGTGTCGATCGAGGAAGCCCGGCGTCAGTTTGAGGTGAACGTTTTCGGCTTGGCGCGGCTCACCCAGCTTGTGCTGCCCCAGATGCGAGCACAACGCGACGGGTACATCGTGAACATCTCCTCGATGGGCGGCAAGATCTGGGAGCCGCTTGGCAGCTGGTACCACGCCAGCAAGTTCGCTGTCGAGGGGCTGAGTGACAGCCTGCGTGTCGAAGTGGCAGAGTTCGGCATCAAGGTCGTGATCATCGAGCCGGGCACCATCCGGAGCGAGTGGGCGGGGATTGCAGCCGACCAACTGGAAGCGACTTCCGCGAACACTCCGTATGCCCGGCAGGCCAAGCTTGTGGGAGCAGGGCTCCGATCAGTTGACCGCATGCCGATCGCAGCCGGGCCTGAGGTGGTCGCCGAGGTCATTGCTCAAGCGGTCCAGAGTCCCAAACCCCGTACCCGATACCCGGCTGGGGGCGGAGCTCGGGCCATCTTGCTGGCTGAGCGGATCCTGCCTGACCGAGGCTTCGACTGGTTCATCCAGTTGGGTTACCGGCTCGCCTCACGGTGACCGCGACTCCTCGCTCCGAGGCAACCGGTCACTTCCAGCGCGCGATCTGGCCCATTTTGATATTGCGAGTGACCGGATTGCCATGATGCCGGACCACTTGGACTGCGTACATGCGATCCTTGGCAACATTCGTGGCCTCGTGCCGAAACGGCAGAGCCAACGCGACTATGACGCGATCTTGACCTATGTCGCCCAGCCCATGCTGAAGACCTCGAACGTCGTCGCCATCGGGACTCCCAATCGGGTTCCGGCCTGCCGGGCTCCGCTCTCCAGGAATTCCTCGGGATCGAAGGACTCCCATCCCAGCCCGTCGATGTAGGCCTTGTGCGCCGCCAGCGACGCGACTCCGCGTTGGAAGGTCCCGGTGGTATCCACCCCATGCTGTCCGTCCGGAGAAGACGCAGCCCAGACCTCCCTCACGCCGCCCCAGCGCTGCAGCCCATCGTCGATCTGCTCGCGAAACACCCAGCGGTTCCCGGCATCTCGTACGGCGTCCAAGGTCGCCCGCCCGGTAGCGATGTGGTCGGCCTGGTTGAGGGTCTGACCACCCCAGGTATCGCGAAAGTTGTTGGTGATCACGATCTCCGGTCGATGCCGGCGTACGCTCCCACATATCGCTCGACGCAGCCCGACCCCATACTCCAGCACCCCATCGGGCAGGCCGAGGAAGTCCACAGTCTCGACACCGACAATCCGTGCCGACTCGAGCTGCTCGGCCTCGCGCACCCTCCGGGCCTCAGTCGGCTCCATTCCGTCAATGCCGGCCTCGCCGCTGGTCACCATGGCGTACACCACTGTCTTCCCCTGATCCGTCCAGCGGGCTATGGCCGCGGCGGCGCCGAACTCAAGATCATCTGGATGCGCCACGACACAAAGCGCAGTGGTCCACGACTCATCGACAGGTTCGAGATCTGGCATGGGGTCAGCGTACGGCTGCGAGCGTCGGCAATCGCGCGCCGCCGTGCTAAGGAGGAGCGAGCAGACACGCTTCATCGTCTGCGAGCGACGACGAAGTAGGCGGGGTCAGAGCGCGATGCGCGAGCACCCAAAGGATGGCTCCCCACCCACCCCTACGCTCCTCCCATGGAACTGCTGCTCGCTTGCGCATAGCTGATGTCCGATCTCGTGGTCGTGATAGGTGGCGGGCTGGCTGGCCTGGCTGCTGCGGCTCGCCTCGCCAAGGCCGGGCATCCGGTTGAGCTCTATGAGCGCTCCGAGACGCTGGGGGGCACGTGGGCGCCGTACCGGCTCGCGAGCGGTGTCACGGTGGATGATGCGCCAGCGATCATCGGTTTCCCGGCACCATGGCGTGACCTGTTCCGCAAGAGCGGCCGCCCGCTGGAAGCGGAGTTGGCCAGGATGGGCTACGCCCTGGAACCTGCCGAGCCAGCGAAAATGATCTTCGCTGACGGTACCGAGCTGACGCTGCCGACCGACCGCGGCGGTCAGTACGCCACTCTGGCTGCCGCGTACGGCAGCTCGGTCGCGAAGCGGTGGGGGGTTCTGCTCGACCGGCTCGACCTCGTGTGGCAAACCCTACGTGGACTCGGGTTCGAGGCGGAGCTGCGCAGCCGTCGCCAGCTGAACAAGACCGCAAGGCGGAGCCTGTTCGGCCACCGCACGACGCTGGCGGACCTCGCAACCTCCATCGATCATGATCATCTCGGCGCTTTGATGCGCAGCATTGCCTACCGTTCAGGCTCGATACCCGAGCAGACTCCGGCCTTCGCGGCAGTGGAGCTGTCCATGCAGCGCACCTTCGGGCGCTGGCAGGTGGTACCGCTCGACACCAGCTCCGGACTCGATGGCGGCCGCTCCTCGGTCCTGGTCGAGACCCTTGCGGCCCGTCTCGAGCTGCGCAAAGTACGCGTCCACCTCGGCTGCCCGATCGAGAGTATCCACCTTCGCAACGGCCACGTCATCGCAGTTACGAGCAGCGATGGAGACCGCCCCGCCGCAGCAGTCATCGCTACCTGCGACCCGTGGCAGACCTTCAACGACCTGCTCCCGATCACCGCGGCCCGGCGCACGCGACGCCACTTGCGCAGCCTCGGCCCGGCCGCAGCTCCGACCATCGCTCACGTTGCAGCACCGGCACCCGCTGCCCTGCTCCATGAGACGGTCACCTTCAGTGCGGCCGGTGTACCGACCGTCAGCTACCTGCGCCGAGTGGCGCACGGCGGGCTGCGCACAACCCATGATTTCAACGCGACGCTCCCCCAAGCCGGGTACGGAGTAACGTGGACGGGCTTTGCAAGCTGGCTGCGCCGCCCCCCGGTGACGACCGATATCCCGGGCCTTTACACCGCAAGTCCCTCATCTCCAGCAGGTCCCGGAGCATCTGAGGTTGTGCTGTCTGCGGCCCTGGCAGCCTACGGCTGCCACGAACATCTCAGGGCCGAGGCCTGATCGCGGAGACTTTGGGGACCCAGACAACTTCCGTATACTCAGATGTTTGTTCTTCCGGGTAAGGACCATCCTCCTTGACACACGCGCAGCGCGAAACGAGTTCCGACAGCGTGACAGACGCATCTCCAGCTGCCAACACTCTGGACCGCGAGCTGGCCGCCGAACAAGCTCACGTGGATCTGGTGTACGCATGGCTCGCCGAGGCGACCCGCTCCGCCCAGCAGGTGGCGCGGGAAGGTCGCTCCCTCTATCAGTCCGACCGCAACTCCTACGTTCGCGAGGAAGACGGTACTGGCCTGTACGAGCGCGACGTCTTTGCCTTCCAGGCCGCTCGACGGCTGGCTGTGCTTGATGCCGAGCAAGAAGGCCTGGTCTTTGGCCGGCTGGACCGCACCGACGGCGAAGTTCGCTACGTCGGGCGTATCGGAGTTCGCGACGCGGACTATGAACCACTGGTCATCGACTGGCGTGCACCAGCGGCCGAGCCGTTCTACCGAGCCACCCCGAGCGACCCCATGCAGGTGATCCGGCGCCGGGTACTGCAGTGCCGTGGCGACCGGGTGGTGGGCATCGAAGACGATCTCCTCGACGGCGAGAACGCGGACGGGGAGCTGGTGGTGATCGGCGAAGGCGCGCTGCTTGCCGCGCTCACCCGCGCTCGTGATCACACCATGCGGGACATCGTCTCAACCATCCAGGCCGAGCAGGATGAGGCGATCCGCGCTCCGTACCAGGGTTTCACCATGATCACCGGCGGACCGGGGACCGGAAAGACTGTGGTCGCGCTGCATCGCGCCGCCTACCTGCTCTACTCCAACCGGCGCCGCTTCGAGTCCGGTGGTGTCCTGGTGGTTGGACCAAGCCGGCTCTTCATGAACTACATCGCCCGCGTGCTGCCCTCGCTGGGTGAGGATTCGGTCACCCTGCGCTCCATCGGTGCCGTGGCATCCGACGTCGTCCGGATGACCGGTGATCGCGTCGATCCGCCTCAGGTTGCGGCGGTCAAGGGCAGCCTGCGCATGGTGAAGCTGCTGCGCCGCCTGGTGCATGAGCCAGTGCAGGAATTACCACTCGAGCTGCGGATCATGGTGGAGGGCACTGTGCTGGTGCTGCCGACGACCACGCTGGCCCGCATCCGCTCTCACGTGCTCGCCCACCATAAGCTCAACAGCGGCCGCGAGGCAGCCGAAAGGGAGTTGCTCGCCGCGCTGTGGCGGGTCCGGCATCCCGAGTCCGAAGAAAGCGCAAATCATGATCATGAACATGAGGAGTTCGGGGACCGCGTCTCAGACCTCGCCTCGTTCAAGATGTTCTGCAACGCGTGGTGGCCGGCAGTCAGCGCGCCAGCAGCGCTCGCCCGGCTCGCCGATGCCGAGCTGATCAAGCGGGTTGGGGCGTCAGTACTTTCTGACGAAGAGTGCGAGCTGCTCAGTGCGAGCTATCGCGGTGCAACGGACTGGACGGCCGCGGACGGCGCGCTGCTCGATGAGCTGGTGCATCTGCTCGGCCCGCTCCCACCGCCCGACCCCCAGGAGCTCCCAGGCCTCCCTGATCTTGACTCTGAGATGGAGGAGGTCTTCACCACAGCCGACCTGCTTTCCCCCGCGCCGCGAGAAGTTGACCCATTCGAGCTGCCGCACGACACGTATGCCCACCTGCTCATCGACGAGGCCCAAGATGTCAGCCCGATGCAGTGGCGCATGCTGCGTCGGCGTGGCGCCAGCGCCAGCTGGACCATCGTGGGTGACCCCGCCCAGAGCTCCTGGACCGACACTCAGGAGGCGGACCGGGCGATCGAGGAGATCATCGGAACTGCGCCAGTGCGGCACTTCCGATTGAGCACCAACTATCGCAGCCCATCGGAGGTCTTCGACTTGGCCGCGAAGATCGTCGTTGCAGACTTTCCCGACGCCGACCTTCCTACTGCGGTCCGCTCAACCGGTCATCAGCCGCGGCTCTGGGTGCCGGCAGACGCAGTTCCGGAACATCCCTCGGTCGCCACAGCCATGATCAAGATCGTACGGACGCTGCTGGCCGACGTGGAGGGTACTGTCGGCGTGATCTGCCCGCCGTCAACCAAGGACGAGCTGGCGGCCCAGCTAGAGCAGGCCCGCCTCGCCGGGACCGACCGGGTCGCAATCGTGACGCCCCTTGAGGCAAAGGGCCTCGAGTACGACGGCGTGCTGGTTGTCACTCCTGATGACATTGTGGCCGAGTCGCCGGGCGGTGTCCGAGCCCTTTATGTTGCCCTCACCCGGCCGACCCAGCGGCTCGTCACGCTCGACGCCGCACCTGATGCAAGTTGGCGTAAATCTCTCGGGTAGCGCGGGACCTGTTCTGGGTGAAGAAATGCAGTCCGGGTGCGCCGCGGCTCAACAGCTCCTCGGACAACTCGGTCCCGATTCTGATCCCTACCCGCCGAACTTGATCATCATCGTCGGCCACCTCGTTGATCCGATCAGTCACCGACGGGGGCAACGCGGCCCCGGACAGTTCCGCGAACCGGGTCACCTGGCGCACATTGGTGATCGGCATGATCCCCGGAATGATCGGAATGTCGCAGCCGAGTGCCCGGATCCTGGCGACCAGGGCGAAGTAGTCATCGGCGGTGAAGAAGAGCTGGGTGATCGCGAAGCTGGCCCCGGCCTGCGCCTTCGCGACCAACACCCGGGCGTCAAGATCAAAGTCATTCCGCTCCGGATGCGCATCAGGAAACGCAGCGACGCCGACGCAGAAATCGCCGAGCTCGCGTACCATCGCCACCAGCTCGGTCGCATTCTTCAGCCCTTCGGGATGAGCCTCCCAGGGGACGCGGGGGCCGCCCGGCATGTCGCCGCGGATCGCGAGCACATGGTGAATGCCGGCCGCCGCGTACCAACCGATACCCGTCGCAGCTGATCCCGACTTTGGCTCGCGCAGGTCAGATGCGCCATGGCGCGGAGCGTGGTGTGCTGGGCAATCGCCTCGGTGGCCTTGATCGTGCGGTCCCTGGTTGACCCACTGGCACCGTAGGTCACCGATACGAAATCGGGGCCGAGCGACTCCAATTCGCGCACTGTCTGCCACAGCTGGCGCTGCTGGATCTCGTCCTTGGGTGGAAAGAACTCAAAGGAGAACAATGGTCGGTCGCCGGCTGCCAGCAGGTCAGCGATGCTGGGCGTACGCGGACGCCAAAGACGATTGCGGCCCGGCATGCGAACACCCTAAGGACGGGACCTCTTGTGTCCTCCGTAGGCTCAGCATGTGGTCAACAACCCGCTTGTCAAGGGCTCCGATGCTGTTCTGGACCCGCAGGCGCCACTGTCACAGGCGTTCCGAGAAGCGGTGTCGGCCGAGATCAGCGCCTTTGTGAGCGAGCAATCATCAGTTCTCGATTCCATGGGACCCGAGCTCGTTCCGGTCCATCTCATGGCCAGCCAGATGTTGTGCGGAGGCAAGCGGATGCGGCCCGCCTTCTGCGTCTGGGGCTATGTCTCTGCTGCCGGAATCCCGTCGGACGAGGACCTCAAGCCACTGCTCGCTGCAGCGGGAAGCCTCGACGTCCTCCACGTGAGTGCACTCGTCCACGACGATCTGATGGACTCCTCCGACCTACGACGCGGGCGACCCGCCGCCCATCGGCAGTTCGAGGCGCTGCACGCAAACGCAGGCTGGCTTGGCGACTCGGCTGCCTTCGGCAAGGCAGGTGCGATCCTGCTCGGCGACTTGCTGGTCATGTGGTCGGCGCAGATGCTGCATGGCGCCGGACTGGACCAGTCCAGCCTGGAGCGAGCGCTGCCGATCGTCGAGGCGATGCGTACCGAAGTCACCTGCGGCCAGTACCTCGACATCGTGGCGCAGGCGCACCCGCTGCGGAAGCGGGCTCCGGCGATCGGCTCGCTGCGTCCCACCATCGAGTTGGCACTGGACGACGCCAGCCGAGTTGTGGAGTACAAGGCCGCGCGCTACACGGTGCAGCGCCCATGCCAGATGGGCGCTGCGCTTGGCGGGGGTGACGACGAACTGTACTTTGCCCTCGGCGCGTACGGCTCACCGCTGGGACGGGCGTTCCAGTTCCGCGACGACCTGCTGGGTGTCTTCGGGGACCCGAAGGTCACGGGCAAACCGGCCGGAGATGATCTTCGCGAGGGTAAGCGTACGGTGCTGGTGGCGCACGCGTACGCGCACGCCGGCGAGGCCGGCCAGAAACTCCTGCTGCAACGACTCGGCGACGCCGCGCTGGACGATACCGGAATCAGTGAGTTGCAGGAGGTGATCGTCGAGTCAGGCGCCCGGGACGCCGTGGAGTCGATGATCAGCGAGTATTACGAGCGGGCGCTCAAGACGTTGCACGATACCGAGATCACCGAGGAGGGTCGAGCCGGTCTGACGGCCTTGGCCGACGCCGCCGTGCGTCGCGAGTTCTAGTGGTTCACCGCCGGAGCGTCTAGCTCGTGTCACTAGCGATTCATGATCTTGACACGGGTTCGGACAATGCCTGGAACGTATACCGCTCCATCGACGGATCAGCCTTCCAGGCGGCGCGCAGCCTGCCACTCAGCCGGTGGGCGGCTTCCTGCGGATCGGAGGCCTGGGTGATGGCCCGCACGACGCAAACTCGCCGCGCCCCAGCCTCGATCACATCGTCGATATTGTCCATCGAGATCCCGCCAATGGCGAACCACGGCCTCGACTTGATCCTTGCGACCCGCGCTTTCCGAGCGGCGTAGCGGACCAGGTCAAGGCCCACTGGCTCGTAATCGGGCTTGGTGGAAGTGGCGTAGACGGGTCCAACGCAGAAATAGTCCACGTTGGGGTCCTTGATCGCCTTGTCGGTCTGGCGCGGCGCATGGGTGGAACGGCCGATGAGCGCCCAGCGGTGCAGGTACTTGCGGGCCTGCGCAGCCGAGCCGTCGGCCTGGCCGAGATGCAACATGTCTGCCTGGAATCGTCCGGCCAGCTCAGGGGAATCGTTCACACAGACGATGCCCTGGTATGGTCCGGCCGCCTGACGGGCTATTTCCAGAGCCGCGAGCTCGGCCTCCGGTTTCATGTCTTTCTGACGGATCTGCACGATGTCGACACCTCCGGCAAAAGCCGCCTGCAGGAAGCTCCCGAGATCGCCTTGCTTCTCTCGTGCGTCCGTGCACAGGTACAGCCGAGCAAGGCGGAGGCGGGCCTCCAGACCCATCAACGCAGTCACAAAGCCACGATAGTGGCCCTCATTCAGACACCTTGGGGCGAGCTAAGCCTCTGCTCAGTAATGAGCCTTGGCGTCCTCTCGGTTCGAACGGATCAGTTCCACGATCCTGATGGGCTGCGGTTCATCCGCCACTGGACCAGCCGCCCAGTGGGCAAGGAGTCGACGGTTGTCGATATCACGCGCCTCGCGATCGAGCAGATCGAGGAGATATTCCTGCAAGGATTCGCCACGAAACTTCGCCTCGGCCGACAGCGCGCGGCGGGTAGGTTCCGAGACGCCGCAAATCTGAAGGGAAACCACGAGGGCATCTTTGCACGCGCTATTTCAGGCTGGCGATCGTCTCAAACTGGCGGGCGTCTCAGACCGGCGATCGAGCGCCCAACTCCTGCCGGACCAGCGGAGCGACCTCGGTCCCAAAGAGCTCGATCGAGCGCATCGACCTTGCATGATCAACGTGGGAGACATGCAGCTCGAACCGATCAATATGCATCAGCTCGTGCAGCCGGATGATCTTCTCAGCCACGGTTTCCGGTTGACCGAAGAACAGCGCACCTTCGGGCCCAATCAGATCCTCGACAGCCGCATCTGACATCGGGGACCAGCCACGTTCACGGCCGATCTTGGCGAACGTCTGGCGGTACGCCGGTAAGAACTCCGCTCGTGCGGCACGCTCGTCGGTGAAAACATAGCCGTGGCTGTGAACCGCAAGTGGCGTATTGGGGTCATGATTCCCGTAATCGAGAGCCTTGCGGTAGAGCTCGACGAGCGGGGTGAAGGCGGCCGGACGGCCCCCGATGATCGCAAGCGCCATTGGCAGGCCGAGGGTGCCGGCCCGGACGACTGAGTTCGGCGTGCCGCCTACGGCGACCCAGATCGGAAGCGGGCGGCCTTCCTGGCGGGGATGGACCTGGACGTTGTCCAGCGGCGCGCGGAACTTGCCGCGCCAGGTCACCGGCTGATCTTCGCGTAACTTCAGCAGCAGCTCGAGCTTTTCAGCGAAGAGCTCGTCATAGTCGCCGAGGGAGTAACCAAACAAGGGGAACGACTCGGTGAACGAACCCCGGCCGACCATCAACTCCGCGCGCCCCACCGACACCAGGTCGAGCGTGACGAAGTTCTGGAACACCCGCACCGGATCAGCTGAGCTGAGCACGATCACGGCACTGGACAGCTTGATCGTTTCCGTGCATCCAGCGATGGTGGCTAGCACGATCTCCGGAGCCGAGGCTGCCATGTCCGGCCGGTGGTGCTCACCGATGCCGAAGACCTCAAGGCCCAGCTCGTCGGCGAGCCTGGCCTCGGCAACCACCTGCCGCAGTCGCTCGCCCGGCGAGGAGTTCGGATCAGTGATCTCGGCAAATGTGGTGAGTCCGAGTTCCATGGCTGCTTGCTACCTCCAAACGAAAGTGCCGTATCCACACACAGTAGACATGGCCATCGCGAGGGTCGACTGCGATGATCTGGACGCGCATGGTGCGTGGCCGCCGAGCCAGCTGAGCCGCGATGCTGTGCTGCTGCCTCAGCGATCACCAAGGCGGAGGACCCAGTACGGATGGCGGAAGCGATCAGGTACGCCGTACGGGCAGGTCGGCTGGCTCGATGTGCAGGACGCATTCCGGTTCGCCGTTACGCTGAGGCATCCTCGACTCATGCCGGACGAATCGACTAGCTGCTGATGCCCGACGAATGGACTCACCGCTGATGCCGGACGAATCGACTGGTCGCGGCGCGCCTCGGCCGTGGCAGGACGAGGTCACTTCTAGACTCGCCCCCGAGGCCAACACGGCCACCTTCCCCACCGTGTTCGGAGCAAACGTGACGATGACGACCGTCGGCGACCCCATAGTGGGTCGCGTGCTGGACGGTCGTTATCAGATCACCCAGCGACTCGCCAGGGGCGGGATGGCGACCGTCTATCGGGCCGTGGACACGCGCCTGACTCGTACGGTCGCGGTCAAGGTGATGCACGTCGGACTCGGTGATGAAGCCGAGTTCGCGCGCAAGTTCGATCGTGAAGCGCGAGCTGCTGCCAAGCTGTCCCACCCGAATGTGGTGTCGGTTTTCGACCAGGGTCAAGACGCCGGGGGCCCAAACAGTCGTCCATACATCGTGATGGAGTACGTGGAGGGGCAGACATTGCGCGACGTGCTCAATCGGGAGGCGCCGCTGCCACCGGCCAGGGCACTGGAGCTCATGGAGCCGGTGCTCGCCGCCCTCGCCGCTGCCCACGACGCCGGACTGGTCCACCGCGACGTGAAGCCGGAGAACGTATTGATCAGCGACCGCGGCCGGATCAAGGTGGCCGACTTCGGGCTCGCCAAGGCTGTCTCCTCGCAGACCTCCACCGCCACCCAAGGGCTGCTGATCGGAACCGTTTCTTACCTTCCGCCGGAGCTGGTCATGGCCGGGCAGGCGGACGCACGATCGGACGTGTACAGCGCCGGCGTGGTGCTCTTCGAACTGCTGACCGGGCGTAAGCCGCACACCGGAGACACCCCGATCCAGATCGCGTACGCGCACGTACACCGCGACGTGCCCCCGCCATCGGTCGGCCCGACCGCAGGCCGGATTCCGCCCTACGTGGACGCTCTGGTCATTCGGGCGACAGCTCGAGATGCGAATCTTCGGCAGCCTGACGCAAAGATCTTCCTCGCTCAGGTACGCCGCGCCCGTATCGCGCTCCAGCAAGGTCTGGCCGATGACCCCGAGCTCACCCGTGAGCTGCGCAGCGCACCGAGGCAGGCAGCCGAGGGGCCGAAGCGGCGCGACCGCGCCGACTATGAAGTGACCCAGATGGTGCCGACCCCGGCGCCCGCTGCCCAGGCCCAGCCTCGCCCGTCGGGGACACCTCGTACTGTGATCGACGCTCCACCACCAGCCATTGCAAGACCCGTGTACGCGCAGACAGCGGAGCGTCTGGCCGCGAGCGAGCGCGAGCGCCGAGCCCGAAAACGTCGCAAGGGTTGGCTGGCTCTCTTGCTCGTCGTGCTGATCTCGGCTTCCGCCGCCCTGGCCGGCTGGTACCTGATGGAAGGCCGGTTCACGACTGCGCCAGTGCTTGATTCGCTCAGCCGGGCTGAGGCTGAGCGGGTGGTGGCGAAAGTGGGTCTCTCGGTCGACTTTTCCGAGGCGTACAGCGAGACGGTGGCGCGGGGCATGGTGATCTCCACCATTCCCGGACCTGGGACCAAGATCTTGAGGGGCAGCAAAATCGAGGCCGCGGTGTCCAAGGGCCCCGAGCGGCACCCGATGCCCGTCGTCGTCGGCCTATCTCAATCTGCGGCTGAGGCCGCGCTAGAGAAAGCCAAGCTGGCCGTGGGCAAGATCTCTGATGGTTACAGCGACCAAGTTGCCGCCGGCACAGTGCTCCGGGCCTCGGAGCGGCCGGGCGCCCGCCTCAAGAAGGGCACCGCAATCAACCTCGTGGTCTGCGCCGGGCCGAAGCCAGTCTCGATCACCGACTACCAGGGCACCCCGTACGATGCGGCGTCAGCAGCGCTCAAGGGAGCAGGCTTTCAGGTCGTCGAGCGAAGCGCCCATTCCAACAAAGTCGCCAAGGATCTCGTGCTGCGTCAGGATCCGCGTTCCGGTCATGCGGAGCCGGGCGCAACGATCACGCTCACTAGATCGCTGGGACCACTGCTCGTCACGGTGCCCAATGTTCAGCGGATGGCAGTTCCTGCGGCTCGGAGGGTGATGCGGGAGGCCGGCTTCAAGACCACAGTGCAGCCGGTGGGCATCAATCGAGCTGGAGTCAGCTACGTGATCTACACCAACCCGGGGGGCCGCGCCATGGCAGCCAAGGGCTCGACGGTCATTCTGTACGTGGTCTGAGCTCCAAGCGGACCCTCATCTGAGGCCCAGCGAAAGTGCTGGCAAGTGACATCTCAGAACACGAGGGCTGCGGGCGTACGGCTGAGTTAATTCCCTCAAAAACTGACACTCGTTCCGTGTGCGGCTGGCCTGGACGGCGTGTCGGAGGAACTGGCGTCAGATTTTGAGGGACTAGGCGACTGAGCGTGCACTTCCCAGCACTCAGGTGCCGAGAACTCCACACCAGCGTCCCGCGAGCGTGGCTTACGCTGGGTCGGTGCTGGTTGCCAGGTCCCACACGCGGGTGGCCTTCCTGGCACTGCTGGCGATGGCCGCTGCCTGGGGGTCAACGTTCCTTCTCATCAAGGATCTGGTGACCCGGATTCCGGTGACCGACCTGCTCGCCGTTCGGTTCGCTATCGCCGCCGTGGCACTGGGCCTCATCGTCGGCCCCCGAGTTCAGATCTCCCGTCCGGTGCTCACCCAGGGCGCGCTGCTCGGATTGTTGTACGGCTCGGCGCAGATCCTGCAGACCGCCGGACTGGCCCACACTGCTGCCAGTGTGTCGGGCTTCGTCACTGGGCTGTACGTCGTTGCCACCCCACTACTGACGGCTGTGATCCTGCGCCGCAAGATCGCCAACATCACCTGGTTCGCGGTCTTCCTTGCCATGTTCGGGCTCGGCGTGCTGGCCCTGCGCGGGTTCACGCTGGGCTACGGTGAGTTGCTGACCGTTATCGCTGCACTGCTTTACGCCCGCCACATTGTGGCCTTGGGGAAGTTCAGCACGCCGCAGGCCGCGATGAGCCTCAGCTTGGTGCAGCTGGTCGTGATCGCGCTGATGTGCGTGGTGGCGGCTCTGTGGCTGACTCCAGGATCAGGTTCCGGCATTCAGCTGCCAGCTAACGGCCACGACTGGCTCGTCGTGCTCTACCTCGCGATCGTCGCAAGCGCGCTCACCATGGTGCTGCAAACCTGGGCTCAGGCGCATATCGAGCCGCCGCGAGCGGCGGTGATCATGGCCATGGAACCGATCTGGGCGGCTGCCTTTGCCGTGGCCTTCGGCGGCGAGAGCGTCACGGTACGCATGGTCATCGGCGGCTTGGCAATCGTGTCCGCGATGTACCTCGTCGAGCAACCCGAGAGACGCCGGCTCAAGTCCATGGAGCGCGTCAGTTGATGTTTGCCGCGAGATCGAGGGCCCGGGCAATCGGCACTCCAGGGCGATAGGCCAAGTGCAGGTACGAGGGCGCGTCGAGCACAGTAAGGTCTGCGCGGCTGCCGAGCACCAGGCACCCGATGTCGGTACGCCGCAGCGCGCTCGCTGAGCCGGCCGTGGCAGCGAACAGCGCCTGTGCCGGTGTCATGCCCAGCTCGCGTACCGCGAGTGAGATCACCCAGGGCATTGAGCTCGAGTAACAAGTTCCTGGATTGCAATCGGTCGCCAGCGCAACCGAGACGCCCGCTGCCAGCAGCCTGGCGGCATCTGGATAGGGCGAGCGGGTGCAGAACTCAACTCCAGGAAGCAGGGTCGCTACCGTGCGCCCTGCTGCCGCCGCCAAGGCGTCAACATCTGCGTCGTCGAGGTGGGTGCAGTGATCGACACTTGCAGCCCCGAGCTCCACGGCCAGCTGTACGCCGGGCCCCGGGCCGAGCTGGTTGCCATGCACCCGCAGGCCGAGACCCAGATCTGCCCCGGCAGTAAGGATTGCGCGGGCCTCGTCGGCGTCGAAGGCGTGCGGGGAGTGGGGCTCGCAGAAGACGTCGATCCAGCGCGCGTACGGCGCCGCGGCCCGCAGCATGGGCCCGGTCACCAGATCTACGTACCCGGCCCGGTCGTTCGCGTACTCGTCCGGTACGACGTGGCCGCCGAGAAAGGTGGTTTCGCTGGAGAACTGTCGAGCGATTCGAAGCGCCCGGACCTCGTCGGCAACTGTCAACCCATAGCCGCTCTTGATCTCAACGGTGGTGGTGCCGAGAGTTCGCATCTCGGCGACACGCGCCGCGAGCAGCCCGGTCAGTTCCTCGTCAGTCGCAGCGCGGGTAGCCGCGACTGTGACGCCGATCCCCCCGCCGTCGTACGGCTGGCCCGTCATCCGAGCCGCAAACTCCGTTGCTCGGTCGCCAGCGAAGATCAGGTGGCTGTGCGAGTCGACGAAGCCGGGGACGATGCCACACCCGCCAATGTCGATCCGGGCGTCGGCAGCTGGAGCATCGGCGGCTGAGCCGATCCAGGCGATCATGCCGTCCTCGACCACAAGGGCAGCGTTGGACCGGATGCCGAGCAGGTCGGTACCGGTGCCGTCACAGGTGACCAGCTCGCCGATTCCGGTGACCGCGGTGCTGCTCACGCCTCCCCCAGTTGATCAAGAGCTGCCGCCAGCAACCGCGCGGCTGAGCCGAGCCGATGCCGTCCGTCGCGAACGATCACCTCGCCGGCGATGACCACCTGATCGACGTCGGTCGCGGTGGCAGCGAAACCGATCTGATCGGGACGGGCGCCTGCGGTGCGCACCGAGTCGGCGCGGATCACGACGAAGTCCGCGAGTGCTCCATCAGCGATCCGACCGCCCTCGGGCCAGCCCAGACTGCGGTACCCGGCTGCACTGCCGGTCATGATCAGATCACCCGGCGTGAAGCAGCCACGGTCGCCCGTAGCCAGCCGCTCGTGTAGCTCAAGTCCACGCATTTCCTCGAACGGGTCGATCACTGCCTGCTGGTCAGAGCCGAGGGTGAGCGGGCTGCCGGCGCTGGCCAGCCGCCGCGCCGGACCGATGCCGTCGGCAAGATCACGCTCAGTTGTGGGACAGAAGCATGCCGACGTCTGGCTGCCACCCAGCACCTTGATGTCGGTGTCGGTGAGGTGCGTGGCATGCACCGCGGTGGTGTGGCGGCCGAGCAGCCCGTGATCATCAAGCAACTCGGTCGGGGTGCGACCGTAAAATGCCCGGGTAGCGGCGTTCTCGGCCGGTTGCTCACTGAGGTGGACATGCAAAGGACGCTCCCCCGTCGCCTCGCCGATCTTGCTGAAAGCCTCGGCAGGTACCGCGCGAACCGAGTGCACAGCGCCGCCAATGCGTACCCGATCAAGATCACTCAGCAAGCTCACGCGAGCCCGCCAGTGATCAACATCCGAGTCAGCGAAACGGGTCTGGACGGGATCCAGTGGCAGATGGCCGGTTGCCGCAAGCCCGCCGGCCAGGTAGCAAGTGTCGAGCAATGTGAGCCGGACGCCAGCCTCGGTGGCAGCCTGGATCAGCGCCTTGCCCATCGCATTCGGATCGGCGTACCAGCGGCCGTGTTGATCATGGTGTAGATAGTGGAACTCCCCGACGACTGTGTATCCGGCCTGCGCCATCTCGACAAACACAGCTCGGGCGAGTGCGAGGTAGGAATCGGGATCGAGGCGGGCGGCGAGGGCGTACATCTGCTGACGCCAGGTCCAGAAGCTGCCGCTTCCAGCGTGCGTCCGGCCCCGGAGGACGCGATGGAAGGCGTGGCTGTGGCCGTTGGCGAGACCCGGAAGTGTCACGCCGCTCAGGATCTGCTGGCCGGCTCGCGGTTCGACACCAACCCGAACGCGTGCGAAACGCCCCGCGTCCACCTCAAAGCTGACGCTTGCCTGGCAACCGTCCGGCAGCCAGGCGTACGCGGCCCAATACGAGCTCACTGCGCCGCTCCGGCCAGGTCGGCCAGCACCGTCGCCAAGGCAGCAATGCCAGCAAGGCAGTCCTCCGGCTCGGCCCACTCTGCCGGCGAGTGGGATACCCCGGTCGGGTTGCGGACGAAGATCATCGCCGCCGGCACACCGGCGTTGGCAAGGATCCCAGCGTCGTGGCCCGCGCCGGTGCTCATCACGGGTGCACCATCGAGCAGGCTGGCCAGCCGGGTCACCAGGGCATCATCGAAGGCGGTCTGCGGAGTTCGCGACTCTTCGGTGACGACCGCGCCCGAGCTGGCGACCTCGTCTTCGATCTGAGCCACGGTGGCGCGCAGCGCCTGCTCGCCGGCGGCCCGGGCGTCGAGCCAGGCCGTGGCAGAGCGAGCAATGGCGTTCACCCCGCCCGGCTGGATGCTGATCTTCCCGACTGTCGCGAGGCTGCCTTGCGCTTCGGCCGCGGCACGCGCCACCAGCACGGCACGCGCACAGCCGATCACCGCATCGCGGCGATCGCTCAGCCTGGTGGTGCCGGCGTGATTCGCTTCACCAGGAATCTCGATACGCCAGCGGCCGTGCGCCCAGAGCCGGTTGCCAACCCCTACGGCACGCCCGAGGTCGATCAGGCCGCGACCTTGCTCGATGTGCAGCTCGACGAAGGAACCGATGCGACCGACAGTGTCCGGATCCGCACCCAGTTGTTCCGGCTGCCGTCCGGCCGCACGCATTGCCTCCGCCATGGCTACACCGTCGGCGTCACGCAGCGCCCGCGCACTATCTGGGCTGAGTGCACCGGTGATCACCCGCGATCCGATACAGGAAACGCCGAACCGGGCACCCTCCTCGTCCACGAAGTTCACTACGCCGACCGGGCGGCGTGGCTCGAAGCCGTCCGCCCTGAGCTGGTCGATTGCTGCCAGTGCACTGACCACGCCGAGCGGCCCGTCGAAGGCGCCACCGTCCGGCACGCTGTCCAGATGCGATCCGGTGACGATGCCGCCGGACGCGGCTCGATCAGGATCGCCCCACCAGGCCCACTGGTTGCCCATCCGGTCTTCGATCAGATCCAAGGCTCGAGCAGCGCACTCGCCGGCGAACCATTCCCGCATCCGCAGATCCGGCTCAGTCCAGGCGAAGCGACGGTAGCCGCCGGTGGTCGGATCGCGGCCGATGTCTGCGATCGCCGACCACAGCTGCTCGAAGGCTGCGGCCTGTGTCATGATCACCCGTCAGCTTCCTTCCTGCATGGGGATCCGTACGCCACGCTCGGCTGCCACCTGCTCAGCTCGCTCGTAACCGGCGTCGGCGTGCCGGATCACCCCCATGCCGGGATCGTTGGTCAGTACGCGCGCCAGCTTCTGCGCGGCTAACTCCGTGCCGTCGGCGAGCGATACCTGACCCGCGTGGATGGAACGGCCAATCCCTACCCCACCGCCATGGTGGATGGACACCCAGGATGCTCCCGAGGCCGTGTTGATCAAGGCGTTCAACAGCGGCCAGTCGGCGATGGCGTCCGAACCGTCGAGCATGCTCTCGGTTTCACGATAGGGACTGGCGACCGAGCCGCAGTCGAGATGATCACGACCGATGACGATGGGCGCGCTGATCTTGCCCGAGGCGACCAGATCGTTGAAGGCCAGGCCGGCCTTGTCCCGCTCACCGTAGCCGAGCCAGCAGATGCGGGCCGGCAGACCTTGAAAGCTGATCTTGTCGCGAGCGCCACGCAGCCATTTCTGCAACCGGTCGTTGTCGCTGAAAAGATCCATCACCGCCCGGTCGGTGACTTCGATGTCGCGCGGGTCGCCAGACAACGCCACCCAGCGGAACGGGCCCTTTCCCTCACAAAAGAGCGGGCGGATGTAGGCCGGCACGAAGCCGGGGAACTCGAAGGCGCGCTCGTAGCCACCCAGCCGGGCCTCGTCGCGAATCGAGTTGCCGTAATCGAATACCTCAGCCCCGGCATCTTGGAACTCCACCATCGCCTGCACCTGGCGCGCCATGCTGGCCCGTGCCCGGTCGGTGAACTCCTCGGGCTTCTGCTCGGCGTAGCTGGCCCAGTCCTCCACGCTGATCCCCTCGGGCAGGTAGGACAGTGGGTCGTGCGCGCTGGTCTGGTCGGTGACGATGTCGATCGGTACGCCGCGCCGCAACAGCTCTGGGAAGACCTCGGCACAGTTGCCGACGACGCCGATCGAGGCAACCCGTCGCTCGGTTTTGGCTGCCAGCGCACGCGAGACAGCCTGGTCAAGATCATCGGCAATCTCGTCGAGATAGCGATGCTCAACCCGACGCTGCAGGCGCGCTCGATCTACATCGATGATCAGGCAGACGCCTTCGTTCAGCGTCACAGCCAGCGGCTGCGCGCCGCCCATCCCGCCGCAACCGCCGGTGAGGGTCAAGGTGCCGGCGAGCGTGCCGCCGAACCGCTTCTCGCCGACCGTCGCGAAAGTCTCGTACGTGCCTTGGACGATGCCCTGGGTGCCGATGTAGATCCACGATCCGGCGGTCATCTGGCCGTACATGGTGAGCCCGAGCTTCTCCAACCGGCGGAATTCTGGCCAGGTGGCCCAGTCAGGGACCAGGTTCGAATTGGCCAAGATCACCCGCGGTGCCCATTCATGGGTCTGCATCACCCCGACCGGGCGACCGGACTGGACAAGCATGGTCTCGTCCGATGCCAGTGTCGTCAGAGTACGCACCATCGCGTCGTAGGCCCGCCAGTCCCTGGCTGCGCGACCGGTGCCGCCGTACACGACAAGATCATCGGGCCGTTCGGCGTTCTCGGGATCGAGGTTGTTCATCAGCATCCGCAGCGGAGCCTCGGTGGCCCAGGAGCGTGCGGTCAGTGTGGTGCCACGGGTTGCGCGTACGGGTCGTGCGCCTTCCATCTCTATCTCCTTCTGTTGATCAAGTGAGGGAGCCGGTCACCGACTCGACTGCCGCGACCGCGGCCCCGCTGGAAACCAGCTCGACGGCGATGTCGATCTCAGGTGCGAGCCAGCGATCTGCGCCGGATGCCGGTGCGCCGGTGGCACGCAACGCGGCGATGACGGCGGCGCTGGCGGGGGCGGGTTGCAGCGGCAAGCGCAGCTCGATGCCGCGGGCGGCGGTCAGCAATTCGATGGCGAGCACCCGAGTCAGCCCATCGATGCCGCGGCGCAACTTGCGGGCTGCCGACCAGCCCATGGATACGTGGTCTTCCTGCATTGCCGAGCTCGGAATCGAGTCGACCGAGGCCGGTACCGCGAGCCTCTTGAGCTCGGAGACGATCGCGGCCTGGGTGTACTGGGCGATCATGTGGCCGGAGTCGACACCGGGGTCGGCCGCCAGAAAGGCATTGAGTCCGCCGCTCCGGGCTCTGTCCAGGAATCGGTCGGTCCGCCGTTCGGAGATGCTCGCCAGATCGGCCACCGCGATGGCAAGGAAGTCCAGCACGTAGCCGAGTGGCGCACCGTGGAAGTTGCCGTTGGACTCAACCCGGCCATCGAGGGTGATCACCGGGTTGTCAATGACCGACGCCAGCTCGATCAGCGCGACTCGCTCGGCATGATCAACTGTGTCCCGTACGGCGCCAGCCACCTGTGGCGCGCAACGCATCGAGTAGGCGTCCTGAACCCGGGTGCAGGCCTCGGTACGGTGGCTTTCGCGGATCTCGCTGCCCTCCATGATCCGACGCAGATTGCTGGCCGAAGCAGCCTGACCCGGATGCGGCCGGAGAGCGTGCAGATCGTCGGCGAAGACATCGTCGGTGCCGAGCAAACCTTCCACACTCATCGCCGCTGTGATGTCCGCCACCTTGAGCAACCGCCGCAGATCGATGATCGCGAGCAGCAGCATGCCGAGCATGCCGTCAGTGCCGTTGATCAAGGCCAGGCCCTCCTTCTCGACGAGTGTGACGGGGGCGATGCCCGCGGCGGCCAATGCATCACGCGTCGGAATGCGAGCGCCGGATATGTCCCGGACGAGCCCTTCGCCCATCAGCGCGAGGGCACAGTGAGCAAGCGGGGCCAGGTCGCCGGAGCAGCCGAGGCTGCCGTACTCGTAGACAACGGGCGTTAGGCCGGCGTTGAGCATGGCGACATAACAACGCAGGGTCTCTTCGCGGATACCGGTGCGACCGGTGGCGAGGGTGGAGATCCGCAGCAACATGAGAGCCCGTACCACCTCCCGCTCGACCTCTGGCCCGGACCCGGCCGCGTGGGAGCGGATCAGGCTGCGCTGCAGCTGGCCTCGTAGCTCGACGGGGATATGACGGGTTGCCAAGGCACCGAAGCCAGTGGATACCCCGTAATGCGGCTGTTGATCATCAGCCAGGGCCTCGATGATCTCGCGGGACTTGCGGACCTCAGCCCAGGCGTCGTCGGCAATGACGACTGGGGCTCCGTACCGCGCCACCGCTGCCAGCTCTTCGAACGAGACCGGGCCGATGCCCACCGTGACGCTGTGCTGTTCCATGAATCCATTGCAGCAGGTGGTCGACTGGCCCGGACTCGCCGACTGTGCGCCTCAGAATTCGTGCGTAGCGCCGCCACGCAAGTTGACCACCCGAGTTGGCGTCAATTCGTTGAGCCGGTTGAACGCAAGGGTCCGGCCCCGGTCACTGAGCAGCTCATCGTGGATCGGGAATCCTTCCAACGCCCCAACCGCCCGAACGAAGTCGATGGTCTCCTTCATTGCCGCCCAGGGCCCGTAGGCCGGGACGGCAACGATGTCGATGCCGTCCGGCGCCGTGTCGTAAGCATCGCCGGGGTGGAACAGAGTCGGCTGACCTTCCGAGCTCAGCACATAACCCACGTTGCCGATCCGCGGTACGTCCCGATGGATGAGTGCGTGCTGGCCGCCGACTGCGGTCACCAACACGTCACCGACGATCATCTGGCTGTCAGGCGCAAACCCGGCGGCATTCTCACCTAGCGACGGCATATCGCCAGAGCTGATCAGATCAAGGATCGACGGCTCGACCAGCACCTTCGCGGTGGGGTTCGCAGCAAGAAGGGCGGGCAGGTTCTCAGGATCGAGATGGTCTGGATGCTGGTGGGTCACCAGCACCGCGTCAAGATCAGTTAGCGAGTGCCATGCGTCCGAGAAATTCCCCGGATCGATGAGAATTCGCGCGCCGTCGGTCTCGGCCAGCACGGCCGCATGCCCAAGGTGGGTGATCCGCATGCCCCAACCGTAGGGGCAGGCTGCCGCATGCCGGTCTTAGGGTCCGAGCAGCTTTCCGATCAGCTGCCCTGCCCAATCGCAGTCGTCGACGGTGACATCGAGATGGGTGACCGCCCTGATCATGAAGGGGCCGAGGGCGGAGACCTGAACCCCGCGCTCCGCGGCCGCAACGGCGATCGGCGCAGCCGGAGTCGCGCCGGTGTCGATCACCACAACATTGGTCTCGACAGCGTCCAGCTCGACGGCGCCCGGGACGTAGCCCGCTACGGCCTCGGCAAAGGCGCGTGCTGCTGCATGATCATCGGCAAGTCGCAGCAGGTGATGATCAAGGGCGTACGAGCATGCGGCGGCGAGCAGGCCCGCCTGGCGCCAGCCACCGCCAAGGCGCTTCCGCAGCACCCGGGCGCGGGCGATGTTCGCCGCCGTGCTCACCAGCACGGAGCCGACGGGAGCCCCGAGGCCCTTGGAGAAACACACACTGACGGTGTCGAAGAGCTGCCCGTACGCCTCGAGCGCCACTCCGGTCGCGATGTGCGCGTTCCACAGCCGGGCGCCGTCGAGGTGATAGCCGATGCCATGCTCGCGACACAGCTCGCCCACCGCGGTCAGCTCCTCGATCGGTTGGATCGTCCCGCCACCAAAGTTGTGCGTGTTCTCCACCGCCACCGCCGCCGTTGATACCAGGTACGGGCCAGCCGACGGCGCAATGATCTTCGCCACCTCGGCCAGTTGCAGCCGGCCTCGGGTGGATGGAAAGGTTCGCATCGTGAGTCCACTGACCGCCCCGTGAGCCCCCATCTCCGCCCGAGCAATGTGGGCCCGTACGTCGCAGACCACCTCTTGGCCCGGCTCGACCAGCAGCCGCACACCGAGCACGTTGCACATCGACCCGCTCACACAGAACAGGCCGGCGTCGTGTCCGAGCAACCGCGCCACGCGCTGTTCCAGCTCGATCACCGTCGGGTCTTCGGCGTACACGTCATCGCCGACTTCGGCGACCAGCATGGCCTCCAGCATCGCTGGCGTCGGCTTGGTGACGGTGTCAGAACGCAAATCAATCACGGAGAAGAGTCTGACGACGACCGTCGTTCGCTCGCTTGCCGGGTGGCCATCACGGCCAATGCGCAGTCACTGCCCGCTGCGGTGGGCGTCCACTGCGCTCTCGGCATTTGATGCGCTGATGCGCTAGCATCAATCCCATGCGTACCACGCTAGATCTGGATGAGGATGTCGTCTCGGCCGCGAAGGAGCTTGCCGCCGAACAGCACCGATCTCTTGGCTCGATGATTTCTGAGCTGGCTCGCCGAGGGCTCACGCCCGCTCGCATTGAGGCCGACGGCGACTTGCCAGTCATCCGCGTTCCCGCGGGAACGCCTCCCATCACCCCGGAGATGGTCCGGCGTGCGCTCGACGAGGAATGATGAGCGGGTCGCTTCTCGACGTGAACGCGCTCGTGGCGCTCGCGTGGGACTCGCATGTGCACCACACCGTCATCCGGAGCTGGTTCGCGAGGAACAGTGAGCAGGGGTGGGCTACTTGCCCGATCACTGAGAGCGGTTTCGTGCGCGTCTCCTCCAACCCGAAGGTGCTACCGAGCCCGATCGGGGTCGAAGCGGCACGCGGGGTTCTGTCGGCGTTGCGCTCGCTGGCCGGCCACCAGTTCCTGATTGACGATGTGTCGATGACTGACGCTGACGTGCCACGCTTGTTCGGCCACCGTCAGATCACCGATGCGCATCTGCTCGCGCTTGCGCGCCGCCAAGGCCTCCGCCTCCTGACCTTCGATTCAGCCCTCGTCACCCTCGCTCACCACCAGGACGTTGAGCTGCTAAGGGTCGTCTGAACCGAACAAGGTCCCCCGCGCCCATTGTGAGCTGAGCAACTAAAACGTCAGCGGGACGTACGCCTGGACTGGGTTAGGCCGCTTGATCCGGCCGGTGGTCAGTCGTTCGGCGACCAGGAAGGCGAGTTCCAGCGACTGGTTGCGGTTCAGCCGAGGGTCGCAGAGTGTCTCGTACCGACTCACCAGGTCTGCTTCAACAAGGTCGTCGCCGCCGCCGACGCACTCGGTCACGTCATCGCCGGTGAGCTCGACGTGTACGCCGCCGGGCCAGGTGCCGAGCTCCTCGTGAACGTCGAAGAAACCGTTGAGCTCGGCCATCACATCGGAGAACGCCCGAGTCTTGTAGCCATTGCGAGCCTCGAAGGTGTTGCCGTGCATGGGGTCGCAGACCCAGGCCACCTGCCGACCGCTGGTGGTCACCTTGGCGACAATCTCCGGCAGCACATCGCGCACCTTCCCTGCGCCCATTCGCGTGATGAAGGTGATCCGTCCCGGTTCATGATCAGGATCGAGCCGATCTGCCAGATCCAGCGCGTTGTCGGCGGTGGTCTCCGGTCCGAGCTTCACTCCGAGTGGGTTGCGGATATGGCGAAGTAGCTCGACGTGTGCACCATGCAACTGGCGCGTGCGCTCGCCGATCCAGAGCAAGTGCCCAGAGACCCCGTACGGCTGCCCGGTCCGGGAGTCGATCCGGGTCAGCGCGTGCTCGTACTCCAAGATCAGCGCCTCGTGACTGGAGTAGAAGTCGACGGTTCGGAAGACATCGTCGTCGATACCGCAGGCCACCATGAAGGCGAGCGCCCGATCGATCTCATTGGCCAGATTCTGGTACTGGACGCCCGCTGCTGAGTTCTTGACGAAGTCGGCATTCCAGCTGTGCACACTACGCAGGTGTGCGAATCCGCCCGTGACGAAAGCCCGCGTGAGATTCAGGGTTGCTGACGACGCGTGGTAAACCTCCAGCAGTCGCTGCGGGTCCGGCTCCCGAGCCTCGGGCGTGAAGTCGAAGCCGTTCACCGCATCGCCCCGATATGCCGGCAATGTGACGCCGTCGCGGGTTTCTGTGGCCGAGCTCCGTGGCTTGGCGAATTGGCCTGCCATTCGGCCGACCTTCACGATCGGCACCTGGGCTGCATAGGTCAGCACAACCGCCATGGAAAGCAACGTTCGTAGTTTGCCCTGGATGTTCCCAGCCGTGACATCGGCGAAGGTTTCGGCACAGTCACCGCCCTGCAGCATGAAGGCCTCACCGGCCGCCACACTGGCCATCTTGGCGCGTAGCTTGTCACACTCGGCTGCAAATACCAGCGGGGGGAGCGTCCGAAGCCTGCCGACGACCTCGGCGAGCGCGTGGGGTGAAGAGTAGGCCGGCTGCTGCAGCGGATTCAGAGCATGCAGTGCTTTCAGCGTGGGGACCTGGCTCGTCAGAGACACGCAGACACTGTAGACGCTGGTACTCGCGGGAGCAGCTGAGTTATCGGCGGCCAGTGTCCTGCGCCAGGAATCCGGTGCTTATGTGCGTCGTTCAGGTGGATGCCTGTCGTCGCAAGGCGACGCGCGGCGTCGACCGGCAAGGCCGACGAGGGAGGCATACCGGGTCGTATGTCGACCGAGGAGAACGCCGCGAGGCGCCGCATGGGCGGCGCACATATGTGGCGGATTCCTGGCGCAGGACACTAGACCCTCACCGCAGAATGGCATGCATGCCGCAACGCAGCTTTGTCCTGGTCCCCGGTGCCGGGGGCAACGCCGGATTTTGGCAGCTTGTGGAGCCGCTCCTCAAGAGGGCCGGCCACGACAGCGTTGCAGTGACTTTGCCCAACTGGCCAGGTGCGACTTTCTCCGACCACGCCGACGCGATTGTCACTGCCGCTGGGGCGCCGGAGGAAATCACCTTGGTCGCTCAGTCGATGGGTGGCTTTGCCGCACCTCTGACCTGCGACCGGCTGCCGGTCTCAGAACTCGTGCTGCTGAACGCCATGATCCCAGCGCCCGGAGAGACGGCGGGCGAATGGTGGGGCAATACCGGTCAGGCCGAGGCTATGCGGATTAATGATCTGCGTGAGGGGCGCGATCCCGATGCAGGCTTCGACGCGCAGACCTATTTCCTTCATGACGTGGCGCCCGACGTGCTTGCGGTGCTGTCGGACGAGGAGGAGCCAGCAGACTCACTGTTCCAGACGCGCTTTCCGCTGACTCGCTGGCCGGACGTCCCGACCACCGTGCTCGCGGGCCGGGATGACCGGTTCTTCCCGTACGAGTTCCAACGTCAGGTAGCACGAGATCGCCTGGGGCTGGAGGTTGAACAACTTCCGGGCGGTCACCTGCTTGCCCTCAGCCAGCCCGAGGCGCTTGCCACACGGCTCATGCGCGACCTCTGAGGGCAGAAAGGCGAGGCGTTATGCCTGAGGGGAGACTTCGTCGGCCTCTTGCGCCTTCGCTTCCCGGGCCGCGGCCTCCTTCGCCGCCGGCGCATACATGTCCACATACTCCTGGCCGGATAGTTCCATGATCGCGTACATGATCTCGTCGGTGATCGAACGCAGGATGAACCGGTCCTCGCTCATCCCCGTGTAGCGCGAGAAATCCAGGGGCCGTCCGAACTTCACGGTCGGACTGACGACCTTGGTGAGGATCTTCCCCGGCGGGGCGATGATGTCGGTGCCAATGATGGCCGATGGAATCACCGGTGCCCCCGATAGCAACGCAAGTCGAGCGACCCCCGTCCGTCCCTTGTAGAGCCGCCCGTCGTGGCTGCGCGTTCCCTCGGGATAGATGCCGAACAGCTCACCGCGCTGGAGCACCTTCAGCCCAGCCTGGATAGCGCTCCCACTCGCCCGCCCGCCACTCCGGTCAATCGGCACTTGCCCTGTCCCTGCGAAGAACCGCTTTTGCGCCCAGCCCTTGATGCCAGCCCGAGTGAAGTAGTCGGACTTGGCGACGAAGGTGATCCGACGATCCAACGCAAGCGGCATGAACAACCAGTCAGCGAATGAGAGGTGGTTGCTGGCGATAATCGCGGCACCCTCATTGGGCACATTCTCACTGCCCTCCTGGATCGGGCGGAAGATCTTGGTGATTGCCGGTCCCAGCAGCACGTTCTTCAACGCCCAGTAGATGGCTGGGCCGGCACCGGAACCGGACTCGACCGCGACGTTCCCGTGGCGATCAACCGAAACCAGGTCCTCCCTCGCAGGTCGAGGGGCGGTGCCGTTCCGGGACGCCTCGCTGCTGGTCTCTGAGGTCGCTTCGCTCCCGGCTGTTGGCGAGCCTTCTGGCCCCTCGCTCACGCGTTCACATCCGAAACAGGCGGCTCCTCGAGGTGCGTTGCACGCATTGGGATGGGTGGCCTGGCACGGCCCGCTCCCGGACGATGACCAGCGCTGGGCGGGAGGGCTTTGCCAGCATCCAGGTCGGCCTTGGCCGTCGTGGCATAGACATCCACGTATTCCTGGCCGGAGAGCTCCATGACCGCGTTCATGATCTCGTCGGTGATCCACCGCAGCACGTCTCGGTCCTTGCCGGCCTCGGCGTACGCGCTGAAATCCATCTGCTTGCCGATCCGGATCTTCGGTCGGCGCATCGTGGGGATCCCGAAGAACCGAGACGGGACGAACTGGGTGTCGATCATGCCGACCGGTACCACAGGCACTCCAGCCTGCAGTACGAGCCGGGCGACTCCGGTCTTGCCCTTGTAAACGCGGCCGTCTGGCGACCGTGTTCCTTCCGGATAGATGCCGAGCAACTGTCCCTCGCGCAGCACCCCGAGCACGCTCTCCATGCTGGTGGCGCTAGCCCGCCCTCCGGAGCGGTCCATGGGGACCTGACCGACGCCCTTGAGGAACCAGGTCAAAACCCGGCCGCGAAAGCCCTGACCATGGAACAGCTCGATTTTGGCCGGAAAGGTGAGTCGACGCTTGATCATGGCAGGCAGCAGGAAGGTGTCGCCTGCGGAGATGTGGTTGCTGACCAGGATGGCCGGGCCGGACGCCGGAATGTTGTCAGCTCCGCTGATCGAGGGCCTGAAGAGCAGCCGGCACAGAGGGGCAAACGCAACCCATTTGAAGACCCAGTAGAGCAAACCGACCTCCGCTTTTCGACCCAATCGTAGGGCGGAACTCACGATAGTGGTGACGCCCCGACGTGCGCCGGGAGTCTGCTGCCGGTCACAGGTCGAGGAACGTCGCTTGCCGGGCAATCGGTTTCGCGTTGGCGAGCAGGCATGCCACGATTTCGCACGTGACTTCCCGTACGCGGCCGCTGCTGAGCTCGATCGGTGAGCGGCTGCGGCGTACCAAGGCTTCCGGGCCAGATGCGGCCTCGGTGCACCCTGATGCGCTTCCGTATCAGGGCGGCAACGGCTCCGTCGGAGTGCTGTTGTGCCACGGATTCACAGGCTCGACGAAGTCCATGATCGGTTGGGCTCGGCACCTGGAAGCGGCAGGGTTCCAAGTCTTGCTCCCGCGACTGCCGGGCCACGGTACGACCTGGCAAGAATGCAATCAGACGACGTGGACCGACTGGTACGCATGCGTTGACGACGCCTTTGCGGTGCTGGTAGCTCGATGCGAGCAGGTGTTCCTCGCCGGGCTGTCGATGGGTGGGGCGTTGTCCCTACGGCTGGCCGAGCAGCACGGCGCTGCCGTGTCCGGCCTGGTGCTCGTCAATCCCGTGATCAACATCAGCGATCCGCGGATGCGTGCGCTGCCGATCCTGAGGCTGCTTCCGTCGCTCGGTGGGATCACCAACGACATCGCCAAGCCTGGTGAGGACGAGTGGGGCTATCACCGGCTGCCGCTCCGGGCCTTGTACTCCCAGACCTTCCTCTGGGCCGACGTACGGAGAAATCTCAAGAGCGTAGACCAGCCACTGCTGGTCTACCGGGCAATTCAGGATCATGTGGTCGACGCCTCCTCGGTCCGGTTGATCAAGGAAGGCGTACGATCCAGCGATCAGACCTACATCGAGCTGCAGCGCAGCTACCATGTAGCCACCCTCGACTACGACGCGGAGGATATCTTCGACGGAAGTGTTGCGTTCTTCCGTCGACTCACGAAGGAGGCCCGTGGTACTGCCGAGTGAGGATGACCGGGACGCGATCGACCAGGCTTTTGCCGAGCTGGTCGCGGGGTATCATCTGACCGCCGACGCACCCGATACGGACACCAGCGAGCCGCCCACTGAGCCGGTAGGTTCCCCTTCAATTCCAGATGCCGACGGTGCAGCGAATTGGGCAGGAGATCACCCGCTTTTCGGCTTCGTGGAAACGCCGAACGATGCTCATGCCTCCCCTGGCGAGCCGACTCAGGACCGCTATGTCCCGGAGCCGCTGCCCCCGTTGCGACGACCCGGCGTGCCGGCCCTCCTTGGCTGGATCGGCATCGGATACGCGATCCTCGTCGTGCTCGCAGCGACCTTCGGCTTGCGCTTCCCCACTTGGGCCGGATGGATCGCGGTCGGCAGCTTCGTCGGTGGGTTCGGCATTTTGATGACCCGACTGCCCCGCGATCGACCGCCGGACGCCGGCAACGGTGCGGTCTTGTAACGGATCGCGCGCCGCTGATCGGAGGACGAGTGAGGAGACACGCTTTCCGTCTCCGAGCGAGGACGACGACAGCGGGTCATCAGCGCGATCCGCGCGACGCGGAGCGTCGCAATAACACGGATCGCAGATCACACGGTCTACGACTGGACCCGGGTCCGCAAGGAGTCTCGGCGCAGTCGTGCCTTGCTCGTCCTGCGCTTGCGGCGACGCGGCCAGAAGCCGGCGTGCGCCGAGTCAGGCGGTTCGATCATGGCGTGCCGTGCCAGATCTGCGGCGCCAATCAGCCCCGCGTCGTTGCGGAAGCGCGCCAGCACCAGCCTGGCCTCCTCGCGAAAGCCTCGCCCCGTCAACGTCCGGCTGAAGGCCCGCTGTGCGGGTAGCAACAGCAGATCGCCTGCAGCGCTCACTCCCCCGCCGATGACAACCACCTCAGGATCCAGGGCTGCGGCAATGTTCGCGATGCCCCGGCCGAGCCAGGTCCCGACATCGGCCAACAGCTCGACCGAGGTGGGTTCGCCCTGGATCGCTGCGTCGGTCACATCAGGCCCGCTGATCTTGTCAGGATCGCCGCCCACCATCTCCAGGAGCCGGTAAGCCGTTGGCGAATTGGTCCGTGCCAGCGCGCGGGCATCGCGGACAAGTGCGTTGCCCGAGGCGTACTGCTCCCAACAACCCCGGTTTCCGCACTCGCACCAGTGACCGCCCGGCACCGAGATCATGTGTCCCCATTCCCCGGCCATCCCATACGAGCCGCGGAAGAGTCTGCCACCGATCACGAGGCCGCCACCGATGCCGGTACCGAGCGTGATGCACACCATCACCGACGAGCCGCGACCTGCGCCGTAGCGGTATTCCGCCCAGGCGGCAGCGTTCGCGTCGTTGTCCACGATCAGCGGCATGTCGATCCGGCCGACGAGCCGCGCCTTCAGCGGCTCGGACCGCCAGGCCAGGTGGGGTGAGAACCTGACCATAGCTTGATCGTTATCTACCCAGCCCGCCGCACCGACCCCCACCGCCTCGACCCGGTGCCGACTACCTAAATACTCGACGGCACGGAGAATCGCATCTTCGACAGCTTGCGGGCTGTGTGACGGGGTCGGTTCCTGCCAACGATCGAGAATCCCGCCGTCCTCGTCGACGACCCCCGCGGCGACCTTGGTGCCGCCGATGTCGACGCCGATGCTCAGCAGCGGTGGCGGTGTAATCCTCGCCCTGCTGCGGCGCGTTGTCGTCCCAAGAGTGGTCAGCCTTCCACCCTCTTCTTGAGGCCTTTGAGCGCGCCGTCGATGATCGTCTTTTCAGCCTTGCGCTTGAACATCCCGATCATCGGCATGTTGATTTCAACGGTCAATGCGTAAGTCACCGTTGTTTTGGCACCGTTGGCCTTCAGGTGGTACGAACCATCCATCGCCTTGAGCAGGTTCCCATCAATGAGTTTCCAGCTGACGGCCTGCGGCTTCCATTCGTACGCGAGGACGTAGCTGTCCTTCACCAGCGTGTGGTCGAGCACCATGCGGACCGTCTTGGCCTTGCCCGCAACCGAGCTGAGCACCTCGGCACTCTTCATCGAGTCGACCCAATCGGGGTAGTGCTCGAAGTCGGCGATGACCGCCATCACCTCGTCGGGCTTCGCCGCGATCTCGATACTGGCGCTGGTCCGATCCGCCACGAGCCATAGCGTACGCGTGGGCTGGGTTTGATTGCTCGCTCCGCTCGCTGCGGATCGTGGCATCAAAGATCAAGCGCTTCGCGTAGCCTCGTCCGCGCCGACTCCATGCTGAAATGCGCGCAGATGTAGCGGCGGCCGCGCGATCCCATCTGCTGCGCCAGAGAAGGATCATCCAGCAGCAGGCTGAGCCGCTCCGCCATGAGCTGATGATCAAGTGAAGGCACCACGAAGCCAGTGTCACCGTCCCGGACAGTTTCGGGCGCGCCGCCGGAGTGACCGACGATGACAGGCAGTCCGCAGGCCGCCGCCTCCAGTGCCGCCAAACCCAACCCTTCCGGATTGAGTCCCGCCAATAGTGTGCGGACCGGCAGTGCGAAGACATCGGCTCGCTGGAGTTGTCCGATCACTGCTGCGCGTGGCAACGCGCCCATCAGGCGCACGTGATCAGACAGCTCGAGATCGTGGATGCTTCGCTCCAGCCGAGGACGCTGCGGACCATCGCCAACGACGACCAGCTCGCGTGTAGCACCGCTCGGGGCGGCCCGATCGATGACGGCCCGCCAGGCGCGAAGCAGCGTGGCCATACCCTTTCGGCGAATCAGCCGGGCCACCGCAATGCAGCGGCCGGCGCTCCGCGCGGCGACTAGTTCGGGCGGTCGGAAGCGCCCGGCGTCAACGGGTGGGGCTAGCCGCAGCAACCGCCTGCGCGCACTTGGGCTGAGCGCGCTGGCGATGATGTGTTCGGTAAAGCCCGAGATGGTAGTCAGGTGATCACAGCTCTCGCCAATCCGGCGCAGCAGCTGGCGCGCCGCAGGCACCCGCGCCCACCAGGTTTCGTGGCCGTGAGTGAGACCCACGATCTGACGGGCTCCGGCACGGCGGAGCGTCGGGGCCAGTAGACCGAGTGGAGCCGCGGCGCCGAAGATCACCCGCGTCGCTCCGACAGCACGGAGTAGGCCCGCGGCGCGAGCCGCCACGCGTGGCGTCGGCAACAGCAGCGGTCCTTCACGGATCACCGGAAAAGGACGCTCGCGGTCCGAGGCCCTGGCTTCAGGCGAGCCTGAGGCGTACACAAGGACGTCGTGGTCTAGCAGCGCGCAGACGTCGCTGACGAACGACTCGATGCCGCCGACCCGCGGCGGGAAATCATTGGTGATGATCAAGGTCGGCGGCATAGTTATCCTGCGCCCCTGATTGGGGCGCTCGCGCATCGCGCTGAACCCGATGATGTCGTCCCTCTTCGCAGCCCCGCCCAACCCCACGCCAAGGACTCGCCGCGGGGCCTGCTCATCGATCCTCCATTCATCGCGGCGCGATTACCGACGCTCGCGCCAGGCGAACAAGATACGCGCGCCATCTGGTGATCAATTCAGCCTCACTGATCTTGAGTGCCGAGCGGCTCGCCTCGTCCAGGGAGTGTCCACGATCGAGCTCGGCATAGAAGCGGCCGAGGTGGACCTCCGAATACTCGCTCAGCAATGTAGCGACAGGCAAGCCAGGCCTCGGCGTAGGCCAACCGGAGGTCGTGCTCGCTGATCTGGAATTCCTCATCGGAGGGAAATGAGCGCGGCGGCCCCATGGGCGCGCACCCCGGCCAGCACATCGTCGGACGCTTCGCTGAGCTCGCCCGGATGGGTTTGCGTGGATACCCACTCCGCGAGGCCCTCTTCGGCCCAGATCGGCGCAGGCGAGTCGGGCGAGCGGGTCGCGACGTGCACAATCTCGTGCTCCAGCACCGCCTGCAACGCGCTCGAGGTCAGTTCTGCGGCCTTGGGGTTGACAACGATGCGGATCGTGCCTCCCGCAGTTCCCACGCGACGGGTTACTGCAGCAATGGAGCCGTAGCTCCCAGTCGGCTCACCAAGGACCAACTCAAAGTCGCGCTGGGTTGCCGGCACCTCCATCACGACGCGGCCGCTCCACGAGAGCCGCAGACCCTCCGGGAGATGGTCTCGCGCGTTGTCGAGGGCGGTTGCGGCCAGCCTCGCCCAACGATCCAGTGCCTGGCCGGAGCCGACGACCACAGTGACCCCTCCGCGCTCCCGGGCGGTGAGCGGACCCAGCCACCAGCTCGGCTTCCGCTCGCGGATGTTGTTGGGCGGTTCATCGACCGTGCCGGCGAGCCTGGCTTGTCCGCCGTCGGAGACGAAGGTCAACCAGACCTGATGCTCGACATCGGCGTCGTCACCTGCGAGTCGCCAGCTGACGACGGCGCGGTGCGCCCACGCGCTGTTACCCAGTAGCTGGCTTCGTGCCTCGGCCAGCCCGAACTCGGCCGGCTCGACACGCACCTGGAGCCGCGTGAGCGGCAGAGTACTCAGGTTGTCATACAGCGACCGGGCGCGATCGGGAAACGTTGGGTCTCGATGACTGATCAAGCGTGCAAAGCCCGCACGGTCCCGGGTAAGAGCCGCCCTGACCAAAGCATCAACGGTCGCCCTGACCTGGCCCAGCCGCGAACTCCCAGGGGTCACCACTCTTGTCGAGGGCGGCACCGGAGACGGGGCGATTGCAGGAGCCGAACAGCCGACGAGGACGAGTGTCAGCGCAGCAACTGCCAACCGTCGCACAACTTGATGTTGATCGTGGACCCCTGACACAAAGGCAGCGTATGCGCGACCTCAGCGCCGCAGGTTCGAACTCGCACCCAGTGCGCTAACCGGGCCGACGCGCACCGGCGTACGGCATGTAGGACATCTTGATGTACTCCACAGACTTGCCGGGCCGTGGCGCATGGATGACCTGGCCATTGCCGGCGTACAGGCCCACATGGCTGATGCTCCCGGGGTAGAAGAACACGAGATCGCCGAGCTGGAGATCGGACTTGTCCACGTAGCGGCCGCGGCCGTACTGCCCTCCAGCCGAGTGCGGCAGGCTAACCCCGACTGATTCCCAGGCACGCATTGTCAGGCCGGAGCAGTCCCACCCACTGGGTCCATCGCCATTGCGAACGTATGGCTCTCCGAGCTGCGCCTTCGCGTACGCAAGTGCTTTGGCGCCACGACCGGAACCGGTGACGGAGCTGCGAGTGGAACCTCGCGACGTAGCAGCGCTGGACCGCGCTGCCTCCTTGTTCTCCGCATCCGAGATCTGCTTCCGCTGGGAGGCCGTGAGCTTGGCCAGCACCTTCTTCGCCTGTGCGATCTTCTTGTCAGAGGCGTCGGCGAGGGATTTGAGCTGCTTCTCCTTCTCGGCGAGGGTTTCCAGATCGGTCTCTGCCGAATGCTTGAGCGCGGCGAGGTCCCCCTGCGCCTGCTGGAAGTCCTGGAGCGCCGAATTCTGATTCTCGCTGACCTTCTGGACTGTGGAGATCTGGCTGAGGAATCGATCCGTGTCAGGGGTGACGAAGAGATGAGCGGCGGTATCCAGGCTTCGGTTCTGGAACTGGGCGAGTGCCACCTGGCCGACCTGAAGCTTCATCCGTGCGACTTTGCCGGTCTGAGCTTTGAGGTCAGCCTGCTTCAGCTCCAGCTGCGCACGGCCCTGCTTGATTTCCTCCTTGACGCCGGCGTACTGCTGGTCGATGGCGGCTGCGTCTGTCTCCAACTGCTCGATCACTTTTCTCGCCTCCGCCGCGGTCAGCGGTGGATCCGCGGCAGCCGGCAAGCTGGCCGGGAAGACGAACAATGCGGTCAATGCCACCGAAGTGAGCCCGAGCGTGACGGTGCGTACGCCCCGAAGGATCGTTGTGGCGTGGCTTGTCTCAGATGCGCGTGACTTCACGCGCGCAGCAAAATTCACAGTGTTCCCCGAGTTCCCCCGACTCCTGCGCAGCTCTCGTGTGGGCTTGCCCAGCCGTCCCCAGACCTAAGCCAAGCCCAAGAGCTGTGATGGATGTGCCTGCTGAGCGGCGGCTGACGGTGCTGTCACCCGTGGTCACCAGGCAGTGAGTGACACATTAGGTCACGAATAGATCACGTGCAATCAGGATCGCCGATATTTGGTCAACGAGTTGTCACGCGTAGTCCCGCCAGTCCTGCGGCGGCTGCACATCACGGACCTCTCGGGCGCCCGGAATCAGTCTGAGCGGCGGCACCAATCCAGAACCGGCCAGCGCCTGCAGCGCGGCCTGCTCGTCGCGGTCGAGATCCACCACACCTCCGGACGTATCGAGGAGCACGGTGACGACACAGTCGCTACAGGCGATCCCTCTGGCGACGCAGGTCTCGCAATCCACGTGCAGCATGTCCATGCTCATTCCTTCCAACCGACCCCGCCTGACAACGCTCTCGCAGAGCACTGACACTTCTTTCATGCCACACCGCTTGCGCAAGGTTTGACGGAAGCTCCCGGGCGCCTCGTTCGCGGTCCTCCACGGAGAGATCCTGTGCCGTTGCTGACCGTCTCGCAGTACGTTGGCAATTCGCCCCTCCGAGCATCTTCGAGTAAGTTGGGGCTCTGGGGAGTCTCTTGGGGGAAATGTGGTACAAGCACGACGGGCGAAAGCCCAGCCAGTCCGCGTCATCATTCCGCTGGCTGTTGCTGCAGCCCTCCTGGTGGGCGGTTCATTTGCAGCAGTGAAATTCTGGCCCGACGCGACGACGGCGGGCCCGCAGGCGGCAATCGAGCCCGACGGCTACGGAGTCGCAAGCTCCAACCACCGCAGAGTCGAGTCCGACACCCTCGGCCGAGCCCGCCAACGCTGCCGCGCAGCAAGCCTTCGAGGCGTGTCAGGCGAAGGTTCAGGCTGCAGATCAGGTCATCGAAGCAGGGCAAGACCGGAGTTGAGCACTGGGCGGGCCACATCCAGGCCCAGAAGGACCGCTTCGACGGCAAGATCACGCCCGAGCAGACGAAGGCGCGGTTCAAGGCGACCAGGCTGAAGGGCCCCGGTGACCTCGATCGCTATGAAGACGCCCTGTCGGCGTACAAGGACCTCGAGGGTTCCTGCAAGAAGGTCGATGGCGCAGACAGCGCGGTGGCGGCCAGCCTGGTCGCATGCGAAGAGCGAAGCAACGCCCAAGAGCCTCTGATGGCGGCCACCGCTGCTGGCATGAAGGACTGGAAGGCTCACCTAACGTTCATGCAGCGCAACGCGCTGCACGAGGCAGGCACCCCATCGGAGGCACTGGACACCTGGCTGAAGCAGTACGACGCGGCGCCCAAGAACATCAAGGCGTTCAAGAAAGCCTCTGGAGACTTCGACGCACCCAGCTGCTAGCTCTTGGTGGGCAACCAACCGTAGACATCTGTTTCTGATGATCGAGGACGCGAGAACAACCAGCGCGCCTCGGCGAGTCGGTCCTCAATGTCGGAGGCGATCCCTAGTGTCGCCATCGTGGCGCTGCAGGCCTCATTTGATGATCTTGGGACGCATCTATCCGAGGTGACGTTCTGCGTCGTCGACCTGGAGACGACCGGCGGCGCGGAGACGGACATGATCACCGAGGTCGGAGCTGTCAAGGTACGCGGCGGTGAGGTGCTTGGTGAGTTCCAGACTCTCGTCAACCCGAAGGCCCACATCCCGCCCCTGATTGCGGTGCTCACCGGCATCACCAATCAGATGGTGGCCAACGCACCCTCACTGCGCCTGGTGCTGCCATCGTTCCTTGCCTTCGCGCACGGCACCGTGATCGTCGCGCACAATGCTCCGTTCGACGTGAGCTTCCTGCGCCGCGCCTGCGACGCCTGTGAGTACCCGTTCCCGCGCTGGCCGGTGATCGACACAGCGGCGCTGGCCCGCCAGATCCTGCTCCGCGACGAGGTGCGCGACTGCAGGCTCGCCACTTTGGCCCGACACTTTCGCGCCGCTGTCACGCCGAACCATCGTGCGCTGACAGACGCCCAGGCCACCGTCGACGTGCTCCACGGCTTGATCGAGCGGGTCGGCAATCTCGGGGTGCAAACCATCGAGGATCTGAGCGAGTTCGCCCGCCGCGTCTCACCGCAACGGCGTGCCAAGCGCACCTGGGCCGCCGCCCTGCCGGATGCACCCGGCGTATATCTGTTCGTCGCCGAGTACGACAGCCAGCGTCACATTCTCTACGTCGGAAAGTCCAAGAACATCAGGGCTCGGGTCCGCACCTACTTCACAGCCGCCGAGAAGCGGCCGCGGATCGACGAGATGGTCCGGCTGGCTACCGGAGTCGAGGCCATCCCCTGTGTCACCCAACTCCAAGCTGAGGTAACCGAGCTGCGGCTGATCGGTAGTCATGCCCCGCGTTACAACCGGAGATCGAAGTTTCCGGAACGCACGCAGTGGATCAAGATCACCGAGGAGCCCTTCCCGCGGCTATCGGTCGTCCGCGTGGTCCGTGATGACGGCGCCACGTACTTCGGTCCGTTCGCCCGCCGCCAGTCGGCGGAGGACGTTGCGCTCGCGGTCTACGACGGTTTCCAGATCCGGCAGTGCACCCCGCGGCTGAGCTCCACCACACCGATCTCCGCCTGTGCCCTGGCCGGCATGGGTCGCTGCTCGGCGCCGTGCGACGGCACCATCTCGCGAGACGGCTACCGGGAGATTGTCGAAGCGGTACGCGCTGCCCTGTCCGTCGACGCGCGGCCCGCGGTGCGCGGCGTGCAGACCAGGCTCACCCGGCTCATCAGCCAGCAACGGTTCGAGGAAGCTGCCATCATCCGGCGGCGGATGGAGACTCTGACTCGTACCGCGACCCGGTTCCACCGCATCCGCAGCCTCGCAGCTTGCGCAGAGATCGTGGCCGCGCGGCAGGTCGACCTCGACTGGGAGATACACGTCATCCGCTACGGCCGGCTGGCCGGCGCTGGATTGGCGACACCACGTGAGGTGCCGCAGGCGGTCGCGCGCGCGGTGCGAGCCACCGCTGAGACCGTGCTGAAGCCGCCCAACCCGCTGCCGGCAGCCGGCATCGAGGAGACAGAGCGTATCGCCGACTGGCTCGAACAGCCCGGCACCCGGTTGATCGACATTATCGGCGACTGGATGTGGCCGCTCCACGCCGTGCTGGATCATGAAGCGCTGGTGCATTACGCACTCGGTGATTGCTGCGCTGCCGAGATGGGCAGTCACCGTCAGACGCCCAGCTGCGAGCGTCGGATACATCGCGGCGCCGCTCGCACGGAGCCAGGCTGACGCACCGCTGTCCTGGACGAGTCGAGGGAGCAGACATGCTTTTCATCTGCGAGCGAGCTGAGGAAGGCAGCGGCTACATAGCGCCAGCCTCAGCGAGCGGAGCGAGCAATATACACGAAACGAGCAGAGGCGTTCTTTGCTCTGCGAGAGACGACGACGGCGGCGGATCCCAAGCGCGATGCGCGAGCAGCTCAAGATTAGAGTGACCGCCATGGTCACTGCGATCGTCTTCGTGAAAGCTGAGGTAGCGCGTATTCCCGAGGTCGCGGAGGAGATCGCAGCGCTCAGCGGCGTCAGCGAGGTCTATTCCGTAACGGGCACGATCGACCTGATCGCCATGATCCGGGTGGCCACCCATGATCAGGTGGCTGAAGTCGTCGCGGACCGGCTGAACAAGGTGTCTGGCGTGGTCAGCACAGAGACTCATATCGCCTTCCGCGCCTACTCGGCACATGATCTCGAGGCGGCGTTCTCCCTTGGCGGTTAGCGGTCAAAAGACACGACAACCGGCTGCGCGCAAGCGTTTCGACGACGTGGTAGATGATCGCGACGCTGACGACTAGAAGATCGTCAACTTCAAGGCGACGGCGAGCAAGCAGACCATGATCACTCCCAGCAGGCCGACCACTTGGACCGTGCTGCGGTTGCGGCGGGGCGCGTACGCGAACACCACGCCGACCAGGGCACCGACCACGACGCCGCCGATCAACATCAGCCAGCCAAAGCTGCGGAAGCCGATCAGGATGCTGAAGAGGATGAGCAATACGAACAGCCCGATGTCGTTACGAACGTCCTCTCGCATCTTCTGCTTGAAGATCGCGTTTGCTGCCAGCAGACCAATCACGGCAGACGTTGCAGCGTAGCCGCCACTCGAGTACGGGCCGAAGACGAAGAGCATTGTTGTGCCGCCCAGGCCGGCCGCGCCATACAGCGCAACGAGGCGCCCGCCGCCTAACTCGGATTCAATGGCCCGGCCGGCGATCCAGAGCACCCCCAGGTTGAGAAGCACGCCGAGGAGCGATCCCGAGGTCAGCGCCGCCGTGATCAGTCGCCAGAACTCACCGAGATAGATGGCCTGATTGCTCATCACCAGCAGACGATCAAGCAACCCGCCACTGACCAGGTTGAGGACCCACTCGACAGCGAGTACAGCCATCACGACTTTGGTCGCGTTACCGCCACCCGGTTTCAAGATCGCACCGAATGCGGTCCGCGGTGCTCGCACCGTGGCCCGTCCGGACGCGACACAGCTGGGACACTGAAAGCCAACCGAGGCGGGGTTCATGCATTCGCCACAAATCGGCCGCCCGCATCGCTGGCAGGAAATCCCGGTCATCCGCTCCGGATGGCGGTAGCACGGCGCAAAACCCGGAGGCGAGAAGTCCGGACCGGCGCCCGGGGTCTGAGTCACAGTGTCGTGTCTCCTAAGTTCCTTTGCGGTTGGCGTCGTTCAGGTGCGTGGATCGCAAGGCCGACGAGGGAGGGATACCGGGTCGTATGTCGACCGAGGAGAACGCCGCGAGGTGCGTGCCTGGGCGGCGCGAACCGTAAAGAGACTTAGGAGACACGACACTAGGGGACGTCACCCGAATCGATCGTCACCGACTCAATGACCACCGGGTTGACCGGGCGGTCACCTCGTCCGGTCCGCACCTGGGCGATCTGGTCGACCACATCCCGGCTGGGCTGGTCGGCAACCTCGCCGAAGATCGTGTGCTTCCTGTTGAGATGCGGCTGCGGCCCGACGGTGATGAAGAACTGCGAACCATTGGTGCCCGGACCGGCATTCGCCATGGCCAGCAGGTATGGCTTATTGAAAACCAGGTCGGGATGGAACTCATCACCAAACTTGTAGCCCGGACCACCGGTGCCGGTTCCTAGCGGGCAACCGCCCTGAATCATGAAACCGTCGATCACCCGATGGAAGGTGAGCCCGTCGTAGAACTTGCCGGTCGTTCTCTCGCCGGTCCGTGGGTCGGTGTAGTCCTTGGTGCCTGAGGCAAGACCCACGAAGTTGTCCACAGTCTTCGGAGCTTGATCACCAAAGAGCATCACGGTGATGTCGCCGTGGTTGGTGTGCAGTGTTGCCTTCTGCTGTGCCACCTCGAGGCACCTTTCTGTCGTGATCATCATCGTGAATGATCGTCCGGACCTGGTCCGGGAGCCATCCTGTCAGACCGTTCAAGTTGGCGATACGGTGGGAAATGCTCCACCCGGGAGCATGAGGTTTCTCATAACGGAGGAAACGTGTCTAAGAGTTCCCGCCGCGCGGAAGCCGCCCGAAAGCAGGTTGCGCCGGCCGCCGAGGATTTCGTTCACTCGGCCGCTGATCGTGTTGGACCGCTCGTCCACACCGCAGCCGATCGAGTAGGGCCGCTCGCGCAGTCCGCCGCCACACGAGTCGGGCCGCTTGCTCAAGCCGCCGCAGATCGGATCGGCGTGGCCGCCGACAAGGTCTCACCGCTCGCTCATTCCACCGCTGATCGGCTGGGACCGCTGGCCCAAACGGCCGCCGAGCGGGTCGGCCCGATCACTCATGGGGCCGCCGATCGGCTCGCTCCGCTGGCGAATTCGGCCGCAGATCGGATCGCCCCGTTTGCCACCGGTGCGGTCGACCGAGTCTCGCCGTATGCCCAGCAGGCGGCGGGCCGGGTTTCCCCGTATGCGCAGCAGGCTGCCGAGCGGATTGCGCCCATTGCCACCTCGGCCAAGCAAAGTGGCGCTCGCGTGGCCCAGGGCGCGGTTGAGAAGGTCGGACCGGTTCTCGACGATGCCCTCGAGCGGGTGAGCCCGGCCGTAGAGGCAGCGCGCACCAAGATGGCGGAGGAGATACTGCCCATGCTCAGCGAGAGGCTGAGCGCGGCTTCGGGTTCGCCAGTGGTCGTCGAAGCAAAGAAGCGCGGCAAAGCCGCCGTCGCCGCTGCCAAGGGGGAGTTGGAGTTGCCGAAGGAAAAGAAGAAGGGCCGATGGCTCATAGGGTTCGCCATCTTCGCCGCGCTAGCAGGAGCCGCGGTGGTCGTGGCCCGCAAGTTCCTGGGTTCAAGGGACGCCGACTGGCAGGCCGCTCGGCCGACCACGCCGTACGCGCCGCCGAAGCCAGCGGAGACAGCCGACAAAGCCGGCGCTGCCGGCGCAGCAGCAACCGCTGCTGTTGTCGATGGGATGGACGACTCCGGTGAAGATCCTCAGGGCGGGATGTCGGCGCATCTGCTCAATCTTGAGGCGGACGGAGCGGCCGTGCCCGATCAACCGGCTGAGGGCGGAGACATCGACGAGACCCTCGAGACCGCGGCCGTCGGCGAAGCGCCGGTCGAAACCACCGTCGCTGCGGACGCTTCGGGCGAGCCCGCTGCCGGCGGCGAGGCGCCGGCCGAGCCGGTTGCGGTCGGCGACGAGGCTGTCACGCTGCTCGATGAGGCCACAGCTGCCCCTGAAGCAGCCAAGCCGAGATATGAGGGCGAGGGGGTCTACATCGGAAGCGAGCCGCCTGAGGGCTTCACTATCAAAGGCAACGAGCGATCGATGAAGTACCACGTGCCCGAGTCGGCAGGCTACGGCCGCACCGTGGCCGAAGTCTGGTTCAACAGTGAGGACGCGGCCCAGCAAGCCGGCTTCGTACGCGCCCAGCGCTAACTCACCGCTGGCCACCGACCGAAACCAGCGCGCCCGCGCGATTTCTTACGGTCGGTGGCCGCCTTCTCGATAAAATCGAGCAACTTTCCGCCCAGCGTTAACATCCGGCCCCCTCGCGAGGCCTTCTCCAGTTAGAAGGCTTCGACGAAGGGACGTTGGTATGGCGGCGCTCGCCAAACGGAGTGAGGTCAGCGATCACTGGGTGGATGCCGGGCCATTCCGTGCCCAGTTGCGCTACTTGATGGCGAGCGGCTCGCTCACCGTCGAGGACGTGGCTGCCGTTGCTGGCATTTCGGCTCGAGTGGCCAACCGTCTGATTCATGGACGAGACGGCCGCCCGCTGCGACGGATCAGCCCCGATACGGCGCGACGGCTGATCCAGATTTCTGACCAACATGTGCAGGCGCTGCGGCGGATCATGGTGCCGGCTGCCCCCGCGAGGCTGCAGTTGCGGCGCCTCTATCGAGCAGGTTGGGACGATCTGGCAACCGCGCAGCGAGTCTGCGTGGCGGTTCCGGAGTTGGTCGAATTGGCCACCGGTGCCGACACCTGTTCGCTCCTGCTCACGGTTCGGCTGACCGCTGCCGCCCGCGCCGAGGACAGCTTGCGCTACCGGAGCCGGCCTGGCTGGCGGACCGATGAGGACGCGGCATGAGGCGCGGCGAGCAACACTAGGATCGCCCGGGTGATCGGAGAAGGCCTGGCGGCAGCTGCCATCGCAGTGATGATCGCCATGACCACTGCCTTGCTGGTACGACCACTGTTACGACTACTTCCAGCGCCGGTCCCCGGTGACGGCAAGCCGATCTATCGTGACCTCGGCAGCACCGGCTTCTTGCTCGCCTGCGGGGCGCTCGCCGGGATCGCAGCCGCCGTCAGTTGGCTAAGCCTGCCGCGCTACGCGCAGCCGATGTGGTCAGTGCTCGCCATCTTGGGAGTGCTGCTCGCCGCGATAGACGCACGCACTAGCTGGCTGCCGCTACGGCTGACCCGTATTGCGTGGCTGGCGATGGCAGTGGCCACACTGCTGGCAGCCCCGATAGGTGGAGGTGTCTGGGTGGTGGTCCGAGCGGTAGCGGGCGCGGCGATCGCCGGCGGTCTCTATCTGCTCGTCTGGCTGATCTCGCGTGGCGGCTTCGGCTTTGGTGACGTGCGGTTCGCGCCTCTGCTCGGAGCGGCCGCCGCTGCCGGATCATGGACATTGCTGTGGTGGACACTGCTGCTCGGCACTGTGGTTGGCGGGCTGATGGGTGTGCTCCGACTCACCCGGGGTCGGCGCGAGGCATTCCCGTACGCCCCGTCGATGCTGGCAGGTGCCTACGCCGCCTGCGTGGTCACCATGCTCAGCTGAGGATCAAGCGCGATCCGCGCCGGAGCGGAGCGGAGGCAAATCATCAGCCCCGAGAACGTACAGGACGGCACGTGCGTAGGCATCGGCCGCGTCGAGTTCTGCTTCAGTGTGGTGGGCATTGCCGGGACCGCTGACAGTAACCACAAAACCGCCAGCAGAGGAATCCAAAGACAAGAAGTAGGCGCCGAGCATCTCGCGCAGTTGATCTTCCCGAGGCAGCCACACCACACCGTCGGACTCCACGGAGTCGAGCGCCCATTCCACCGTCCCATTGAAATGGAAGCGGGATTCGGCCCCCGACACGACCAGTTCAACGACCATGTCACTGACGATGAAGACAGACTCAGCGATCTCTGGACGGGGAATGAAGAACATGTCGCCGTTCGCCGGTGTCCAGGACAGGTACGGAGCGAGCCGGGCCGCAAGTTCACGGGAGATCACGGGTGCAGTATGTCGCGCGCAACAATGGCTGCGGTAATGCGCTGCGCGCGAACCCGGCCAGCCGTCGAGGCAAGGTCAAGCCGGCTTCCCCAGCGCCGCATAGGCTCGAAGGCGTGACCGGCGCGCCAAGACCAGGGTGGTACCCCGATCCAGCCGGTGCACCTGGGCTCTACCGCTGGTGGGATGGCAGCAACTGGGCGGAGGTGACCAGCGACTCGGCCCAAGCACGACCACCAATACCGGTCCTGGCCGAGCCTGCCCCTGGAGGCGGCGCATCTCATCGCGGCGCTTCTCCACTGCGTGTTGCCGCTGTCCTCTCCCTCGGGTTTGCCCTGTTCGTCAGCGCGTCGGTCGGCCTCAGTCTGGTGATCTGGCGTGACTCGTCGAACACCTCGGCGGAGCGTGCCGTGGGTGGCCCAGCTGGTTTGCCGAGCACCGCAGGGGTCGGCACCGCTCCGATTGGTCACCTCGACGAGCGCACCAGGACGGCAACGATCGGACCTGCATCACTGACGATGCCCGGCGACCCATACGTGCTCTCCCCCGACCCGATGTCCATTCGCGGCGTACTCGATCTCCTGTTCTGGGCCGGCGCTCCGGTGCATATTCGCTATGACGGCAAGAACGATTGGTCGTCCGGCGTGCTACTCGGCCGGGTGTCCGAACCGAGCGACCCCGGCGATCTGCAGACGGAGGGCACGCTCGCTCTGCACCGCTTGGGCCAGGCGATCTTTCACAAGCACCCCACCGAGCTCAAGGAAATGACCTGGGAGCAGCGCACGGTGAACGGGCAGCCAGGAATGCTCTTCTCGGTTCAGGTGCACTACACCGTGGACCGGTTGCCCAGTCGCTACGACACCGTCACGGCACTACTGGTCAGGCTTGACGACGGATCGTTGATCATGGCGGCCAGCTCGGTGCCGAATGACGCCGATTCCGAAATCGCCCGGATGGCCAGCGATGCGCTCGGGACGCTGACCGTTCGCTAGCGCAGTGACACTAGCGAACGAGTGCGTAGCCTCGATCCACTCCCGGAGCTTGGTTTGCGCCGCACCTGAATCAATTGCCTGCCGGGCCCGCTCCAGCCCGTCGGCGAAGTCTGCCTCAAGTCGGCTGGCCGCGGGCTTGCCGTACGCGACCAGCGCCGCAGCAGCGTTCAGCACTACGACATCGCGGACCGGACCGGACTGCCCGGCGACCACCTCACGTACCACAGCCGCGTTGGCCGCTGGATCTCCGCCGACCAAGTCCGCGAGGCTCGCTTTCGGCACGCCCAGCTCGAGCGGGTCCAGCTCGGTTTGCTCGACCTCGCCATCAGCATGCACCCAGACCGTTGAGGACGTCGTGGTGGTCAGCTCGTCGAGTCCGTCACCGCCATGAAGCACCAGACCGTAGTTACCGCGGGATGCGAAAACGCCAGCCATGAGCTCAGCCATTCGCGGATCGGCTACCCCGACGGCTTGCGAGATGGGCTGCGCCGGATTGGCCAAGGGTCCGAGGAAGTTGAATGTGGTAGGGATACCGAGTTCGCGTCGCGTTGCTGCCGCATGCCGCAGCGCCGGGTGGTAATGCGCGGCGAAGAGAAAGCCGATGCCGACCTGGTCCACCACCTGCTGCTGAGCCTCGGGTGCAAGATCGAGCACCAGGCCGAGCGCCTCAAGGACGTCGGCAGCACCGCACGCCGATGAAGCTGCACGGTTGCCGTGTTTGACGACCCTGGCACCTGCAGCCGCGGCCACGATGGCGGCCATCGTTGAGATGTTGACAGTGTTTGCCCGGTCGCCGCCGCTGCCGACAACGTCGACCGCCGGCCCTCCAATCTCGATCGGAGTCGCGAACTCGATCATCATGTCGGCGAGACCAGTGAGTTCCTCGACGGTCTCACCTTTGCTTCGCAATCCGATGACGAACGCAGCCAACTGCGCAGGCGTCGCGTCGCCGTTCAGAATCTGTCCCATTGCCCACGCGGTGGACTCGGCTGGCTGGTCCTCACCGCGCACCAGGCCACTCAGCAGTTCCGGCCAGTTCATCGTGTCGCCATGAGGTCAGGTCCCCGAGGTGGTCCGCGCGATCGCGGGTGCTGTGGCCGTCCGGGCGCGCAGCAGCGCCGCCACCGCCGCCGGCAACCGGATGGGATCGACGGGATGCGATACCGCGCCATCGGCCCGTGACCAGGTCGCCAGCCACGCGTCGTCCGGGCGCCCGATCAGCACCAAGATCGGCGGACAGCGCAGAATCTCGTCCTTGAGCTGGCGGCACAGCCCCATTCCACCGGGCACCGCCTCCCCATCCAGGATGGCTAGGTCGATGCCGCCAGCGTCCATCGCGCTGATGACGGCGGCCTGGGTCGCCACCTCGAGTACGCGTACCGGCAGCAGGTCAGCTGCCACCTTGCGCCCCAGGGTCAGCCGGACGTTATGACGCGTTGTCCGGTCCGAGGCGTACAACAAGATCGTCAGGACCTCGGCATCTCGAGGGCCCTCATCGCCGTTCATGATCATCTCCAGGTTGTCCTCCAGTGCTGGCGGGTCGCATCTCAGCCTCGGCCGCCTGGCCGGCTCGGGCCTGATCGTAGCGTGCCCGTTCCTCGTGATCGCGGGAGCCGACAGGCGACGTGGCCGCTCGCTGCAATCGCGCCTCCAGTCGATCAAGTCGACGGTCCTCCCGCCGAGCCTCCCGCTGGCTGTGGGCGTACCACTGCACGAAGAGTGCAATAAGCATCAGCAACGCTAGGGCATCTCCCGAAGCCCACAGGATGCCACCAGCGAGGTACTGGTCATCCAGCGGACTCGGCGGCCAGGTCCGATTGAAGGCGAGATACCAGCTCTCCGCGATCAGCACCGTCGAGCTCATGATCGAGATGCCCAGGAATGCGTGGAAGGGCAGCATCAGGAACACCATGAGCAGCCGCAGCGGATGGCTGATCCTCCCGGGGACAGGATCGATTCCGATCAATGGCCACATCAGCAGGCAGCCAATGATGAGGAAATGCAGATGCAGAAACGCGTGCCAGAAGCCTGAGCGCAGCGATATCTCGTAGAACGGCGAGTAGTACAGCGCGAACGGTGTCGCGATGAACAGCGCCAATGTGAGTGGCGCGAACGTGATCACTCGGGCCGGCCGCGAGTGCAACACGGCGAGCAGCATTGCGCGCGGTCGAGTGGGCAAGGTCCGTAACGCGAGAGTGACTGGCGCCCCCAGGGCGAGGAACACCGGAGCCACCATCATCAAGACCATGTGCTGCACCATGTGGACGCTCAACAGCACCGTGTCGTAGGTGCCCAGCGCCGACATGGTGGCAAGGGCAATCGACCCAAGTCCGCCCAACAGGAACGAGAAGCTGCGCGGCACCGGCCAGCGATCGCCGCGGCGGTGGAGCACGACCAGGCCAGCAATGTAAAGCGCCGCAGCAATGGCGATGCCGAGCGCCATTGACCACTCCCAGGTCCATTCGGTCAGCAGCCGAGTCGGAGTCAGCGGAGGCGGCTGATTGGTCGGCGTAGCGTGCAGCGGTACGAGCACCATCACGAACCTGCTGAACACACGCCCAGCCTAATGTCGACTCGCCGCCGCCGCCCTAGTGTCCTGCGCAGGACACTCAGCTGCATAGCTAGCGGACAGATGCGTCTGAGCTTGTCAACAGGGCGTCGGGTGAACCGCCCAGTTGCCATTCACGACTCGTGATAACAAAGTTGCGCCGTGGGGTGACCTCAGCACGGGTTACGGCAATAATGACCTCGTGGCCATGCACACGCACGCAGTTTCTGGCTCAATGACGATGCCGGAGGGGGCCCTGCACCCCATCCCCCAATCGCGCCTGCGTGGTCGTGAGAATCGGCCAGAGCCGGTGGCTGTCGGCACAATCATCTGGCTGGCCTCGGAGCTGATGTTCTTCGCAGGCCTGTTCGCGGCCTACTTCACCATCCGGAACGTAACCAACTCGCAGGCGGCGGCAACCGGTACCGAGCCGCTCTGGCAATCCCAGGGCGAGCTGATCAACATCCCGTTCGCGATCATCAACACCAGCGTCCTGGTCGCGAGCTCATTCACCTGCCAGATGGGTGTGTTCGCAGCTGAGCGAGCCCAGGTCAGCCGGACCGGAGGGCTGTTCAATCTGCGGCGCTGGGGGCTCCGCGAGTGGTACACGCTGACCTTCCTGATGGGCGCGTTTTTCATCGGCGGCCAGGTTTATGAGTACTCCGCGTTGATCAGCGAGGGCCTGACCATCTCGTCGAACGTGTTCGGGTCGGTCTTCTATCTGGCCACTGGCTTCCACGGACTGCATGTGACCGGGGGCCTGATCGCCTTCCTGCTGCTGATGGGCCGCACATTCCTAGCCCGGACCTTCACTCACGAGCAGGCCGTCAGCGCGGTTGTAGTGTCCTACTACTGGCACTTCGTCGACGTGGTGTGGATTGCGCTGTTCGGCGTCATCTACATCTTGAGATAAGCAGAGGAACCACCTAGGCCCACGCATCGCTTGGGCCTAGGACAACTGAATATATGTTTGGCCCACACCTGCATCAGGACACGAGAGGGACCCGAGTGCGACTCCTGTCTTCGCGGCGCCGACACCCGGCAGCCAAGGCATTGCTGCTGGTGTTCGCGCTCTTCATGATGGGAGCGCTCTATAGCGTGATCGCTCCGCCCGCGCAGGTGTCGGCTGAAACGGGAAACAGCCAGCAGGTGGCTGAAGGTAAAGCGCTCTTCGCCGTTGGCTGCGCTTCCTGCCATGGGCTGAACGGCGAGGGCCAGATCAACGGCCCCATCCAGGGTCCGCCGCTTGCGGGTGTCGGTGCTGCGGCAGTGGACTTCCAGGTGAGCTCAGGACGCATGCCGATGGCCAAGCCGGAGGCACAGGCACCGGTCAAACCCAACCGCTACTCCGAAGAGGAGATCGCTGCACTCGCGGCGTACGTGGCGACGCTCGGCCCGGGGCCGGCCATCCCTGAGCCCGCCGAGTACGACACGGCGAATATCAGCGCGGAGGATCTGGCGCGAGGCGGCGAGCTATTCCGCACCAACTGCTCCGCCTGCCACAACTTCGAGGGTGCTGGCGGGGCACTGCCCAACGGCAAATACGCGCCCCCACTGGTCGGTCTCGACCATAAGCGGCTCTATGAGGCGATGCTCACCGGCCCGCAGCAAATGCCGGTGTTCTCCGACGAGGTGCTGACGCCAGAGGACAAGCGGGCCATCATCGGCTACCTCGACGCCCTACACGAGCGACCCACCGATGGCGGCCTGGCGCTCGGCGGCCTGGGACCTGTGAGTGAGGGTCTGTGGGCCTGGATCATTGGTCTGGGCGGCTTGGTTTGTTTTGCCATCTGGATTACAGCTAGGGGAGTGAAAGCCAAATGAGTGACGACACCTCCCACGGCCAGCCGGGCACTGAGGTTGCAACAGTCGACGAGGAGCGCTACCCGGTTCCCGACCCGGGCCTGGAGGAGCACCTGCCACGGCTCACTGACGTCGATGAGAGGGCTGCCAATCGAGCAACCCGCCAGGTGGCCACCTTCTTTGGCTTGGTGCCGGTCTTATCCATCGGGTTCGTTGTCGTCTATTTCGCTGTGCCGGGAGATCTGTGGGTCGACTTCGCGTCCGCTGCGAGCCAACACCAGGAACCTCCTCCTCGGCTTGACCTTCGGCCTTGCATTGCTTTTCCTCGGCATGGGCGCTGTGCAGTGGGGGCGCAAGATCATGGACGACGAAGAAAAGATCGATTACCGGCACAGCGCGGCGTCCAGCGATGACGACAAGGACTACATGCTGACCGAGCTGGACAAGGTGGTCGATGAGTCCAAGCTCACCAGGCGGAAGATCATCGGTCGCACCCTGCTGGCAGCGCTCGCTACGATCTTGTTGCCCATGATCGTCGGGCTCGCCGATCTCGGCCCGTGGCCCACCAAGAAGAAGCGTGCCGAGACCATCGAGAGGACTATCTGGGCGCCGGGGGTTCGCGTCGTTCAGGACGTCACTTTCGAACCGTTCAAGCCAGAGGACATCGAGATCGGCCAGCTGATCAACGCCGAGCCTGCAAACCTCCAAGAGCTCCACGGTTCCGAGTACCAGATTGAGAAGGCCAAGGCGGCGGTCGTCGTGGTCCGGATGGACCCGAACACCATCACGATCCCGCCGTCGCGCCAGAACTGGCAGATCGGCGGCATTCTCTGCTACTCGAAGATCTGCACGCACGTTGGCTGCCCGATCAGCCTGTGGGAGCAACAGACCCACCACCTGCTCTGCCCGTGTCATCAGTCGACTTTCGACTTGGGCAACTCGGGAGTGGTGGTCTTCGGCCCGGCAAAGCGTGCGCTTCCGCAGCTGCCGATCGCCTTGGACGCTGAGGGCTACATCGTCGCCCAGCGTGATTTCCTCGTCCCGCCCGGACCGAGCTATTTTGAACGTGATTCGCGTAATGATTTCGAGGTAGGCGATAACTGATGGCCCAGCCAGCCGCCACCGTGCCTGACGAGAGCGCGGTTCAGGCCCAGACTCCCAAGAAAGAGCTCGGCCCCGTCTTCAAGCTCGCCTCCGGGCCGACCAAGTGGCTCGACGATCGGATCGGTGTTGCCGGACTGGGCCGTCCGTTCTTACGCAAGGTCTTCCCCGATCACTGGTCGTTCCTGCTCGGTGAGATTGCGCTGTATTCATTCATCGTCCTGATCCTGAGCGGCATCTTCCTGACCATCTGGTTCAAGCCGTCGATGGCCGAGATCGAGTACGAGGGCACCTACGAGCTGCTGCGCGGGATCCAGATGTCGGAGGCGTACGCGTCGACTCTGGGCCTGTCGTTCGACATTCGCGGCGGTCTGCTGCTGCGGCAGATGCACCACTGGGCGGCAGCGGTCTTCGTCGCCGCAATGCTGACCCATAGCCTCCGCATTTTCTTCACCGGCGCGTTCCGCAAGCCACGTGAGATCAACTGGCTGATCGGCGTGGCCATGCTCGACACTTGGCATAATCAACGGCTTCACCGGCTACTCACTGCCGGACGACCTGCTCTCGGGCACTGGCCTGCGGTTCGTCGATGGTCTTATCCGGGCGATCCCGGTGATTGGCACCTGGGCTGAGTTCTTCACGTTCGCCGGTGAGTTCCCCGGCGAGCTCATCATCCCCCGGCTCTACATGGTGCACATCTTGCTGGTGCCTGCATTGCTCCTTGGTCTGATCGCGGCTCATCTGGCGCTGGTGGTCTACCACAAGCACACCCAGTTCCCCGGCCCGGGGCGGACCAGGGGCAATGTCGTCGGTTACCCGGTCTTCCCGGTGTACGCCGCCAAGGCCGGTGGCTTCTTCCTGATCGTCTTCGGTGTGCTCACCTTGATGGGTGCCACGATGCAGATCAACCCGGTCTGGGTGTTCGGGCCTTACAACCCGGCCGAGGTGACCGCTGGCTCGCAGCCCGACTGGTACATGGGATTCGTCGAAGGCGGCATTCGTCTCATGCCCAACTGGGAATGGCACATTGGATCGACGACCTGGTCATGGAACGTCGCCATACCGGGTCTCGGGCTGATGGGTCTGTTCTTCGGCTTGATGGCTATCTACCCGTTCGTCGAGGCCTGGGTCACTGGCGACAAGCGCGAGCATCACGTCCTCGATCGTCCCCGCAATGCTCCGACCCGCACGGCCTTCGGCGTAGCAGCGATCACCGGCTACGCGTTGCTGATGATCGGCGGTGGCAACGACCTTGTGGCCACGATATTCGACGTATCACTGAACGCAGTGACCCAAGTCCTGCGGGTGGCCGTGTTCGTGGGACCGGTGATCGCATTCCTGGTGACCAAGCGGATTTGCATCGGATTGCAGCGCTCCGACCGTGACCGGATGCTGCACGGCGCCGAGTCTGGCATCATCGATCGCGCTCCTTCAGGTAAATACGCCGAGCGTCACCGGCCGATCAGCGAGGGCGAGGCGTTCAAGCTGACTGCAGCATGAGGACATTCCCGCACTGCTGCCGGCGACCGACACCGACGGGTTCTCGGTCAAGGAGATCAAGCGCGAGCAGCGCCGCCGTCAGGCGACCCGCTTCTACTTCATCGACACCCTGCGCCGGCCTAGCCGCGCCGAGATCGAAGAGGCTGCACATCACCACATGCACGCGATGGCCCTCGAAGACGGAGACGGCGAGCATCATGCGATCGAAGCCGGGGAGGAGGAAGAACACCACCTGGCCAAGTAAGCAGGCTGCTTCCACTGCGCCCCACGTCCTCCCTTAGGGTCGTGGGGCGCTGTCCTGACGGCGCGTCCGAAGAGCAGGCCGGTGTGGGATTGGTCACTCTTCGCCAAAGCTGACAACGATCGCCAGCCGAGAGGCGTTGACGCGACTGGACGAGACCGCCCCGCGGTCATGCCGCCCGAGTAGACGCGATGAGGACATGAGCACAAACCACAATCTGAAAAACACAACGGAAGCCGATACCAGCAATGGGGCAGGCGACAAGCAGTCGAAGGCTAAGCGACTCGACCTTTCAGCCACCCAGATTGTCGGTGGCGCACTCGCCGCCATGACGGCAGCCGCCCTGGGCTCTCAGCTGAGTGTGGCAGGCACGGTCGTCGGCGCTGCCTTGGCGAGCATCATTGCGGCTGTCGCTGGCTCGCTGTATACGGCTTCCCTGCGACGCACGGGTGACAAGGTGAAGACCGCATTTTGGACCGCGCAGCCGAATGAGGTGGACGAGCCCACTGTCATGGAGATTCTGCCGGACCGCGAAGGTCATATTGCAGGCCAGCGCAGCCACCTTGTAGCACCGGAACCCATTGAGCCATCGCCGCGCCGCCGGAAGCTGAATTGGAAGCGTGTGGCAGTCGCAGCTCTGGTTACATTCGGCATCGCGGCGGTCTCGCTGACGGTATTCGAGCTGGCTACAGGTCACGCCCTTTCAGGAGGTGAGGGCACCACGATTCAGCAGGTGCGCGAGGGCAACGCCGACACGGAGTCGGATAGCAAAAAGGAGGAACCGTCAAAGAAATCGACGGAGGAGCCCACTCCGGCTACGAGCGAGGCACCCACCGCCGAGCCGAGCGAAGCTGCCACTTCCGATCCCACGGAAACGACGACCGCACCGACACCCGAGGCCCAAGCGACCACCACGGAACCGGAAGCGACTCCCAGCAGCAATCGCTAGCGGGGTCGATCCTCCGTGCTGGAGCAGCCTGGCGTGCTCCGACTGAGGGGGCTCATCTGGGCTCGGTGATTTCGCGAGCGGCGAATAGGCAAACCGTGCCGGGGCGGTGAGAATGTGCACTGTGCGATTTCTCCAGAAGCTGCCGCCGTATGACTTGACCTACTCCGATGTCTTCATGGTGCCGCGACGCTCTGCGATCAGCTCGCGCCTCGAGGTCGACTTGCGGAGTACCGATGGGATCGGTACGACGCTGCCTCTAGTGGTGGCCAATATGACCGCGATTTCCGGTCAGACGCATGGCGGAAACCGTGGCGCGCCGCGGGGGCATCGCTATCGTCCCGCAGGACATTCCGGCCGATGTCGTCGCCGAAGTGGTCGGCAAAGTCAAGCGATCGCATCCGGTCTATGACACCGCGGTCTCGGTGACGCCGCACACCACAGTGGGCGAGGCGTTGTCGCTGATCCCCAAGCGGGCGCATGGTCTCGCGGTGGTGATGGAGAACGGCCAGCCACTCGGCACGGTGAGTGAGGTTGAGGCCGCCGGCGTCGATCGCTTCGCCCAAGTGCACCAGGTGATGTCCGGCGATCTGCTGACGATCACTCCGGAGTCATCGCCGACTGAGATCTTCGACGAGCTGACCCACCGGCACCTCGAGCTGGCGCTTGTTGTGGAGAACGGGAAGCTGCTCGGCATCATGACGCGGAAGCATGCGCTGCGCTCGACGCTGTACCGCCCAGCCCTGGATCCGGATGGTCGGCTGATGATCGGTGCGGCGGTCGGGATCAACGGTGATGTCGCCGTTCGCGCCGAAGCGCTCTTAGACGCCGGGATTGACGTTCTGGTGGTCGACACCGCACACGGTCATCAGGAGCGGATGCTGGAGTCGCTGAAGGCCGTACGCGAGGTGCGCGACCGGCTGGCGGATATCCAAGGGCGCCGCGTCCCGTTGGTTGCAGGCAATGTGGTCTCGGCTGATGGTGTCAACGACCTGGTGGGCGCCGGTGCGGACGTCATCAAGGTGGGAGTCGGTCCCGGCGCCATGTGCACGACTCGGATGATGACAGGTGTCGGCAGGCCACAGTTCAGCGCCGTCCTGGAGTGCGCCGAGGCGGCCCGGGCAGCAGGGCGTTCGATCTGGGCTGACGGCGGCGTACGCCACCCGCGCGACGTCGCGCTGGCGCTGGCCGCGGGGGCCGGCAGCGTGATGATCGGCTCGTGGTTCGCGGGTACGTACGAGAGCACCGGTAATTTGATGACCGACGCCGAAGGACGGATGTACAAGGAGTCCTACGGAATGGCCTCGGCGAGGGCAGTGAATATGCGGACCAAGGCCTCCTCGGGCTTCGACCGGGCGCGGGCCGCGCTGTTCGAGGAAGGCATCTCGACAGGCCGCATGTACCTGGACCCGGAGCGCCCGAGCGTCGAGGATCTCATTGACTCCATCGTGGCGGGCCTGCGCAGCAGCTGCTCCTATGCCGGTGCGTCCAATCTCGAGGAGTTCCATGAGCTGGCTGTGGTCGGCGTGCAGTCCAACTCCGGTTACGACGAGGGGCGCCCACTCCACATCAACTGGTAAGACTGACGCTGCGGCGTCATGCGCACCGCGGTGCGATGTCGAGTGATTAGCCGTCAATGCGGTGGGCGGTGCCACTGACGCGTACCCCGGGTTCGCCTCCGATGACGCTTACGTTGATCTCGCTTGGATGCCCCATGTCCACGCCCTGGATAATCGTGAAACTCGCATTCTCGCCAATCAGGCCGAGCTCTCGCAGGTAGCCGCCGAACGCCGCCGCGGCAGAGCCAGTAGCACGATCCTCAACGACTCCAATGCCGGCGCCCGGGTTGCGGGACTGGTAGCGCTTCGCGGACTCAGGCCATATCAACTGCACTGTGATCAGCCCATGGTCGCGCATCAGCATGGCAAAGAGCATCGAAGTTGTAGTCGAGATCGGCCAACCGCTCCCTGGTCCTCGTCACCAGCACGAGATGCTTTGAACCCGCGTTAGCCAGTCGGACAGGATAATCCGGGTCGAGGTCCTCAGGGGACCAGCGGAGGGCACGCAGCACTCCTTGTACAAAATCGGGATCCGGCTCGGACACCCGAGGCGCGACACTCGTGAGCTCTGCCAGAATCTCACCGCGGTCGTTCTGCCGAGTCGTGATGCTGACAAAGCCGGCTGGTGTGTGAAAGATGAGCTCGGCCCCGGTGAGCGCTCGGCGAGAGCAACCGCGGCGGCAATGGTCGCATGCCCGCAGAACGGCACCTCTTGCTGGGGCGCGAAGTAGCGAACGTCGTACACGTTGGGTATGTCTGGCCTCGCTACCAAAAACGCGGTCTCTGAATAGTTCACGTCAGCAGCGATGGCTTGCATATCCACGCCATCGAGGCCGCTCGCGTCCAAGACCACTCCGGCAGGGTTTCCGCCGTGACCATCCATAGTGAAAGCCGCGTAGCGCAGCACCTCAGTGGGCATGACGCGAAGTTACGCAGTGGCGAAGCGATTGGCCGAGCGCGCCCGAGCCTTGGCCGCCTCCACCTCGCGGTTCTTAGGCGGCGCCGTCGAGACGAGGTCCTCCAACAAATGTTGCGTGGCATGAGCGATCTCATTGACCGCCCGGTTGAATGCTGCCTCATTGGCCTTCGACGGCTTCGATGTCCCCGCTATCTTGCGCACATACTGCAAAGCGGCATCATGCACCTCAGCCTTAGTCGCATGCGGCTCAAAGTTGTGCAAGCGGTCTGATGTTCCGACACATCCTCCATTGTGCACTGACAGTGATTCAAGCCGCCCTTCGACAGGCTCAGGGCGCACTCAGCCGCGCGTTACTCGAGGCGGCCGCCCTTTTGTTCGGTAGGGCCGACCGAGCTAACGCCAGAAGCTAAGATGCTTGAATCGTCAGCAACCACAGGACCGGACAACCGCAAACTCGACCCCACGCCTTCTGGCCTTACTCGGTCAGCCCTACCGAACGACCCCGAAGCGAGACGACTCAGTGCGCGTGATCTCCGCGATAGAACTCGTAAAGCAAACCGGTCAACGTCACAAAGCCGATCCCGAAACCAATGATCATGAGCCACCAACCGTAGATGGGAGCCAGCACGACGGGCACGAATGTGAGTGAGAGAAACAGCGGCCACTTGCTCTGCGGCGGAAAGAAGCCAAGCTCTCCTGCACCTTCCGCGATCTCCCCGGACTTCCTGTCCTCGGGCCGCGGCTCCATCCGGCCCGCCACCAGGAGGAGGTAGACCCAGATCATCAGCACCAGCAAGGTCGTCATGATCAACGCGACGGTGCCGGTGATCTCGGGTACTCCGTTGTTCTGGTCCGCCGTGATCAGCCAGTAGACCGGGGTCACAATGATCATGAAGATGGTCAGCGAGCCGAAGACCCAGGCTTCAACCTTCACCGCTGATCCTCCTCTGGATCGGGTGAATGCATGTGGTGCGCAGACTCGTACTGCGCGGCAAGGTCGGCTGTTGTGTGGTCGAGTCTCGCTTCGAGCTCGACTCTCCGGCCATAGCGGTCACCGGTGTCTCCGCCTGGGTGCTCGGGCACGTAGTCAGCGTCGTACTCCAGCAGTGCGACCTCAGGGTGGTGCAGGTCAAAGGCCGGCGACTCGGAGCGGATCTTGGGCAGCTGAGTGAAGTTGTGCCGCGGTGGCGGACAGGTCGTCGCCCACTCGAGCGAGCGGCCCCAACCCCACGGATCGTCGGTGTTCACCTTCGGGTTGTTCCGGCTCTTCCACACGTTCCAGAGGAAGACCAGCGTTGAGCCACCGAGCAGGAATGCGCCTGCCGAGGAGATCTGGTTCCCGAGGGTGAAGCCGTCGCTGGGCAGATAGTCCGCATAGCGGCGTGGCATTCCCTCGGCGCCGAGCCAATGCTGGATGAGGAAGGTGACGTGGAATCCGATGAAGAGCAGCCAGAAGTGGATCTTGCCCAGCGTCTCGTCCAGCATCCTGCCGGTCAGCTTTGGCCACCAGAAGTAGTAGCCCGCGAACATGGCGAAGACGACCGTGCCAAATACCACGTAATGGAAGTGAGCTACCACGAAGTAGGAGTCTGAAACGGCGAAGTCGAGCGGAGGGCTGGCCAAGATGATGCCGGTCAGGCCGCCAAACAAGAAAGTGGTCAGGAAGCCGACGGCCCAGAGCATGGGCGTTCGCATGGCGATATTGCCGCCCCACATGGTGCCGACCCAGTTGAAGAACTTCACCCCTGTAGGAACGGCAATCAGGAAGGTCATGAAGGAGAAGAACGGCAGGTTGACCGCCCCGGTGACGAACATGTGGTGTGCCCAGACCGCTACCGACAAGGCGCCGATCAGCATGGTGGCCAGCACAAGGCCGACATAACCGAAGATCGGCTTCCGGCTGAACACCGGCAAAACCTCGGTGATGATGCCGAAGAACGGCAGCGCGATGATGTAAACCTCGGGATGCCCGAAGAACCAGAAAAGGTGCTGCCACAGGAGCGGTCCGCCATTGGCCGGGTTGAAGACCTGTGCTCCAAGAGCCCGATCGGCCTCCAGCACCAAGAGGGCTACGGCGAGAATCGGGAAGACGCACAACACTAGGAACGACGTCACCAAGATGTTCCAGGTGAAGATCGGCATCCGGAACATGGTCATGCCTGGTGCCCGCATGCACAAGATCGTGGTGGTGAAGTTGACCGCGCCGAGGATGGTGCCAAGACCCGCCATGTACAGGCCCATGATCCACAGGTCACCGCCGACACCCGGTGAGTTGACAGCGTCGTTCAGCGGCGCGTACGCGAACCAGCCGAAGCTGGCGGCGCCTGACGGCGACAGGAATCCGGCGGAGGCGATCAGCCCACCGAACAGATAGAACCAGTAGGCGATCATGTTGAGTCGCGGGAACGCCACATCGGGCGCGCCGATCTGCAGCGGCATGATCGCGTTGGCGAAGCCGGCGAACAGCGGAGTCGCGAACAGCAGCAACATGATCGTGCCGTGCATGGTGAAGAACTGGTTGAAGACCTCGTACGAGAGGTACTGCATACCCGGGAATGCCAGCTCGGCCCGCATCGCCATGGCCAGAATGCCGCCGAACAGGAAGAAGACCATCGATGTGACGAAGTAGAGATTGCCGATCACCTTGTGATCAGTGGTGACCATCCACTTCCAGACGATGGTGCCCATCTGACGCCTCGGCGTCGCGATCTCGGCGGCGGTGGCCGTACGCTGCAGCGTCGTCATCGCGTACCCTCCTCAGAACCTGCCTTCGCGGGGCTGTTGGCCTGGGCCGGACCCTTGGCTTCGCCGGTCTGGCCCTTCGCCTCGAGCGAATTCAGGTAGGCGTTGTAGTCGGTCTCGCTCACGACGTGCAGATTGAAAAGCATCGCCGAGTGATAGGTGCCGCACAATTCGGCACACCTCCCGGGGAACACGCCCTCGGTCGTCGGCCTCAGCTGGAGGCTGTTGAGGCGACCAGGGATAACGTCCAACTTCTCATAAAACGATGGAACCCAGAACGAGTGGATCACATCAGGCGAGATGAGGTTGAACTGCACCAACTTGCCGACAGGGAGGTAGAGATCGGGGGTCTTGTTGATCGTGCCCGCCTCCCAGACATCTGACCCGACAGCTGGGTTATCGGCAGCCTTGTAGTTGAACGTCCAGGACCATTTCTGGCCAACGACGTCGATGGTGACCTCAGGGTTCGGCTCCTTGGCTGTGACCACGTTCTGGGCCAAGACCGTGTAGTAGAAGAGCACCGCGATGATGATGAACGGAGCAACCGTGTAGAAGATCTCCATCGGCAGGTTGTAGCGGCTCTGCCGTGGCATCCTGGCGTGCTTGGTCTTGTAGCGGTTCGCGGCCCACGTGATGAGCCCCCACATCAGAACACCCACCGCCAAGGCTGCGATCCAGGTCCAGATCCATAAAGTGAGGATGGGTTCACCCCGGTCGCTGGCAGGCGGTGGGAAGCCGAACCGCTTGATCTGATCAACGAGCTCTGCTGAGCAGCCGGTGAGGAACAGCAGCCCGAACAAGGACAGGGCCAGCAAGCCGGGACGAACACGGTTGCCTAGCCGGCTGCGGGGCGCGAGCACTGTCATGTCATCCACAGCGGACCGTTGAGTCCTGCCACCCACGTTGCGCCTTTCGTCGGATCGGTACACACCGAGGACTCGTGCCCGCCCACGGTCGCGGCGGCCACCCTTCTTTGGTGTTCACCCTAACGTAGGAAGACGCCGTCATCACCGGTGTAGGGGTTGCGTTTTTGGCGGTTCGCGCTGCCGCACGGCCGCTCGCGACGCCGCGGCTCGCGCGCTAGTTTCGAGGCGTGGCGCATTCGGTTTCCCAGGTCTTCTTGGACAGTTCGTCGGGCGAGCCGATGCTCCAGAATGCGCGCCAGGCATGGCTTGATGCGCAGCAGGCGGGCTGGGGCGATCCAGCCCGGCTCCACCGGCCTGGCCGGCTGGCCGCCCAGGCCCTGGATCAGGCCCGAGAAGTGGTTGCCGCCGCTGTGGGAGCACGACCGGATGAGGTCATCTTCACCGCGTCCGGCGTACACGCAAGCCAGGCTGCCGTCCTCGGACTGGCATTGGGCCGCCGGCGGATCGGTTCCCGCATCGTCACCACAGCAATCGACCACTCCTCGGTGCTCGCGGCCGCTGCCGCCGCTGGTGTGCACGACGCGGTGCAAGTCGATCATGAAGGCCATGTCGACCTGGAGCGGTGGGGTGCCGCGGTGGGTACCGCCGGCACTGCTGCGGCTTGCATCCAGGTGGCCAACCATGAAGTTGGCACGCTGCAGCCGTACGCCCAAGCCGCTGAGATCTGCAACCGCATGGAGGTGCCGCTGGTGCTGGATGCAACGGCTGCGCTCGGCCGTATCGACCTCAACGACGCCGCCGGCTGGTCGGTGCTGACGGGGTGGGCCGGCGCGTTCGGCGGCCCAGCGTCGGTCGGCATTCTGGTGATCAAGAAGCACTCCCGTTGGCGAGCCCCCTACCCCACCGACGACTACCAGGGGGGCCGCTGGCCGGGTATGCCCGATGTGCCCGCCATCTATGCGGCGGCGGTCGCTCTGGATTGCTGGCTGCGGGACGGTCGCACAGTCCGGGAACGCCAGCACGACATGGTCGATCAGCTGCGCGCGGGAATCGCGCAACAAGTACCTGATGTCGACGTGGCCGGGGATCCGGTACGCCGGGTGCCGCACCTCCTGACGTTCTCGGCGCTTTATGTGGACGGCGAGACGCTGACCCTGGAACTCGACAAGGCCGGTTTTGCTGTCGCGAGTGGGTCCGCCTGTAGCGCCAGCAGCGAACACCCCTCGCATGTTCTGGCGGCCATGGGAGCCCTGACCCACGGCAACGTGCGCATTGGGCTTACCTGGACGACTACAGCGGCGGAGATCAGTCAGTTTCTGGCCGTGCTACCGCCGATCGTGTCGGAGATCCGTGCGACTGTGGAGGCGTCGTGAACGAGGTCGCGTCACCATTTCAGGGGTTGTCGCTGGACTGTCGCGGAATGAAATGCCCGCGACCGATCATCGAGGTGGCGCGCCGTATCGGTGAGATCAGCGTGGGCGAGGTCCTGGAGCTGCTTGCGGACGACCCAGCCGCCGGTCCCGACCTGGCCGCCTGGTGCCGGATGCGTGGACAAACCCTCGTGGCTTCAGATCCGCCACGCTTCATCGTGCGACGTGAGTCTTGACACAGACGAACTCCCTGCCCGCTGGCAGGGAGTTCGTAGGTTCAGATCAGTGGAAGCTGTCGCCGCAGGCGCATGAGCCGGTGGCATTGGGGTTGTCGATGGTGAAGCCCTGCTTCTCGATGGTGTCGACGAAGTCAATGGTCGCGCCCATCAGGTACGGCGCGCTCATCCGATCGGTGACGACGCCCACTCCGCCGAAGACCTTGACGATGTCGCCGTCGAAGCTGCGCTCGTCGAAGAACAACTGGTAGCGCAGTCCGGAGCAGCCGCCCGGCTGCACAGCGACGCGCAGCGCAAGATCTTCGCGCCCTTCGCCTTCCAGAAGGGCCTTGACCTTGGCTGCTGCCCCGTCGGTCAAGATGACGCCGTCTGCTACTGCAATAGGGCTGTCGAAGGTCTGTTCGGTTGCCGTCATGGATGTCATTCTAAGGGGGCTCGCCCACCCGTCCAAGCTGGAGCAACGTGTGCCGCGTCACCAACTCCAGGACCGGGCCACCCGTCGAGCGGTCGAGGCCAGCTCCTCTTCGCTGATCTCCGCCTGCGGGTCGTCGATCAGGGATTCCTGCACTGCGTACGCCGCCTCGATCCCCAAGGTGCGCATTTCCCGTGACCCGATGAGCACCTCACCGGCAATGACGATGCAGGGGACAAGGGCGGCTGCGGCCGCCTCGGCCATCGAAGCGACGACGCCCCCGCCGCGACTCGCGAAATCGAACACTGAGCATCCCGTCACAACAAGGTCCACGCCGCGCATCGCCTGCTGACCCGTGGCCGAGGCAAGTGTCAGAGCCGGACCACTGCTCAACTGCCCGCCCAATGCGAGCACCGCGAACCCCAGGCCGCCGCAGGCGCCCGCCCCTGGGGCTTCGGCATGGGTTGGCGAGGCTAGCCGGGCGAAAGCTTCCAGGGCGGCGTCGGTTCGGAGCATCAGCTCGGGATCGACGCCGGCTTCCCGACCTGAACGAGAGGTGATGCCGCGCAAGCCCAGCAACGGCTGGCTGAGCTGTGAAGCGGGCACGACGCCCACCAGCTCGGCCTCATCCAGCAGCGCCCGGGCAGGCCCAAGGTCGAGCTCGGTGATCCCCTCGAGCCCGGCGACACCGCGATCGAGAGGCCGATCTGCAGTCGCGCCGAGCGCGGCAAGCAAGCCAGCACCCGCGTCATGGACCCAGAGGCCAGCCAGATCGACAATGATCCGCCGCAATGGCGTCGTGCGGAGAAAGATTCGCGATCGCGTCGCCGATCGCCCGGGACGACTGCTCGTACGGAATCCCAGGACCGCCCGTCGGCCCGAGGACCTGCACGACGCCCGTGTCTGGTCCGTGCCCGGTCGTCACGACTAAGCCGTCGGCCACCTGAGGTGAGGCCGTGAAACCGGCCAGTTCGGCGTACGCAGCGGCAAAGCCAGCTCCAGCGTCTCCGATTGGGAGCACCGACACCCCAGCAACCGGTAACCACCCCGAGGCAATGACTTCACCGGCCTGCCGCGAGGACAGTGCCCCGATGGAGTCGGTTGCGACCACGATCCGCACGGTCGATTCTGTCCCTTCCTGGCCTACACCCGCGGGCCCGGGTCAGAAAACTGGGTTAACCCACTTTTCGGACGCCTCACATAAGTTGCAACGTGTGTGCGGCGATGGAAGCTGGGTTAACCCACTTTTCCACCCGCCGATCGGGAGCATCGTGAGCATTCAATACCGTCAGCGGGTTGCGCGCTGTGGTGAGAAATCGGAGGCGACGCGCGCAGTGAGTACATTTGTGGCGTGACGAGCACCCCCACGTCCACGCCACTCAGATCCGGGACACCGCTGTCGCTGTTCGTTCTGGGGCGGGAGTCCGACCCACGATCCGAGCGCGGTGTCGAGTGTCCGGGCGATCTGCCGCCAGCTTCCGACCCATCTCTGGTGGAGCGGGCCAGGCGAGCCAAAGCGGCCCTGGGCGACCGGTTGTTCGTCCTCGGTCACCACTACCAGCGCGACGAGGTCATTCAGTTTGCCGATGTCACCGGCGACTCGTTCAAGCTGGCCCGTGAGGCCGCAGCTCGCCCGAACGCCGAATTCATCGTGTTCTGTGGCGTGCATTTCATGGCCGAATCGGCCGACATCTTGACAGCGCCAGAACAGAAAGTGATCTTGCCTGACCTGGCTGCGGGATGCTCGATGGCTGACATGGCGCGGCTCGCCCAGGTTGAGGACGCCTGGGATGTCCTGGCCGACGCAGGAGTCGCGCACCTCACCGTGCCGGTGACCTATATGAACTCCTCGGCCGACATCAAGGCTTTCTGCGGCAAACATGACGGCGTCGTCTGCACTTCCTCCAACGCCAAGTCAGTTCTCGAGTGGTCTCTCCGCCGCGGCGAGAAGGTGCTCTTCCTCCCCGATCAGCATCTCGGCCGCAATACCGCAGTACTGCAGATGGGCATGAGCCTGGACGACTGCGTGGTCTATGACCCTCATCAGTACAACGGCGGCCTGACGGTTGAGGAACTGCAAGCAGCCACGATGATCTTGTGGAAGGGTCACTGCTCGGTCCACGGACGGTTTACCGAGCAAGCCGTCGACGATGTACGCGCACGCATCCCTGACGTCAATATCTTGGTGCACCCCGAGTGCCAACATGAGGTCGTGCTCAAGGCCGACTTCATCGGTTCCACCGAGTTCATCATCAAGACCATCCAGCAGGCCAAGCCTGGGTCAAAGTGGGCGATCGGCACCGAGCTCAACCTGGTCAAGCGCCTCGCTCATGATCATCCCGACCTCGAGGTCGTCTTCCTCGAGCAGCACGTGTGCTACTGCGCCACCATGAACCGGATTGACCTGCCGCATCTGGTCTGGGCCTTGGAGAACTTGGCCCAGGGGCATGTCGTGAACCAGATCACCGTCGACCCCGAGACTGAGCGTTACGCCAAGGCCGCGCTGCAGCGGATGCTCGACCTACCAGGTGAGACCGCCCGCGACTGAGTGTTCCAACAAGCTGCGAGCGGCGATTGCGGAGCAGGTTCAAACAAGCTGCGAGCGTCGGGAAATCGCGCGCCGCCGTGCTGAGCAGGATGGAGCGGCGCTTCCTGGACGATGCGAGTGCGAGCGGATGGCAGCAGCTACGAGCGTCGTCAGCGAGCGAGCTGAGGAAGAGCAGCCTCCGAGCTACGAAGGCGTTCCAGCCTTGCGCGAGCAGTACGCGACGCAATGCGCGCCGCCGTACTGAGGAGGAGGCGGAGCGTTCTTCCTCTGCGAGCGACGACGAAGTAGGCGGGTTCCACGCGCGATTGCGCGAGCAGCTTCCAAAAAAGGCGATGAGTTTGACGGCGCGGAGAAGGTCTGAATCACATGACCGAGTTCACGACTTTGCTCAGCGATCTAGTCCTGGTTGAGTCTCCGCGCTGGCATGATGGCCGGCTCATCTTCTCCGACTGGGGTTCCGGCGAAGTGCTGGCCGCAGGCCTCGACGGCACACGCGAGCTGATCACTCGCATCGATGCGATCCCGTTCTGCCTCGATCATCTGCCCGATGGACGGCTGCTGGTCGTCGCCGGTGACCAGCTGCTGGTCCGTGCGCCCGGCGGAACACTCGACACGTACGCCGAATTGGCAGCCCTCTCCACGAAACCGTGGAACGACATCGTGTCCGACGGTCGGGGAAACGCGTATGTGAACAACATCGGCTTTGACTTCCCCGAGGGTGAATTCGCGCCGGGACTCATCGCACTCGTCAGCCGCAGACGGGACAGCTCGCCAGGTTGCCGACGACCTTGCCTTCCCGAACGGCATGGCAATCACGCCCGACAACTCGACGTTGATCGTGGCGGAGTCCTACGGCGGCGTGCTGACCGCGTACGACATTGCTCCAGATGGCGGTCTTTCCAATCGTCGCGTGTGGGCCGCGCTTGACGGTGCCGCTCCGGACGGCATCTGCATAGATGCCGAGGGTGAGGTCTGGTTCGCGGAGGTGCCGGGTCGCCGCTGCGTTCGGGTGCGCGAGGGCGGCGAGGTGTCACAAACGATCAGCTCCGATCTCGGATGCTTCGCCTGCACGCTGGGCGGCCCGGACGGAACAACTCTCTTCGTGACAGCAGCCGCCTGGCCTGACGCGATGACGCCCGGCTCGCGTACGGGTCAGATTCTCACGAACCGAGGTTTCAGTCCCTGGAGCAGGCTGGCGCTTCCTCAACCGGGAATGAGACCCTCTTCCGACTCGCTCAGCAGCTGCCGCATCTCCTCCAGCGTCGAATCGGCATCCGGCAAGATCAAATCGGAGTCCTCGAGCGAGTCATCAGGCAATCGGGTTCCCGTTGTCCGGATCCGATCAAGCAGTGTGTGCAGTGCTCTCGTCAGCTGATCTTGATCACCGGCGGTGACCGCCTGCTCCACAGCATCATCGAAGGAGTTGAGCCCGCGTACGGCGTCGTCGGTCAGCTCCCACTGACCCTCATTCAGGATCCGCACAATCATCGCAAGTCACCCTGCGGTTGAGCCGGTGGCGCCTCCTGATCTTGCGTTGGAGGGGCCTGATACTGCTGCGGAGGCTGCGAGTCCAGGCTTGGCGGCTGCGAGGTCTGACTCGGTCCCTGGCTTGGTGGTTGCGGAGCTCCGGGCGGCGGAGCTTGCTGGCCCTCAATCGCCTGGGGCGGCGCGGCAGCGGGACCGGCGCCCAGCGACGCCTTCATTCGCGCGAGCTCGTTTTCCACGTCGGAGGTGGAGGCTAGCTGTTCCAGCTCGAGTGTGATGTCGTCCTTGGCTGTCCCGGTGGGATCGTCCAAAGCACCACTGGCCAGCAGCTCATCGATGGCACCGGCACGGGCCTGCATCTGGGCTGTTTTGTCCTCGGCTCGCTGGATCGCGAGGCCGACGTCGCCCATCTCCTCACTGATCCCAGAGAACGCCTCGTTGATCCGGGTCTGCGCCTCGGCGGCGGAGTAGGTGGCCTTGATCGTCTCCTTCCTGGTCCGGAACGCGTCCACCTTGGCCTGCAGCCGTTGGCTGGCGCGGGTGAGCTTCTCCTCCTCCCCCTGCAGCTGGGCGTGCTGAACCTGCAAGTCGCTCAGCTGTTGCTGAAGGCCGGACCGTCGCGTCAAGGCTTCGCGGGCCAGATCCTCCCGGCCGACTTCCAGCGCTTTCTGCGCCTGATTGGTCAGCTTGTCGGCCTGGGTGTTCAGCTGATTGGCCTGCAGCTCGATCCGCTTGCGACTGGTAGCCACATCGGCCACGCCGCGACGGACTTTCTGCAACAGCTCGAGCTGGCGCTGGTATGAGTAGTCGAGGGTTTGGCGCGGATCTTCGAGCTTGTCCAAGGCCTTGTCGGTCTTAGCACGAAAGATCAACGAGATCCGCTGAAAAATGCCGCTCATGAGGTGTCAGCTGGTCCTTCCAGACTCCGGTTTCGCGGCCGGGGCCGCTCACAGGCTTCCACCGTATCTCTGCAGAGAAACTGAGCACAGCGAAGGAGGAGAGTAGTTTCGTCTTTGGGGTGATCCCCTGAGACAATCCAGGGCCAGATCAGCCCAACCCTGCCGTGCAGCAGCGTCACCACAATTCGTGAGAGGGACCCGTGGCACTCTTTCGCCGCAACAACCAGGCCGTTACGCCGGAGCCGGCAACGACGACTGTCGATCCTGGTCCGGGTGGTAAGAAAGACCATCCGACGCCGACCCGCAAGGAAGCGGAAGCAGCGCGCCGTCAGCGCTTGACGACGACACTCAGCAAGAAGGAAGCCCGGGCCGCGGCCAGCCGGCAGTCACGGGCCAATCGCACGAGGGCGATCAGCGCCCGAGAAGCCGCGCCCGAGAAGGCGTTGATGCGTGACTACATCGACTCCCGCTTCAACGTAGGCGAGTTCCTGCTGCCCTCAGTTGTGGTGATCTTGGGCGTAACCATTCTCGGCAGCCGCTGGCCTACGGTGACGGTGATCAGCACGCTGGCGATGTACGTATTCATCCTTGGCGTCTTCGTTGACGGCTATCTGATGTGGCGTCGCTTCAAGAAAGTGCTGGCCGCCCGGCTGCCCAAGGCCTCACCGAAGGGGCTGCTGCTGTACGGGATGACGCGCAGCACGCAGATCCGGAGGTTCCGGTCACCCCCGCCGCGAATCAAGCGCGGTGAGGCGTACTAGGACACTCGCTGCGATGACGCACAAGATGATCCGATGAGCTGGCGCTGGGTGCCCGACCGTCAGACCCGTCGCCAGCCGCTCCAACGCGGACTTGCCCTCAATGGGTCGCACCTTCCAGACCCAGGGTGAGGCCGAGACCTGGCTGGGCGAGTTCTATCCGAGCTTGCTCAGAGCCGGAGTCCGGGCGGTAAGCCTCTACGAGGCCGACCGGCTGGTGTATGGGCCGATGTCTTTGGAGCCTGAGGTCTAGAGCTCGCTGCAGCACGGCGGCGCGCGATTTCCCGACGCTCGCAGCTGGAGCGCGCCCGCTAAGGTCGGCTGGTGCCGACCCCTGATTACATCGCCGCTATTCGGCGCGTATACGGACCGGGCAGGCTGCTGCTACCCGGCGTATCCACGGTCGTGGTCCGAACTGACCTGGAGCCGGGCCGAGTTCATCTGCTCTTGACCAGACGCAGTGACACAGGGCGATGGAGCCTGCCGGCGGGGATCGTGGAACCCTTCGAGCAACCGGCTGCTGCGGCCCTCCGGGAGTTGTTGGAAGAGACTCGCATCACAGCCCACGTCGAGCGGCTCGCACTCCTCACCACAGATCCGGATGTGGTCTATCCGAACGGTGACACCTGCCAGTTCGTCTCGATGTGCTTTCGCTGCCGCTACGTCTCTGGTGAGGCGCAGGTCGGCGATGAGGAGTCCACCGAGGTTGCGTGGTTTCCGGCGGACGAGCTACCGGAAGAGCTCAGCGAGATCCAGAGACGCCGCATCCGCTGCGCTCTGGACGATCGAGACGACAGCGTCTTCGATGTTTAGTTCCTTGTGCACGTGAGCTCGCGCTCAGGTCTTCCCGTACGCCGGGGGTCACAAAGGGCGGTTTCGTGATCACGAAAGGTTCCTGACGGCGCCTGATATCCACCGTCACAACGTCATCGTCAGCAACGCCCGCCTCGACCAGCGCGAGGGCGATTCCGGTCTTGAGGGTCGGTGAAAAGGTGCCCGATGTCACGGCGCCGACCTCGCGGCCGCCCGGAAGTCGCACGACCATTCCTGGTCGGGGAATGCCTCGTCCGACAGCGCGCAGTCCACGCAGCAGGCGCCGAGGCCCCGCCTCTTTCTCGGCGCGGAGCGCGTCGGCTCCGAAGAAGGATTCCTTCTTCCATCCCACCGCCCAGCCGAGTCGTGCCTGCACCGGGGTGATGTCCGGTGAGAGGTCTTGGCCGTGGAGCGGGTAACCCATCTCGGTCCGAAGCGTGTCCCGTGCCCCAAGCCCAGCAGGTTGCAACCCGTAGGGTTCGCCGGCCGCCAGCACGGCGTCCCAGACGGCGACGGCGGCGCCGGCCGGGACAACGAGCTCGTAGCCACGTTCGCCGGTGTACCCGGTACGGCAAACGGTCATCGGCCCTCCCTGGTAGTCGGCGCCAACGAAGGTCATGTAGTCGTGACCTGCGGGAAAGCCGGCGGCCGACAGCACCTCATCGGACAACGTGCCTTGAACAGCCAGCACAGCGAAATCAGGGTGCTGGTTGATCACCGTGACGCCGTCAGGCGCGGCCTCGGCCAATAGAGCGACGACGTGCGCGCAGTTCGCGGCATTGGGGATCAAGAAGACCTCGTCCGGAGACCTGAGATAGGCGATCATGTCGTCGACCACGCCGCCGTCTGGGTTGCAGAGCAACGTGTACTGCGCCTGACCCGGTCCGATCTTGCGGAGGTCGGCAGTCAGACAGCGGTTGACGAAGTCCGCCGCAGCTGGACCGGCCACTGTGGCCTTGCCGAGATGACTGACGTCGAAGATCCCGACGGCATTGCGGACGGCCGCGTGTTCCGCGAGCACCCCGGCACCTGAGTACTCCAAGGGCATGGACCAGCCGCTGAACGGCGCGAACTTGGCGCCGGCGGCGATCTGTCGCTGATGCAGCGGCGACTTCAGCAGCGGGCCGGTATCGGAATTCTCCGTGCTCATCGCTCCTCCGATCACGCAGCGGCCCTAAAACGGCCACACCGACTAATCTGTTGACGCGCCAATTTGATCACGTCGACCACTGAAGGATGTCCCATCGTGCCAACCCGAATGCTCCCATCGCTCGCCGTCGCCAAGAGCGTTCCGCGCGACGCTGACGTTCTCGTCGTCGGCATGAGCGAGGCAGGAGTACGAGAAGTACCCGAAGCAATCGCGCGCGCGTTCGCCAAACGCTTCGGCATCTCGGTCGGCGAAATGGCGGTTTCGCTTGGTGCCAAGCCGAACGCGGACAGCAAGCGGACTCTGCCGGCAGCCGGCAGTGGGCCACGGATCGTGGTCGTGGGTCTCGGATCTGAGCACCCAAACGAAGACTTGCGGCGCGCGGCCGGGTCCGGCGTCCGACACGCAGCCTCCCTCGCCGAGAACGGCAGCCTCACGGTCGCCGTCTCGTTGGGCAGCGCCGGCTCCGAGCAGCTCGCTGCGGTTGCTGAGGGCGCGCTGCTCGGCAGCTACGACTATGAGCCGATCAGCGCCGAGCCGGCCACGGGCAGCACGGTCGACGCGATCACTGTGCTCCACCCAAGCGATGCCAAGGGTGCCGAGGTCCCAGCTACCGCCCAGGTCGTCGCGCAAGCGGTCATGACGGTGCGTGAGTGGGTCAATACGCCTGCCAACCTGCTGTATCCGGAGTCGTTCGCGGAGCAGGTGCGCAACCTGGTTCTCGGCAGCAACGTCACCATCGACGTGCTGGATGAGGCGGCGTTGAGTGAGGGCGGTTACGGCGGGTTGATGGCAGTGGGCGGAGGATCATCTCGGCCCCCACGGCTTGTCCGGCTCGGCTACAGCCCTCGAGGAGCGAAGTTCCATCTCGCGCTGGTGGGCAAAGGCATCACCTTCGACAGTGGTGGTCTCAACCTCAAGCCCGCTGAGGGTATGTACGCGATGAAATACGACATGGCCGGCGCAGCAACCGTGCTGGCAGCTGTACACGCCATTGCCCAGCTTGGCCTCAAGATCAGGGTCACCGCGTACGGTGCGCTCGCGGAGAACATGCCCTCAGGAAGTGCCTTTCGGCCCTCAGACGTGCTGACCATCTATGGTGGCAAAACAGTCGAGAACGGCAATTCTGACGCCGAGGGCCGACTCGTCCTGGCCGACGCTCTGGCACGGGCGAACGAGGATCATCCCGACCTGGTGGTCGACGTCGCAACCCTCACGGGCGCCTGCGTGGTCGCCCTCGGGCACCGTACGGCTGGTCTGATGGCAACCGACGACGCGACCGCCGACCTGGTTCTCGATGCTGCCGAGGCGGCGGGCGAGGACGTCTGGCAGCTACCGATCCCAGAGGAGATCCGCGGCAAGCTCGACTCCAAGGTCGCCGACCTGCGTTCGACCGGGTCGGATCGCTGGGCGGGTGCTCTGGTGGCCGCCGCCTTCCTCCGGGAGTTCGTGGCAGAAGGCACCCGATGGGCACATCTCGACATTGCCGGCCCAGCGTTCTTGGAGGGGAAGCCGTACGGGTATGTCGCTCCTGGCGGCACCGGGGTCGGCGTACGCACGCTCATTGCCCTCGCCCGCACGCTAGCGGCCTGAGACGCCACCCAGCTGACGAAGACGCCGACTCCGAGGGTGAAGAACCCGCCCTTGCGTGGGCGCGAGCGTAGCCTCAGGTGCGGTTCTTACGCTTTGACGGCAGCGGGCTGGTGCCGGGAGCCCAGTTCAGCATGCTGGCCCGCTCCAGGAATTCGTCGGAGTTGATGTCGCCTCGGGCGAAGCGTTCGGCGAGGATGCGCTTTGCCTCGTCCTCCGGTGATCGGACACCGCCGAGTTTCGGCAGGGTGAGCTTGCCCTGGCGCCACAGATACAGGCCGGTGAGAGCCAGGAGCAGGAGCAGCACCAGCATGGCGATGCTGCCAAAGACCGGCAGCATGGACAAGGAGCTGTCCGCCCAGCCGTGGGCGCCGTGGCCTCTTGTAGATAGGTGTGGTTCATGGGGAAATGCTTGCGATCTCGCCTGTGATTGAAAGATGCCTAAGCTGTCCGAGAGCTGTGAAGCGTCGTCCTGGAGGCGTGTAATCACGCCACGCCGCGCGCAGCGGGCGACGGCTTCATGATGCGTCAGCGCAAGTCCGGGTGTTTCTTGTTGCGAGTGTTGTAGTCACGCATCCGCTGCGGATAACCCACGACTGCCGCGTCGTACCCAGGGATCTGTAAAGACTCGGCGAACGCATGCGCCCATTCGGGCGAGGGCACGACCCGTCTGGTCCACTCGCCGTCAAAGGCGACCAGCAGCAATGTGGTCTGGGTTACCGCAGTCTTGGGCTCGACAAAGGCCTCCACGCCGCGTCGGCTCCGTGCGAATTGAGTGAGGTGCGACGTCACAGCATCGTCCACCGTCCGACTCTGCGAGGCGTAGCCGCGGCTCTTCTTCACGCGGGTCGCCGTCCGCCGGAACCAACTCATGGGCCAATTATGGCCGGTACCTGGGAGAAATCGCGGCCTTCACAGCGGCTGAGAGGATGGCGGCATGGCTGCTTCGTTCGATCTCGTCGTGTTGGGTGCCGGCAGCGGGGGCTATGCGTGCGCCCTACGGGCAGCTCAGCTGGGCTTCTCGGTGGAAAGGACAAGGTCGGTGGTACGTGCTTGCACCGGCGCCCACCAAGGCGATGCTGCACGCCGCTGAGGTGGGGACTCAGTGCGCAACGGGAGCCAGTTCGGCGTATTGTGCTCGACGGCGGGGTGATCGGCGTGGAGTTCGCCGGCCTGGCGGTCCTTCGGGGTGGACGTTACGATCGTTGAGGCGCTTCCTCGATCTCCGGTGAGGCCAGCATTTCCGCCGCCCTGGAACGGGCGTTCCGCAAGCGCGAGATCAACATGGTGACGGGGGCCGCCATACGGGCTGCGACACCGTCGATGCGGAGGTGCCCCGCGTCACGTACTGCGACCCGGAAATCGCCTCCATCGGGCTGAGGAAGAGGAGGCGCGACACGCTTCGGCGACGCCGAAGCGTTCACTTATGACCTGGCGGGCAATGGCAAGTCACAGATCCTGAAGACTCGTGGATTTGTGAAGCTGGTACGCCAACCGAGCGGGCCAATCGTCGGCGTCCACATGATCGGTGCCCGCGTCAGCGAGCTTGTCGGCGAGGCCCAACTGATCACCAATTGGGATGCGTTCCCGACTGATGTCGCGGGCCTGATTCATGCGCATCCCACGCAGACCGAGGCGCTCGGCGAAGCCCACCTGCCCTCGCTGGCAAGCCCTTGCACTCCCACGGATAACCCACCCGACTGGAACTTGACATGAGCGGTAACGCGCTCGCTCCAAGCCAGCCTGCTGAGGCTAGGCTGTGGCCCACCGGCACCCAGAGAGGCCTGACCGAGTTCCGCCGAGCCAGCCACCAGTGACCCTAGGCCGTAACTGAGCACCAGCACGATGAAGGAGTCCTCACAGCCATGTCGACCTCTGTAACCCTTCCAGCCCTCGGTGAAAGCGTCACCGAAGGAACCGTCAGCCGGTGGCTCAAGCAGGTCGGTGACACCGTCGAAGCCGACGAGCCACTACTTGAGGTGTCGACAGACAAGGTCGACACCGAGATCCCCTCCCCCGCCTCAGGGGTGCTGTTGGAGATCAAGGCGCAGGAGGACGAGACCGTCGAAGTAGGCGCGGTGCTCGCCGTGATCGGCGAGCCGAGTGAGGCTGACGGGCAGGCTGCGGCGGCACCTGAGGCGCCTTCCGAAGAGGCTGCCGAGACGCCGGCGCAGGAGGAAGCTCCGCAGGAGCCAGCCCAGCAGGAGGCAGCCCAGCAAGAGGAGGCCGGGCAGCAGGAGCCCGCGAAGCCTGAGGCTGGCGCCCAAGCAGCGGCTGAGACGGCCGCGCCGGCAGCGAGCTCAGGCGGCCCGGCTACCGGCACCGACGTGACCCTGCCCGAACTGGGCGAGAGTGTGACCGAGGGAACAGTAAGTCGCTGGCTCAAGCAGGTTGGCGATTCGGTCGCGGCCGACGAGCCGCTGTTGGAGGTCTCCACAGACAAGGTCGACACCGAAATCCCTTCACCGACTTCCGGGACACTGCTGGAGATACGCGTCCAGGAAGACGAGACGGTTGAAGTTGGAGCGGTTCTTGCGATCATCGGGGAGGCCGGAGCCGCGGCACCGCCGTCGCCTGAGCCGGAGCCAACCCCCGAGCCACGACCAGAGCCGCAGGCCCAACCAGCACCTCGGCCTGAGCCCGGACCACGGCCGGAGCAGCAGCCCAAGGTCGCGGCACCTACTGCAAAAGAAGATGCCCGACCTGAGCAGCACGGTCCGGCGACCGCGGCTCCTGCTGCCCCAACACTGGTAGCGGGCGACTCTGACACAAGTTACGTGACACCTCTAGTACGGAAACTCGCCAAGGAGCACAGCGTCGACCTCACATCGCTCAACGGGACCGGGGTCGGTGGACGGATCCGCAAGCAGGACGTACTGGCCGCCGCTGAGACCGCGAAGCAGGAGGCCGAGGCTGCCAAGCAAGCGGCCGCCGCCCCAGCGCCACAGGCTCCGGCCCAGCCGGCTGCAGCGGCGGCACCCGCGTCCGCGCCAGCAGCTGCGCCCAGCACATTGCGCGGCACCACCGAGAAGATGTCACGGCTGCGCCAGACGATTGCCAAACGCATGGTCGAGTCCCTCCAGGTGTCGGCCCAGCTCACAGCAACGGTCGAGGTGGATCTGACCGCAATCTCGCAGATCCGGGCCAAGGCCAAGGACGACTTCAAGAAGCGCGAGGGCGCGACGCTGTCTTATCTGCCGTTCATCTCGAAGGCTGCGATCGAGGCCTTGAAGGTCTACCCGAAGGTGAACGCGACGATCGACACCGTGGAGCGCACCATCACCTATCCGGACGCGGAGCATCTCGGGATCGCAGTAGACACTGAGAAGGGTCTGCTGGTTCCGGTGATCAAGGATGCCGGCGACCTGAGCGTTGGCGGGTTGGCCAAGCGGATCGCCGACTTGGCCTCACGTACTCGGCAGAACAAGGTCACACCAGACGAGCTGGTCGGCGGCACTTTTACGATCACCAACTACGGCTCAGCCGGCACCTTGATGGACACCCCGATCATCAACCAGCCCCAAGTGGCGATCCTGGGCACCGGCGCGCTGGTCAAGCGGCCGGTGGTGATCTCCGACGCACGTCTGGGCCAGGTCATCGCAATCCGCGACATGATGTACCTGTCGCTGTCCTACGACCATCGGCTGGTCGACGGCGCCGAGGCGGCCCGGTTCCTCAGCACACTCAAAGCACGGCTCGAGGAGGGCGACTTCGGCGCTGAGTTCGGACTCTGAGAGCGAACCGACTCAAACCGGTTTCGGCGAGCGTCGGAGGCGCGCGCTGGTGGTCGGAGGAGAGATGAGCGCAAGGCCCCACAGTCATAGCAAAGCGGGCGCATGGCCATTGCCTTGCGTGAAGAGCGACGACGGCACCAGCTTTGACGCGCCGTGCGCGAGCCGAGCCCAAGAACACTGAAGGGAAGCTCGTGAAGGTCGTCGTCGTCGGTGCCACGGGAAACGTCGGGACGAGTGTTGTCGAGGCGCTCGCGGCAGACCCCGCCGTTACAGAGATCGTCGGGGTGGCCCGGCGGACCCCTTCATCATGGCGGCCGGCGAGGACTCGGTTCGAGGCGGCGGACGTCCGGTCGTCAGAGGTCGCGCAACATTTACGGGGCGCTGACGCTGTCGTGCTCTTGACGTGGGCATTCCAGCCGACACACCAGCCGTTGACGACCTGGGACATCAATGTGCTCGGCAGCATGAACGTTTTGCAGGCGGCGGCCGATGCGGGGGTCGCGACTGTCGTCTATGCGTCGTCACTGGCCGCTTATTCGCCGGGACCCGGTCGACATGTGGACGAAAGCTGGCCGACCGACAGCGTGCCAACGGCGGCTTATGGCCGAGAGAAGGCGTACCTGGAGCGCTATATCGACGCCTACGAGTTGCGTCACCCGGAGATTCGGGTCGTGCGGATGCGTACCTGTTTCATCTTCAAGCGGTCCTCGGCCAGCGAACAGCGGCGGATCTTCGCTGGGCCGCTGGTCCCGCGGGCATTGCTCCGTCCAGGCCGTCTGCCGGTCGTCCCTTTCCCCGCTGGCCTACGGTTCCAAGCCATGCACGGCGACGACGCCGGCGAGGCGTACCGGCTCGCGCTGCTGAGCGATGCCCGCGGTGCTTACAACGTCGCTGCGGACCCGATCATCGATCGGGAGGCATTCGGCAGGCTGCTGGACGCACGAGCCGTGCAGGTGCCGAAGCAGGCTGTCTCGGTCGCGATGGCAGGCGCGTGGCGGCTGCGACTCATCCCTGCGGACGAGTCGCTCCTCAAGATGTTCGTGTCGCTGCCAACGCTGGACAGCAGCCGTATTCGCGCTGAGCTGGGCTGGCAGCCGCAACGCTCAGGTGCCGACGCGCTGCGCGAGGTCATGGAGGCGATGGCCGAGGGCGCGGGTGGCCCCACCCCGCCGCTGCAGCCCTAGACTTTGAGCTGCTCGCGCAATCGCGCGTGCGATCCGCCTACTTCGTCGTCGCTCGCAGAGGAAGAACGCCTCCGCTCACTCCTCCTCAGCACGGCGGCGCGCGATTTTCCGACGCTCGCAGCATAGGCCGACACAACCCCCGCAAGCTGGACGAGAGGTTAGCGACGAGCCATCTCGATGAAGGTGGCCAGCGATTCCGGGTTCTGCAGGGCATCCCGGCTCACCGCCTCGTCCGGGTCGACACCAGCGAGAATGCGCTTCACCGGCACCTCACACTTCTTGCCGTTGAGGGTGCGTGGTATCTCCCCGACCACGACGAAGCGGTCTGGCACGTGGCGCGGTGAGAGCTCCGCTCGCAGTGCCTGGCGCAGCTGCGGCTCCACGTCCGCCAATGTGGCGTCAGGTGCCAGCACGAGGAAACACAACAGCTCGCCGTCAGTCGTGGCGCCGAGCTCAGTGGTGTCGACTACGAGTGAGTCGATCACCTGCTCGTGGGCTTCGACTACCGCGTAGAAGTCCGCCGTTCCCATCCGGACGCCGCCACGGTTGAGTGTCGCGTCACTCCGTCCGTAGATGACGTACGAGCCCCGGGGTGTCCGGCGCACCCAGTCGCCGTGCCTCCAGACCCCGGGGTAGTCGGCGAAGTAAGCGGCCCGCAGCCGCGAGCCGTCTGGGTCGTTCCAGAAGGAAACCGGCATCGATGGCATCGGCTTCGTCAGCACCAACTCGCCGACCTCGTCCACAACCTCCGTGCCGGCAGGATCGTACGCGGCAATGGAGGCGCCCAACGCCGCGCACGACAGCTCCCCGATCCACACCGGCACGGTTGGTGCCGACTCGAGGAACGCCGTGCACAGGTCGGTCCCGCCAGACATTGAGCAGATCTGGATGTGCTTGCCGACGGCGTCGGCGATCCAGCGGAAGCCTTCGGGCGACAACGGCGCGCCTGTCGAACCCAGCGCCCGAACCGTCGACAGGTCGAACTGGTCGACCGGACGCAGGCCCGCCTTGAGACAGGCGTGAATATAGGGCGCCGAGACGCCGAAGTAGGTGACGCCGTGCTTCTCCGCGACCTTCCACAATGTGCCGAGGTCGGGGTGGCCAGGGTTGCCGTCGTAGAGGACGACCGTCGAACCGGTCAGCAGACCGGAGACGAGCAGGTTCCACATCATCCAGCCGGTTGTGGTGAACCAGAAGAACCGCTCGCCTGGGGCTAGATCGTGATGGAGCCGGTTCGTCTTCAAGTGTTCGAGGACGATTCCGCCGTGACCGTGCACGATCCCTTTGGGGAGTCCAGTCGTGCCTGAGGAGTACAAGACCCAGAGCGGATGGTCGAACGGCACAGGCTCGAATTCGAGTGGACCCGGCTCGGCTGTCAGTTCCGCCCAGCTGTATGCACCATCCAGCCGGGCGGCAGCATCAAGGTAGGGCACCAGCACAGTTGCGGTCAGGCCGGGTATCTGCTGACGCAGTGTCTGCACGCGCTCTCGTACGTCGAACGCCGCCCCGCCGTAGCGGTAGCCGTCGACTGCGAGGAAGACCGACGGTTCCAGCTGGGCGAACCGATCGCGCACGGCACGTGTCCCGAAGTCCGGGGAGCACGACGACCACGTCGCCCCCAGGCTGGCGACGGCGAGGAAGGCAGCGACCGCCTCGACGCAGTTGGGCAAGAGGGCAACCACCCGGTCGCCGGCGCCCACGCCGAGCCGACGCAGGCCGTTGCGTACCCTCCCGACCAGTTCTCGCAGCTCGCCGTATGTGACGAGCCGCTCCAATCCGTCCTCACGGACGAACACCAACGCAACGTCGTCGTCACCGCGGCCCGGACCATCACTGAGCGCGTGCTCGGCGTAGTTGAGCGTAGAGCCGGGGAACCACTGGGCTCCCGGCATGCTCGCCGAGGCCAACGTCCCCGTTGGGCGAGTGTGGAACCGCACGCCAAGGAACTCCGCAGCAGCAGACCAGAACGCATCCAGGTCGCGGACCGACCATGCGTGCAGCGACGAATAGTCCAGCTCTTCGACGGCGACGCCGCGCCGCTCCCGGACAAATCGCGCGAACTTCGCGAGCGAACTGGTCCGGGCAGTCGCCGGCTCCGGCCTCCAGAGGACCTCGGGCACCGCGGTGACCATGCGACCATCCTTCCTCGCCGCGTCGGGGCAGCGGCAGCGGGCGGCTGCTGCGTGTGGTGGAGCAAACGGTCTCATCCGCTGCGCGCGGTACGAGGCTAGTTCGTAAAGAGCAAAAAACTAGGAGACACGACACTAGACTCAGCGCCATGGCACTGGAGTTCCTCGACCTGGGACTGGGCAGCGAGTACGTCGACTACCAGGCGACGTGGGACCTGCAGCGCGCCGATCCATGCCGAAGTCTCCGCGGGCACCCGGCCCGACACCGTACTGCTCCTCGAGCACGCCAGCGTCTACACCGCAGGCAAACGAACTGAGCCGCAGGAACGCCCTCTCGATGGCACGCCGGTGATCGACGTTGATCGGGGAGGCAAGATCACTTGGCACGGGCCGGGTCAGCTGGTCGGGTATCCGATCGTTCGGCTACCCGAATCCGTGCTCGTCGTCGATTACGTACGACGGCTTGAAGAGGCCTTGATCGCAGCGCTCGCTGAGTACGGCCTGAACACCGGTCGCATCCGTGGCCGCTCTGGCGTCTGGCTGGCAGCAGACGACCAGCGGATCGAGCGCAAGATCGCGGCTATCGGGGTCCGTGTCGCGGCCGGTACGACGATGCATGGCTTTGCGCTCAATGTCGAACCCGATCTCAGCTGGTTCGACCGGATCATCCCGTGCGGGTTGACTGGTGTGGGCGTTACGTCGATGGCCGCCGAGCTAGGTCGGCACCTCACCCTCACCGAAGTCGCTCAGGCGCTCCGTCCGCACTTGCAGCACTACCTGGCCTTTGAGAACTATGTCCAGTCGCCGGACATCGGTTCGGCACCAGACACAACCCCCCACCACAGGGTTGCAGTTGGCGCGGTCTGACCCGCTCAGGTCGGCCGCCGGGGCTCGCCGGCGCGCCGTCGCAGCGCCGCCCACCCTCGACTACGCCGTCGAGGCGTACAGCCTGCGCAAGGTGTACCGCACCCGGAACGGCAAACAGGCGGCTGTCGACGGGCTGGACCTACGGGTGCCCTTGGGCGGGGTCCACGGATTCCTGGGTCCCAACGGCTCGGGCAAAACAACCACCATCCGGATGCTTCTCGGGCTCGTCGCCGCAGACTCCGGCCACATCCGAATTTTCGATCACGAGGTGCCGCTGGCCATTGATGAGGTGATCGGCCGGGTGGGCGCCGTCGTCGAGCAGCCCACGTTCTTTCCGGCGTTCTCGGGGCAGAAGAACCTCAAATTGCTCGCCAAGGCCATCGGCGCACCACGCCGACGAGTTGCCGCGGTGCTCGACGAAGTTGGGTTGGCGGGCCGCGACAAGTACCGCAACTACTCACTCGGCATGAAACAGCGCCTCGCGATAGCCGCAACGTTGCTCAAAGACCCTGACCTGTTGATCTTCGACGAGCCGACCAATGGCCTCGACCCTGCCGGCATTCACGAGATCCGCACCATGATGCAGAACCTCGCTCGCCGGGGAAAGACAGTGCTCGTCTCCAGCCACATTCTCACTGAGGTACAGCAAATCGCGGATACGGTCACGATCATCGGACGGGGCAGGCTGCTGGCCGAGGGAAACGTCAATCAGATCCTCGCCTCGGACGGATATGTGGCGGCGCGGGTGAGAGTATCGGACCATCTGCGGGCCAGCCGAGGTACTCACCACAGCCGGCTTTACCGTTGAGCCGCTACCCAATCGGATTCTCAAGGTCAGCCTGGTCAACCACAAGCTCGACCTTGCAGTCGTTACCCGGCTGCTGGCTGATCAAGGCTTGTACGTCTCTGAGCTGACGCCGATCCAGCCAGACCTCGAGTCGGTGTTCTTGAATTTGACCGCCGGTCATCATCTGACCGCCCGTGAGGAGCGACGAACGCCAACCGGTGCGCCGTCCGCCACAACCACGACAGCGTCGGTCAGAACAGCAGCAGCGTCGGCCTGAACGGCGCCGTCAGCCAGAGCTCCCTGATTGGAGCGGGCGGCCGTGACCAGCCTGATCTGGGCTGAGATCACCAGGCTGCTGAGCCGGCGGCTTACCGGCATCGCCATGATCGTGATGTTGCTTGGGGTTGCCGGATATCAGCTGGTGGTCAACGACGCCCTTTCACCACCGAGCAGCGAGGAGCGCGCCGCCGCAGAGCGCTCGTATCAGCAAGCTCACCAGGACTGGGCTGCCGGCCGCGAGCAGTGTGAGCAGGAGTGCCGGGACACTGGCGCGCCGCGCGAGGAGTGCGTCATTCCTGAGCCCACGCTTGCCGAGTTCACCGGGGACTCAACCCCGTTCAAGGAAGCCGCCAGCACAGCGCTCAAATTATCGACCGTGTTCGTCGCGCTTGTGATGTTCACGATCGCTGCCAGCTTCATCGGCGCCGAATACAGCTCCGGCTCGATCACCAACTGGCTGACGTTTGTTCCGCGGCGGAGCCATGTCTTCTGGTCGAAACTGCTGACCGTCGCCGGGTTTGCTGCTCTGGTTGGCACGGTTGCCGTCACGCTGGTTCTTGGCGCCAGCCTCGTGCTGGCCCGCCTGCACGGGTCTGACATCGAGGCGGTCCCCGAACTAGCCGGCGTTGGAGTGCGCGGCGTCCTGCCTGTCGTGGTGCTAGCGATCCTCGGCTTCTGCGTCGGCCTGCTGACTCGCCACACAGCTGGTGCCATTGGGGTCTTGCTCGCGACCGTCGTTGTCTGGTTCGTCAGAACCGGCGGCCCTCAGCTCCCAAGCTTGGGCACAGCGCATCACGCCGTGGACTCCTGAAGGCAACATTGCGGCAATCGTTGATCGGGGTTATACGTACGCCGTGCCGCGTTGAGAAGGTTACGCCGGACGGGGTGCACGTTGAGTTGCTCGAGCGCACAGTGAGCTTCACTCACGGCATGGTCTACTGGTCGATCATCCTCACGCTGGTCATCCTGGGCTCATTGCTGATCTTCCGGCGCCGCGACGTGATCTGATTACCGGGCCATGCTCTCCCGCCCGGGTTACCACGATTCAGCCCACTCGAGATCCAGCTCTCCCGAGTAGGCTGACCAGGTGACGATCGCCCCCGAAGGCCGCAAGCCGTTGCGCCTGGAGGTTCGCAACGCCAGCACGCCAATCGAGAAGAAACCGCCGTGGATCAAGACAACGGCGCGCATGGGGCCGGAGTATCGCGAGTTGCATGAGCTGGTCAAGGGCCAGGGCTTGCACACGGTCTGCCAGGAGGCCGGGTGCCCGAACATCTTCGAGTGCTGGGAGGACCGCGAGGCCACTTTCCTGATCGGCGGCGAGGTATGCACCAGGCGCTGTGATTTCTGCCAGATCGACACCGGCAAGCCGGCCGACTTCGACGCGGGCGAGCCGGTCCGGGTTGCAGAGTCGGTGCGGACGATGGGCCTTCGCTACGCGACCGTCACCGGCGTCTGCCGCGATGATCTTGCCGATGAGGGCGCCTGGCTTTATGCGGAGACGATCCGCAAGATTCATGAGCTCAATCCCGGCACCGGCGTGGAGATGCTGGCGCCGGACTTCTCCGGCAACCTTGACTACTTGGGCCAGGTTTTCGAGACCGAGCCAGAGGTCTTCGCACACAATGTGGAGACCGTCCCGCGGATCTTCAAGCGGATCCGCCCCGGGTTCCGCTACGACCGCTCTCTGGATGTGTTGCGAGCGTCTCGGTCCGCAGGCCTCGTCACCAAATCAAACCTGATCCTGGGCATGGGCGAGACTCGAACCGAGGTCAGCGAGACCCTCGGCGACTTGTACGACGCCGGTGCGGAGATCATGACGATCACTCAGTACCTGCGGCCGTCGCCGCGCCATCATCCTGTGGACCGTTGGGTCAAGCCCGAGGAGTTCATCGAGCTGGCCGATGAGGCGAGAACCATCGGTTTCGCTGGCGTGATGAGCGGACCCCTCGTACGCTCCTCCTATCGGGCTGGCCGACTGTATCGTCAGGCACTCCAGACCCGCCAAGCGTTGTCGGTCCATGCTTCTCGGGTGTAGGACGGCAGCAGAATCGAGAGCTTGAAAGTGAGTCCCCATGGCTAACGCGGCGGCTAAGAACGCTAGGGGCGGCGCCGCAAACCCCAAGGCCGCGGCCAAGGATGCCAAGGCAAAGGCCAAGGCTGCAAAGAAGGCGGAGAAGGCCCGCAAGAAGGCAAGCAACGACCCGAAGGATATGGGCCGGATTCGCCAGATCGGCCGGGCCTACCAGGTCACCCATGAGTACGACCGGGCACTTCCCTACCTGTTGCTCGGCGCCTTCCTCCTGCCAATCGCGATCAGCGTGGTCGTCGGTTTGCTCTGGGGGCACGCCTTCAACCTGATCTTCGCCGGCGTCATGATCGGCGTGCTCGCCGCGATGTTCATGCTGGTCCGCCGGGCGAAGAGGGCCACGTACAAGCGTTACGCGGGGAAGGCAGGCTCGGCCGAGGTGGCCCTGCAAATGCTGCCCAAGAAGTGGGTCTCCACGCCGGCAATCGCCGCCAACCGCCATCAGGACGTCATCCACCGCACCCTTGGCCCCGGTGGTCTGATACTCATCGGCGAGGGCGATCCCGGCCGGGTGCGCCAACTGCTCGCGAGCGAGGTGAAGAAGCACGAACGGGTCGCGTATGGAGTCACAGTGACCCCGGTGATCATGGGCAACAAAGACGGCCAGGTGCCGCTGGACAAGCTCGCCGACCACATCCGCAAGATGCCCAAAGCGCTCCAGGCGCACCAGATCACCGACATCAGGCAGCGGTTAAGAGCCCTCGACGCACTGCGCCCACCGGTACCGGTGCCCAAAGGACCGATGCCGACCAGCCCACGCCAGGTGAAGGGTGTCCGCCAGGCAATGCGCGGTCGCTGATTGAGGTCAGCTCGGCGCACGCCCTCGACGTGCGTGTGCAGCGCTTGATCAATCAATGAGCAACTTGATCAACGCCGAACGCGTCACGATGAGCTACGGCACCCGTACGCTGCTCGACGGCATCAGTCTGGGTCTCGGTCGCGGCGAGGCGATTGGGGTCGTGGGCCGCAACGGAGCAGGGAAGACCACGTTGCTCCGGGTCCTTGCAGGGATGTTGCCACCGGACGAGGGCCGGGTGACCCACAGCGGCCATCTTTCGATCGGCTTCCTGAACCAGAGTGACGACATCGCAGCAGAGGCCACGGTGCGCGACCTCATAGTCGGCGGCGCACCGGACCATGTGTGGGCCGCCAGCGCTCGGACGCGAGCGACCGTTGAACACCTGCTGGCCGATGTCGACCTCGATGTACAAGTCGCCAGCTTGAGCGGCGGTGAGCGTCGCAGAGTTGCGCTGGTGAGACTGCTGCTCGCCGATCATGACTTGCTGGTTCTCGATGAGCCCACCAACCATCTCGATGTGGAGGCTGTCGACTGGTTGGCCAAGCATCTGAATGATCTCCAGGCCGCCGACATCGCGATGATGATCGTCAGCCACGACCGCTGGTTCCTGGACGCGGTCTGCACCCGCATCTGGGAGGTGCACGACGGCAGAGTCCATGCGTACGAGGGCGGTTACGCAGCCTACGTGCTGGCGCGGGCGGAGCGAGTACGCCTTGCCGGTGCCGTTGCCGCTCGACGCAACAATCTCCTTCGCAAGGAACTGGCCTGGCTGCGCCGCGGTGCTCCGGCCCGTACCTCGAAGCCGAAGTTTCGACTCGCCGCGGCCGCTACGTTGATCGCCGACGAGCCCGAGCCGCGCGACCGGCTGCAGCTGCAACGGTTCGCCACCGCTCGATTGGGCAAGGACGTTTTCGATCTTGACAAGGTGAATATCTCGCTGGGCGGCCGGGTTCTGCTTCGCGACCTCTCGTGGTCCATTGGACCCGGCGCGCGGATCGGTGTGATCGGGGTGAACGGGTCTGGCAAGACCACGCTGTTACGACTGCTCACTGGTGACCTGGCGCCGGACTCGGGAAAGGTCAAACGCGGCAAGACGCTTCGAATCGGCTACCTGCGCCAAGGCATGGAGGAGCTCAGAGCGCAGCGACCGGGTGCTGCAGTCGATCGATCGCGTACGACGGCAGGCTCGACTTGCAACTGGTGCTGAGGCGAGCGCCAGCTCACTCTTGGAGGACTTCGGTTTCACCGGCGACAGGCTCACCGCCCGGCTTGACGACTTGTCGGGCGGCGAGCTGCGGCGGCTTCAGATTCTCCGCCTGCTGCTGGATGAGCCGAACGTCTTGTTGCTGGACGAGCCGACCAACGACCTCGACATCGACACCTTGACTGTGATCGAGGACTACCTTGACGGCTGGCCGGGCACGCTCCTGGTCGTCACCCATGATCGTTACTTTCTGGAGCGGGTCTGCGATGTCAGCTACGCCTTGATGGGAGACGGATCGTGCGTGCTGCTCCCCGGCGGTGTCGAGCAGTACCTGCAGTCCCGCCGCGACCCGCCGTGGCAAGGTCCGCGCGCCAAAGCCCCGACGGAGGCCGAATCGACGACCAACGCGGCGAGCCGACAGGCCAGAAAGGACCTCGCCCGCCTGGAACTGCAGCTCGCCCGCCTCGACGAGCGGCTCACTGCTCTGCACGAAGAGATGGCCGCCGTAGCGAGCAATTACGAACGGCTGGTCGAGCTGCAGCGCGAGATCGAATCGATCAACGCTGACAAGGCCGAGCTGGAGTTGGCGTGGCTCGAGGCAGCCGACATCGCTGGCTAATGCTCCAGCTTCCGGTAGCGCCGCGCGAGCAGGGCTAATTTGGGCCGCATGGAGTTTGCGCTGCAGCAGCTCGTTGCCGCTCTCGGTGATGCCGTACGAACCGATCCCGTCAGCACCGAGAACTACCGCTTCGACTGGTCCCGCGACCCGACGGCCGGAGTCCCTATGGCGGTGGTCCGCCCGCTCACCGCAGCTGAAGTTCAGACAGCCGTCCGATGGGCAGCCCAATACCGGGTACCCGTGGTGCCTCGCGGGGCCGGCAGTGGCCTTTCCGGCGGATCCTCAGCGGTGGCCGATGGCATCGTCTTGAGCCTGGAGCTGATGCGCGCGATCGAGATCGACGTCGCCGCCAGAGTCGCCGTCGTCGAGGCAGGCGCCTTCAATGCCGAAGTCAAAGCCGCGGCAGCTGAGCATGGTCTCTGGTATCCGCCGGACCCGTCGTCGTACGAGATCTGCTCGATCGGCGGCAACATCGCCACCAACGCCGGCGGGTTGTGTTGTGTGAAGTACGGCGTCACAACCGACTACGTGCTCGGGCTCGATGTGGTGCTCGCCGACGGCACCCTGATCACCCTCGGTGGCAAGCGGATCAAAGACGTAGCAGGCCTGTCGCTGCTCAAACTCTTCGTCGGCAGCGAAGGCACCCTCGGCATCGTCACGCGCGCCATCCTTCAGGCTGATTCCCGCCCAGGGAGCGCGCTCGACCCTGGTCGCATACTTCCCCACCGTGCAGGCCGCCGCCGACACCGTTGTGACGATCGGCAGAACCTTGCGGGCCTCAATGATGGAATTGATGGATCAGACCGCGATCAATGCGGTCGAGGACCACCGCTCGATGGGACTCGATCGCTCGGCTGGCGCGATGCTCATTGCCCAGTCCGATGCGCCTGGCGCCGCATGCGCAGCAGAGATCGAATTCATGGAGGTTGCCTGTAACACCGGTGGCGCCAAGGAGGTCTTCGTCACCAACGACCCGGACGAGGGTGAGCTGTTCGTTGCTGGCCGCCGCGCTGCCTTTCCTGCGATCGAGGCTCGGGGCGCCATCCTGCTGGAAGACGTGGGCGCACCAGTCCCGCAACTGCCTCAGCTGTTATCAGGCATCGCCGCTGTGGCGGAGCGGTATGCGGTTGAGATCCCAGTGGTCGCTCATGCCGGGGATGGAAACACTCACCCGACCATCGTCTTCGATCGCGGAGACCCGGAGGCCCAGGATCGCGCCCACCTCGCCTTCAACGAGATCATGCAGCTGACGATCCAGCTCGGTGGCACCATCACTGGTGAGCATGGAGTCGGCCGAGCCAAGAAAGCCGCCCTGCCAGCTCAGCTCGGCCCTGACGTGATGGCTCTCTCGTACAAGATCAAGAACGCTCTCGACCCGCTGGGGATCCTCAATCCCGGCGCCATTCTGTAGTCGCCCGGTCGATTGACACTTACGGAGATGCGGGTGAAGAGGGAAGCCTGTGTGCGGCCCCCACTCGCTACGTTTCTCCGCACGAGGTCGCGAATGAACGCGGTCCGACGCAATCTGGATGATTTCTGTCGGCCTTGTGAGGAGAAACGGCGAGATGGGCTGTCGCAGATAGATCAACGCCGCTTGATCACCACCGTGCCAGCCGCAAGATCATGAAGACCACGGCGATCCGTCGAGATGATCAGCGCCGGCAGTACGACGCACACCAGGAACGCGCGGAGCAGCGCTCGCGGCAGACCCAGCGGCTGCGCGTCGAGCCGTACGACGGCGATGCGGCTCAGCAACTGGCCGAAGCTGCCGCCGGCAAGCCACGACAGCAGCGCTGATTCCACGAAGAAGACCGTCAAGATCATCCACGCTCGCCAGCCACCACCGGTGAGCACTGCAGATCCGAAGAAGCCGACCGCGATCGCCATGCAGGCCGCCCAGTCGATGATCAATGCGCCGATCCGCGCACCCCAGCTCGCCAGCGAGCCGCGACCCTCACGTGGCAAGCCAAGACGCTGGCCGGGATAAGCTTCGCTCGCCGAGGCCGTGTCCGGTGCTTTGTCCGCCACGTGGCTGAGGTTACCTGGCGCAGTCCCAGGGGCTTCCAATTGTTGGCCGCTCGTGCAGTCGCGACCCTCGATCAGTCGCGTGTTACATGCGTGAAACATTTGTGCAACTGGACAGAAATCGCATCTCCATTAGGCTCTCAAGGCAACCGAGGGTGGAGCACTATCCGCGTTCGTCCAGCAATGCCTGCTCAGCGTTGAGTGCCTGCTCAGGGTTGAGCAGGTTGTCCATTTGCGTGCCTTCAAGCGCGTAACCACAGAGCGTGCCCAGGGCACGACTTACCTCACCGGAGGACAAATGTTCCAAGGAGCCGACGACCTGTTGGCCTATGTCAAGGATGAGGGCGTCGAGTTCATCGACATTCGCTTTTGCGACCTGCCCGGCATCATGCAGCACTTCACCGTCCCGGTGGGCACGTTCGGCCCCGATTACTTCGAGGACGGAGTCAACTTCGACGGTTCGTCGATCCGCGGCTTCCAAAAGATCCACGAGTCGGACATGGCTCTGTTTCCTGACCCGGCGACGGCCTACATAGATCCTTTCCGGACGGCGAAGACACTGTGTATCAACTTCTTCGTTCACGACCCGCTGACCAAGGAGCCGTACAGCCGCGATCCGCGCAATATCGCCCGTAAGGCGGAGAGCTACCTGGCCTCCACCGGAATCGGCGACACCGCGTACTTCGCCCCCGAAGCCGAGTTCTACATGTTCGACGACATACGGTTCGAAACCAAGCAACAGACCGGCTACTACGCGATCGACTCCGTGGCGGGCGCCTGGAATACCGGCCGGATCGAGGATGGCGGCAACCGCGGCTACAAGGTTCGTTACAAAGGTGGCTACTTCCCGGTGCCTCCTGTCGACCACTTTGCCGATCTCCGCGACGCCATCGTGAAGAACCTCGAGGCCTCCGGGCTCAGCGTGGAGCGGGCGCACCACGAGGTCGGGACTGCGGGACAAGCCGAGATCAACTACACCTACGCCACGATGCTGAAGGCCGGCGACGACCTGCAGAAGTACAAGTACATCGTCAAGAACACCGCATGGGCAGCCGGCAAGACCGCGACCTTCATGCCAAAGCCGATCTTTGGCGACAACGGCTCCGGCATGCACGTTCACTCCTCCCTCTGGAACGAGGGTGAGCCGCTGTTCTACGACGAGGCCGGGTACGGCGGCCTGTCCGACGTCGCGCGCTGGTACATCGGCGGCATTCTCGAGCACGCCCCGTCGCTGCTGGCCTTCACCAATCCGACGACCAACTCCTACCACCGGTTGGTTCCCGGCTTCGAGGCACCGGTCAATCTGGTTTACAGCTCCCGTAACCGCTCGGCGGCCATGCGGATCCCCATCACCGGCTCCAACCCGAAGGCCAAGCGGGTCGAGTTCCGCTGCCCTGATCCGTCCTCGAATCCTTATCTGGCGTTCGCTGCGATCCTGCTGGCAGGCGTGGACGGCATCCTGAACAAGACCGAGCCAGCGGCGCCGATCGACAAGGACCTCTACGAGCTGCCGCCGGAGGAACACGCTTCCGTGCAAGTGGTTCCCGACAGCTTGGATGGAGTGTTGGACAACCTGGAAGCCGACCACGACTACCTGCTGGCCGGCGACGTGTTCACCCCCGACCTGATCGAGACCTGGATCGAGTTGAAGCGCGACGACATCGATGCGGTGCGGCTGCGCCCCCACCCGCACGAGTTCGAGCTCTACTACGACGTCTGATCCCCGTCGTTCGCCGAAACCCCCGGATTCACGCGTGGATCCGGGGGTTTCGCGCTTCTCGGGGAGGCTCGATCGGGCCGGATTCCGCAGGGATTCCGCAGGAGATCCGCTCCAGATGCCGCATGATGCCGATCAGGAGTCAGCTCAGCCACGATCTGGGCGTTCGATCTTGGTGCCTCCTCAACCTCCGGCCCAGTTGTCGGAGGAGCCTACGGGCAACTCGCGATCAGCCGCCACGAAGAGCCACGCATCTCGTTCCATTAGTCGACCCCGCACCGGACGCTGATTTAGCTGGGGGAGCTAGGACGACTTGACGTGAACACGGCATGCTGTCCTGATGACGCCCGTGCACCACACAATCAACTATGTCGAGATCACCGCCACCGATATGGATGCGGCCCAGCACTTCTACGCCGCGGCCTTCGGCTGGCGGTTCACCGACTATGCGCCGGCTTACGCTGGCATCCAGGCACCCGAGGGTGACGGCGAGGTCGGCGGTCTCAGCCTCGGCCAGAACGTCGAGCCCGGTGGACCGCTCGTCCTGCTCTACTCCGACGACCTCGCCGCCACCGTCGCCGCCGTCAAGGATGCCGGCGGCACGATCGCCGAGGAGCCATACGCATTCCCGGGCGGACGGCGCTTCACCTTCTTCGACCCGAGCGGGAACAGGCTCGGCGTATGGAGCACAACCTAGGCAACACGCCGGTTCAGGAGGAGCGACCAGGGAGAATGCTGATCCGTCGGCCCGCCGTTGGTCCTCTTACAAGCGCCTGTATGCCGACCCGCCTGCGGACATGAGGTACGGCAAAGAGTTGGTGAGTGCTAGTCCCGATTCGGTCATCGGGCCAGGGGCTCCGAAGCTGGGCGAGCCGCAAGGGTAGGAGATCTTGACAGGATGCGCTACCGGAGGGGTTGGTAGCGCTGTGCAACCATGCGGAATGCGGCATGTCCGTGCACTTCGCGCCGCTGATCGCGAGTTGCCGTTTGTGAGGGCTTGAGCCCTCGGGTGGTGCGCACCACCGATGATTCTGGGGGTGTGCGACGGTCTGATCTGTCATACCCCGAACGAAGGAGGAACCATGGGCAAGGTCATCGCAGCCATCACGACCTCGGTCGACGGCTACATCGTGGGGCCGCATGACGGGCTGGAGCACGGCCTCGGCATCGGGGGCGAGCGTCTCCACTACTGGGTGATGGGTGGCCCGTGGACGTACGCCGACGACGGCCGCGACACCAACGGTATGCAGGGCGCGGACCGGGAGTACTACGAGTCGCTCACCGAGGGGCTGGGCTGCGGGATCGTCGGCCGCAACATGTACGACGCCGCCGGCGCCTGGGGCGGCACCAACCCGTTCCCCGGAACGTTGATTGTGCTGACACACCGCACCGAGGACCAGCCCGATCCGAGTGCGGGCTTCCTGTTCGTTGAAGGCTTCGACGCCGCGCTGCTGAAGGCGCGCGAGCTCGCCGGCGACGGCGGAGTCTCCCTCGGTGGTGGCGCCGACCTGATCCGCCAGGGTCTCGCGGCGGGCGTGGTCGACGAGCTCGCGATCTCCACCGCGCCGCTCGTGCTGGGTGGCGGGAAGCGGCTGTTCGAGGGGTTCGAGCAGGATCTCGACCTCGAGGTGCTCGGCACTTGGAGTTCGCAGTACGCCACCCACGTGCGTTACGCCATCAGGCGGGCCGGGCAGGAGTACGCCGTGCACTGACGACCGCCCAATTGCGCCCCGACGCGATGCCGAAAGAGGATCCCCGTACGGACACGAACCCTGGCTTCGTAAGGTCTTGCACGCCACGTGCGGGAGCTTCGGGAGCCGAGAGGGAGCTAGCCGCCCGGCCGAGCGTGGCGTCTTGGTCGAGGCAGCGGATCAGGCGCCCGCACGGGTGAAGGTCACATGGGTGACTCCGCTGGGCGAGGAGGTGGCTTCGACCTGGTAGTCCTTCTCGAGGCCCTCCAGTCCATCCCAGAGCCGGACGCCTCGGCCGAGCAGGATGGGGACCAGCACGACGTGCATGTGGTCGACGAGCCCGGCAGCAAGGAACTCGCGTATCACGGTCGCGCCCCCGCCGATGCGTACGTCCTTGCCATCTGCGGCCTCGCGGGCCGCCTCGAGCGCCTCGGCAGGAGGGACGTCGAGGAAGTGGTACGTCGTGCCGCCCTCCATCTCGATGGACGGGCGGGTGTGGTGGGTCAGGACGAAAACCGGTGTGTGAAACGGCGGGTTGGGACCCCACGCGCCCTTCCACTCCGGGTCCTCGTGCCACCCGGGGAAGCCCCACTTCCCGGCACCCATGATCTCGGCGCCGATCCCCCGATCGTGCCGCTCCAGGAAGGCGTCGTCGATGCCACCGGTGCCGCCGGACTGGCCGACCTTCTCGTTCCACCAGCGAGTGGTGAACATCCATTCATGCAGCCGCTCCCCGGCGTGACCGAAGTAGGCGTCGCGGCTTTGACCCTCACCGGTGCCGAAGCCGTCGAGTGAGATCGAGAACTGGTGGACGTAGACGAGTGACACGGCTGCTGCTCCTTCGGTAGTCGGGTGGTGGTTTCACTTTCGGTATCCATCGAGGCCAGTCATAGCAGCGGCGGGCGCGCCGGAGCCGATGCCGGGTGATGTCGGTGCGTAGTGTGCACCGAGATCGCCGTCGTTTCCCTGACGTTGCGCACGCGATGGATGTCGCCGGGCGGCGCGAACGCGCTGACAGCGCCGACCTGATCTCGTTGCGGCCGACCAGGTTGAGATCGGCCGTCGACCAGCTCCTCATGCCCGCCACCTGGATGACACCGAACCCGCACCAGGTGACGTGATCGAAAATCCGGGCGATCTGTAACGCCGTGGACGTGATTTGACGTGCGACATTGGCTCATCCTCCAACTACTCCTTGGTCGATCCACTTCGGGGACGTGGCCGACGGGCCGGTCTCGACATCGATCACAAGGATTTCAAGACGCGTCGCATCCTCGTCGATCCGCGTCGAGCGAGCCCACGCTCCTCAATCCTGACCCGAAGCGTCCTGCAGCTCCCACCGCGCTACCGACGAAGCGAGCCACTTCACGACGTGAGCCCGCGGACAGGTCCCGCTGCGATCTGTCGGCTGGATATTGGTTCGCCGGATCCATCCCATTCCCCAGCCAGCACCGAACTTACGCGATCGGCTCGAATCTGGCGGTGTCGACCGACTCCTCTCCTCGCCGCAGCGCGTCGATGTAGGCCTGATCGGCGGCCAGGCGGGCCGCCACCTCGCGACCGTCGGCAACCGCCGGGATGACAACGCAAATGTTTCGAGGTGCTGTCGAATCGACCCGTTCCCGTTCGACGCAGGAGTAAGGCAGGGTGGAATCGGTCAAGGAGGCCGATCCCGGGCAGACGCGAAGGAGCACAGCGATGAAGGTCATGGTTCTGGGCAAGGCGACGGAGCGGTCCGAGGCCGGTGAGCTGGGTTCACCGGAGGAGTTCGTGGCGATGAACCGGTTCACCGAGGAGCTCGTCGAGGCGGGTGTCGTGCTGGCCGGTGACGGACTCCAGCCGAGTAGCAAGGGCAAGCGGGTCGCCTTCGATGTCGACGGCGGCACCACGGTGATCGACGGCCCGTTCGCCGAGGCGAAGGAGCTGATCGCCGGCTTCTCGATCTGGGAGGTCGCCTCGATGGACGAGGCCGTCGAGTGGGTCAAGCGCTCGCCGTTGCGCGACTGCGAGGTCGAGCTCCGGAAGGTTCTCGACGCCGAGGACTTCGCCGACTCCTTCCCGGCCGAGCTCGCGGCGGCCGAGGAGCGGATGCGCGAAGAGGCCGCAGCCAAGCAGCAGTGACCACAGCCACTCACCAGGCGATCGACGCGGTCTGGCGGATCGAATCCGCCAGGCTGATCGCCGGCCTGGCCCGTATCGTTTCCGATGTCGGGCTGGCCGAAGACCTTGCGCAGGACGCACTCGTCGCAGCGCTCGATCAGTGGCCCGAGTCAGGTGTCCCGGACAACCCGGGCGCCTGGCTCATGGCCGTGGCGCGCCGCCGCGGCGTCGACACGATTCGTCGCGCGGCGACACTGCAGAGCAACGTCGAGCTGATCGGTCGCGACCTCCGTGATCACGGGACTCCGATGGACGAGATCGAGTTCGACTCCCACGTCGACGATGACGTGCTGCGGCTGATGTTCACCGCGTGCCACCCGGTGCTGTCGGTCGATGCCCGCGTGGCCCTGACCCTGAAGATGGTCTCCGGGCTGTCGACCGAGGAGATCGCACGCGCGTTCCTGGTACAGACGACCACGATGGCAGCACGGATCACGCGGGCGAAGAAGGCGCTCACCGAGGCCAACGTGCCCTTCGAGGTTCCGGTCGGCGATGAACTCGCCGACCGGCTGAGCTCCGTCCTCGAGGCCGTCTACCTGGTCTTCAACGAGGGCTACACAGCCACCGCCGGCGAGCAGTGGGCACGTGCCGAGCTGTGCCAAGAGGCGATGCGCCTCGGCCGCATTCTCGCCGCGTTGGCAGCCGGCGAGTCCGAGACGCATGCTCTGGTGGCGTTGATGGAGCTCCAGGCGTCCCGCCTTCGCGCCCGAACCGGGCCCGACGGCGAGATCGTCACGCTCGACAAGCAGGACCGTGCTCGTTGGGACCGGTTGCTGATCATGCACGGCCTCGCCGCGCTGGATCGGGCCGAGGAAATCGGCGGCACCGGCTCCTATGCGATCCAGGCGAAGATCGCGGCCTGCCACGCCAGAGCACCGCGTGCTGAGGACACCGAGTGGGTGCGCATCGCCTCCCTGTACGGCGACCTCGTCGCGTTGACGCGCTCGCCCATCGTTGAACTGAACCGTGCGGTTGCGGTGTCGGTGGCCGAGGGACCGGCCGCCGGGCTCGCTGTGACCGACGGCTTGCTCGACGTTGCCGCGCTGCGCCACTACCACCTGCTGCCGAGCGTGCGCGGCGACCTGCTGGCCAAGCTGGGGCGCTCCGTTGAGGCACGAGCTGAGTTCGTGCGTGCCGCCGAACTCACCTCGAACGAGGCCGAGCGCGCACATCTGCTCGCCCGGGCCAGCAATTCCTAATCAAGCCGGCTCGACTCGGATCATTCCGTCCGCAACTGCCGCAGACGGCGTGAGCGCTGCGGCCATCCGGACATGCCGCGATGCGCGCGCATCGCCCAAGCCATCCCGTAGGAGGGAACCCTCCAACGGACCTAAGGCTGACGCAGAACGGGAAACCCAGCCTGCTATTGCCCGACCGGCCCTTGCCGGGTCTGGCGCCAGTGCTGGTCGACGTCATTTTCGAGGCCATCGAGCGGATCCGCGAACAGGACGACACCGTCCTCCTCATGGAACAGCATGCCCTCGCCGCCTTCGAGATCGCCGACTACCTGTCCGTGCCGGAGTTTGGCAAGCTCAACATGCTGGGCGATGCACCCAAGCTGCTCGACGAGTCCTTCGTCACCGCAGCCAACCTGGAAGGCCATTTGGTGAAAGCGATCGTCTATGACGTCGTGGGCGCGCCGGCCCTGGTTCGCGACGTGGCTGAACCCGACTGTCCCGAGGACGGCGCGGTGATCACGGTTCGGGCCACCGGCGTATGCCGGTCGGACTGGCACGCCTGGCGTGGCCATGAGGCGGTGCCGCTGCCACACATTCCGGGACACGAGTTCGCCGGCGTGATCGCTGCTGTGGGAGCCCAGGTCCGTCGCTTCGCGCCGGGTGACCGGGTGACCGCGCCATTCGTCAACGGTTGCGGGCGGTGCGACTGGTGCCGGGCCGGTGATGCGCAGATCTGTCCCGATCAAACCCAGCCGGGGTTCAGCCACCCGGGCTCGTTCGCTGAACGCGTCGTTGTTCGGGTCGCTGACGTCAATCTTGTCCGGCTGCCCGATGAACTGGATTTCGTGAGCGCGGCGGCGCTTGGCTGCCGCTTTGCCACCGCGTTCCGTGCCCTCACCGCGTACCGCCGGGTCGAGCCGGAAGACTGGGTGGTGGTGTTCGGCTGCGGTGGTGTCGGGCTTTCGGCGATCATGATCGCCCGGGCCCTGGGTGCCCGGGTGATCGGTGTGGACCTCTCGGCGGCGGCCCGGGCGCGGGCGGCCGAGTTGGGTGCGGTAGCGATCGACGTAGCGGAGACGTCCACCGCCATTGCCGAGCTGACCGGCGCCGGCGCCCACTTGACCGTCGATGCACTGGGCTCGGCGGCGACGGCGCTGGCCGCGGTGAGCGGTCTGCGCCGCGGCGGCCAGCACGTTCAGGTCGGATTGATGCTCGACGCCGACGCCTTAGCCCCCTTGCCGTGGGAACTGCTCGTGGCCCGGGAGTTGCGGGTCGCCGGCTCGCACGGTATGTCGGCGGCCGACTATCCGGCCATGCTGGCGATGATTACCGACGGCCGGCTCGATCTACGAGAGCTGATCGCCGAACGCATTCCGCTCGAGAAGGCGGGCGCGGCGATGATGGCCATGGACAACCCGGTGGCCCCGCGTGCCGGGATCACCGTCGCCGTCCCCGACGACGGCGGTTGATCACCCAGCCACCGCACGATGAGGTCGGCAGGTACGAAGTGCAGTGCTCGGTCGGCCAAAAGCGAGACGAATCGGCCGGCCCGTGTACTCCAGACTGTGATCGTCGTCCGGCAGGGGCGATTGACGAAGCTGGGGTGGACGGCCTCAAACACGGCGCCGCGCCTGCCAGAGTGACCAAGGGTCAGGGTGCCGCAAGCCGACCGCCATACGATCCCATGCGCCTCTAACCCTGACCCTTGTGAGCATCACTCGACTCAGGGTTGTCACTACTGGCGCTCGTCCGACCCATGCCGCGAGGCTGAGCCCATGGACATGACGATGCCGGGTTGCTTCCGGCGACGATGGCGGACCGCTCGTTCGTACTCGGCGGATGCTCGACGGACGAGAGGCAGCCACACCTGCTAGCGGTGGAGGTGCTCGGTTGGGTCGGGTCAGCTCTGCTGGTCTACTCGGTGCTGCAGACCCGCATTCTGCGTTTGCGACTGTTCAAAGGCGTCGCGTCGGCGCGGCTGGTGATCTTCAACGCGGCCATCGCGGACTGGCCGATGGTCGCGCTGAACGTGACGCTCACCGCGATCAACGGTTTTCTTTCGTGCGGCTGCTACGTGGCAGGCACGACTCACACACTTTCGAGGTGGTCGAGATCTCTCCGAAGAGGCCTACCTGAAGCACCTACTGAACGACTTCGAGGCTGACATTCAGCACTTCAACCCTGGATTCTCTAGCGATGATGCCGCTCAGACCGATCTCGGCTTCCTCATCCTCACTAAATCGGAGACGGTGGGCCTGGTGCTGGCGAGAAACGCAGGTGACGGATCAGCGCAGGTCGACCTCGATTACGTCGTGCCGAGGTATCAGGGCTTTACGTTGGGTGAGTTCGTCTACCGTCCCGGTGGTCCGCTCGCCGCGCGGGGCTACCGAAGGTGATCGCACGACCCAGAATGCAGAACGCCGGCGACTACCTGACCGACGTTGGCTTCCGGCCTGAAGGCGACGCCATGGTCCGCGACCTCGCCTGAGCCTCACGACACAGCGCTAGCCGACTGCAGCCGAGCGGACATCCCGCTGTACCAACTGTGTCGTTCACCGACCGGCGACCGGAACACGTGCATGTAAGCCAGAAGTCATGCGTGCAGGCACCTGTTGCACAAGCCGCCCGGCTAGCGAGACGCGCTCAAAAGGGACCCAGAGAGAACCGGCCGGCGCGGCTGATGGCCAGCTTTAAGCCTGTCCGGCGACGACGGTGGACCCGCTACTCCATTCAGATTTCATCCCACGCAACTTTGTCGTATGTGAGGCGAATATGGGTGAAGGTGGCGTTGTCAGACTGATACTCGTGCTGGCCGATCCGGGACACGGGCACCACGCCGATGGAGTTGGCGAGGAACGCGCCGGCGAAGTTCGCAGCGGACTCCAGACTCACAGGTCGCCGGCGGACCTCGATCCCGCGCTGGCCGAGAACCTGATCCAGCAGTTGCCAGGTGATGCCATGCAGAACGGGTCCTTCGGGCCACACAATGGCGTCGCCGTCGAAGAATCCGATGTTGGCGACGGTGCTCTCGCAGACCCTTCCATCCGAGGTGACCAGGACGGCATCGTCGTAGCCGGCCCTGTTCGCCTGCATGCCGTACCGGATTTGGGCAAAAGAGCCCACGTGCTTGATATGCGCGAACGGTCGCGAATAGGCAACAGGCAGCAGCGACTGTGCCCTTTCGTCGGCCTCAACAGGCGGCCGTATCGCTGTCATGACCTGCGGATGGCCAGGCAGAGATTCGTAGAGATTGACGCGCAGATACGCATCCGGGTGGTGCTCCATAGCGCGCCGGATCATAGCCCGTAGGTACTCCACATCGAGCTCGGTGCCATACAACTCTGCGTGTGCGCTGCACAGGCGTACTAGGTGATAGGCGAGCCCACGGACCCGACCATTGCGGACCTGCATCGCAGTGAAGTGACCGTCGTTGACCAGAGCGGGATGTGCGAGCTGATCCGCTGAAGCCTGCATCCCGTTAATCAGAACGATTGGAACCGATGCCTCCAACACCGACCCAACCTACGGCACAGTGGCCTTCAAGAATCCGTTAGGCGACCCGTCATCGGGCCAGAGGCTCCCGAAGCTGGGCGAGCCGCAAGATACGAGATCTTGACCGGATGCGCTACCGGAGGGGTTGGTAGCGCTGTGTAACCATGCGGAATGCGGCATGTCCGGGTGCGAGCCTCATTCCAATTGCGCGTCGCGGCGGCGACCCTGGGAGCAGGCCACCTCACCGTGGAAGCCCGATGAGTGAGGAGCACGACATGGGCACGCAGTTCAGCGACCAGTCCGTTGCCACGCGAGGCGCGTGGGGGCGGTGGGCGCCGCTCGTCGGCGTCGCCGCAGTCGTTCTCTGGGTAGTCGGTATTGCCGTCGACCCGGGCGTGCCCGACTTGTTCGTGGATTCGGGAGAGGAGTGGCTGACCTTCGTCAGCGACAACGAGGGCGCGATTCTCGTTTCGAGGCTGCTGCTACTCATCGGGGACTTCCTGTTCATCCTGTTCCTCGGAATGTTGCGGACGCGGCTGTCAGCGGTCGAGGCAAAGCCGCGTCATTGGACGGCGATCGCCTTCGGAGGCGGGTGGTGACAGCGGCAATGCTGATCGGGACTTCGACGCCGGTTCTTGCGGCGTCGTCGGCAGCCGATGGTTTGGAGCCCTCCGCCGCACAGGCGCTTGGCGTGGTGGAGTACGCCTTCTTCATCGGCGCGGGGATCGCCGGCGCGTCGCTCCTCGCCGCGACTGGCATGCTGGCGATTCGCATGGTGGTCCTGCCCACCTGGCTCGGCTGGAAGCCTCGTCATCGCCCTCCTGATGCTGACCATCATCGGCCCCATCGGGTTCATCGCAATCGTCATCGGCCCCCCGCTCTGGGTGCTCGTTGTCAGCATTCTGCTCTGCAGGAGGAGCGACACCGCTTCCTGGTACCCGCGCACCTCGCGGCATGACAGGGCCTTTCGCCCGTCCCCGTGCGACCATCCATGCCGTGACCCGACCCTTGAAGGGGCGCGCTCATACGCACCAATAGCGGTCAATGCGGTGCTCGGCCGTCTGCCCCGCCTGACCTCCCGGAGGCCGCCGCGTGGGAGAATTCATTCGCGATCTCGACGCGCCATCACCGTCGCCGATTGCAACCTGACGACCCCGCACCGCAGGCTGGTCGCCGATCTCAAGAACTCTGTTTCCTGGGTTAGAAGGCTGCTGCGACGAGGGCGACCAGCGGCGGCAGGCTTGATCCGAGGGTGCCGAGCACGCTTCCTCCGCGGGGTCGCCAGAGTCCGAGCAGATCCGCGATGCCCATGGCGAGACTCGCGAGGAGCATGTAGCACAGCGCGGTTATGACGATGGCTCGACCGGTTGCCTCATCGCCGGTCCAGAGGATGACCAGTCCGATGATCGCGCCGGTGCCGGCGAGCAGGTTGCGGAAGCCGATGCAGAATGCCCACATGCGCACGTCGGCGACGTTGTCGGCCTCGACATGGAGGAGAGCTCGCACTCGTGGGCTACTGAAGAAGAACAGCTCGAGGGGTGCGGCTGCGATGTAGACCACCGCGCTGATGAGGGCGACAGCTTGGGCGAGGCCGTTCATGGCGTGGCCGACGTGACGCGACTGTGGGTGCTATGACGGGCCCGCATCCCAGACTCACCCCAGTCGGCTAAATCAGGATGTTGCCGCTGGGGATGACGAGGCCGTGTACATCGAAAGTTTCCGTTGCCGGCTCCGTCGAGGGTGCAGGCTCATCGCCAGCCAGCTCCCGCATCAGAGGAAAGACGATGTCGGTGTTGGCGCGGTCATAGTGCTCTTTTGACTCCCAGACTTCGAGCGTCTGGAAGCCGTCGGTCGCGGCTCGCCCGATGTGTACTAGCAGGCCGTCGACGGTCGCGCCGACTCGCTTGAGCCACTCGGCATGCAGTGCGTCGTACATCTCGACGGGTGCTGGGATAGTGGTGATGACCCCGTACATCCTGCAACCTCCTCATTGGTCTTAAGGGTTGGGTCCTCGTGGATTGTCGTGGACGCTGGATGATCAGCTTTGGTCAGCCTCGGCACGCGGTATCCCGGAGCGCTCGATGATCGTCTGCACGCCGGGGCCCGAGAGGTGCGGCAGCGCGGTCATGGTGCGCCCTGTCAGTAGCAGCAGAAGCATTCGTATCGGTCCCCGCAGTTCTGCCCCGGCGCCGGCGGACCAGTCGGTGTCGGTGGCGCGCAGCCGCAGCCCGCGGAGTCGGCGCCGTGCCCAGAATGGCCATCCCATCGACCAAACGCGGGTGGCTCCGGCAGCTGCGGGAACGACAGGCATCGGCAGGTCAACGCCGAGCGGGATCGCAATGTCTTGCACGTGGACGAGAAGATCGAAGAGGACATTGCGCTGGTCAGACACGATGGGGATTTTGCGCGAGCCAGCGTGCTGGCGCAGGTCTGCGATTAGCTGGTCTGGCGCGCGCTCCGCCCGACGCCGGCTGACCAGGGTGTTCAGCTGATGAAAGTTGCCGCGGGCCCGGAGGAGATCCACGAGCACAGAGCCTGGCGATGGCGGCAGGGCCACCAATGACACGTGCGCGGCGACGTCGCGGACGCGCCATCCGGCACACAGCGATGGCTGCTCCCACTCGTCGTCGGACAGCCCCTCGAGCAGCCGAGCAAGGCCCAACCGCTGCTCGGTAATTACCCGCCAGCTCTCCTCTCGATCCATCAAGCCTCCTTGTGCTCGCTGTGTGGAGGTGCCTGGTGCTGCCCCAGGCAACTTAGGTTGGCTTGAATCGGGCTCGGTGGATGCAAGTTTGAGGCTGCCCGCCAGTGGACGCTTCATCTCGGATAACCTCTACGCCCCTCGATTGACTAGTTCTGAGTTGGTACGATGATCTGACGATTCTAGTCAGATATTCTGACTAATGTCAACCCGCGGCTTGCTTTACCGAACAGACCGAGGAATCGAACGCCGGACCTGTCGCTGGCACTTTGTGAAGGTCCCATTTAGTATGATTATCTGACTAGTTGCCTGGATCGATCAGTAAAGAGGTGGTGGCGACCTTGGACGGCGAAGCGCCGGGCTCGGCTCCCGGTACGCAGGACGAGTTGAACCTTGGTCTGCTGCTGTTCATCCCGTACCGCGCGATGGAGAAGGCGGTCCTCGATGCGCTGGCTGCAGCCGGCTACGACATCACACTCGCCCAGGCGAGGGTGTTCCAACGGATAGACCAGGATGGGTCGCGGATCACCGACCTCGCCGAGGCGGCCGTCCTGACCAAGCAGACAGTTGGCTTTTTGGTCGACCAGCTCCAGCGCGCCGGCTATGTTGAGCGGACGCCCGATCCGCGGGATGGTCGCGCGCGCCTGGTTCGCGTCGCCCCGCGCGGCGCCGCGGCGGTGCAGGCCAGCATGAGAGTGGTCGCCGAAGTCGAGGCCCAATGGACCGCATATCTCGGCGAGACCAGGACTGCACAGCTTCGGGAGGCGCTGACAATCCTGCGAGAAATCACCGATCCCTACCAGGCGACGGATTGGCGGAGCAAGCACAACCGCGGCTGACTGTGGCCGCACGTGACCAGCGAGGAGTCTGCTGGGTCCATGCCGTCACAGAAGGACCCGCGAGCGGACAGCTGAGGTCGAGCATGAGGTGCCCGGTAGTCTGCGCTAAGGGACCGGCTAGCGGGCGTCAGTGAGCCGAACTCGATCCGAATAGCTATGGCGCTAGATGCGCGATCGCGCCATAGCAACGCATCGCGGTGATCTTGTCGCCTGTGACGTCGTAAGCAACGCAATAGGCAACTCGGTTGACACCGCCGGTGCTCGAGTCAGCGCAGTCACCTTCAAGGTAGGCGGCGCTGTCGGCGAAAATCAGTCTCCGGGTTCGCGCGTCAACCATGTTCTCGTGCAGAGCTACGAGATATTCCCGTACAGGGCCGGCCCCGTGCACCAGACTCCCGTCATCGAACGTTGTCCACGTCACATCCGCGGTGTAGCAGTCAGAAAAGTCCTCACCTGCGCCCATGCGCTTGAAGTAGCGGTCAATGACCCCTTTAGTTGCTTGTTCTCCCATACGGCGGCTCCACTGCTCATTCCATTACTCGGAACCTCGACCAAACCATCCATCCGACTCATCGTCCTCCTTGCGGATCTACTCGATGGAGCATGGGCATGCCGGTGATCCGGCACGAGTGCCCCGCTGAGGAGGTCAGAGGCTCTGCCATAAACAGCCGGGCAACCAGGACACCCTGTCCCGGGACGCATGTGCCCACCAGTGTTTGCCCCATCTGGCATGCGGCACGCTTGCTGTCACTAGCGGTCGGTCTTGCGGACGCTGGGCCGTCCCGTGAGCCGACCGTCCAGCGGGACGATCACATGCAGGCCACCGGCGATCGCCGTATCTGTTTCGGTTCACTACCTCGACCGATACTTCGAAGACATGTAGCGCTGATGATGGGTCGGGAAGCGTACGGGTGAGGAGATCTTCCTCTCAGCGCCAGTTCGGCGATGTCTGGGGGTGGATCGCCTCAGGTTCGACGTGTCCCGTCGACGGTCTCGTTGTTACGAGCCGGGGGAGCTGTGCCCCTGTGGTTCGCGATTACCTACCGCAGTAGGCGTGCTGCGGCCACGTCGGTCGCGAAGCATGGTGAACGCGTCACGCGGGAAGTCTTGAGTCAGGAGATAGACCAGGGCCGCAGCCAGGAGCAGATTCGGCATGACATCGAACCCCAACGGACTGATGCCGACTAGGAACAGGATCGCTCCAAGGATGCCGACCTTGACCCAACCTCCCCGGCTGAGGATCAATGCGGCCAATGTCACCTCGAGAATCAACATGACGATCCCGAAGGCGCGTGGGTTCGGTTCAGTCAGGAAGACACCTATCTGCCGGTAGAAAGGGAGCAGTGCCTTCTCAGCGAATCTGACGTACCCCTCCGGATTTGTGATCACCAAGAGTCCATGCACGACGAGCCCCATCACGCCGAAGAATCCCCCGACGAAGAGCCGCGCCGCCTGCGGCCTCAAAAGGCAAAACACGGCCACCGCCAGGACGAAAATGCTCCATACCAACACTCTTGTCAGCATCGGGACCTCCATTCGCTGTCTCCAGCCTGCCGCGCACGCAGATCAGCGGAAGGGTCGAAAGTCTCAACCGGCTAGGGACATCGGTGCCGAATGTTCCGACCGTCCATGTCCTCTTCCTGGTCCACCAGAGCCAGGATCCCGGCCGCGGCAGAGGTCGACGCCGTAAAAGTTTGAAAGGCATACCACGCTGAGTGACGGTTGAGCTAATCAACATCCTCGATGGTGGCATCCTCCGCCGCGCGCTCGCCGTCTCCGCGCCACAATGGGCACCGGCGCGCGTCTTACAACTCTCGGCCACTCGCCACGGTTTCACCGTTGCTGACCTTGAGCCTGAACCGGAACTCGCCCCGCCAGTCTTTGAAGACTTCGGACTTGCCCATGCCTCTGCGGGGGCTCTCTGCGAGCAGCTCACCTACAGTGCGTCACACTCTGACGGCGCCCGTCCCGCAAGCGGACCCCCGGGTTACGGGCCGTGGCAGAGGAGGGGTTGACGGCTGCCGGCTGCAAGCGTCATCGCAAGTCGATGAACGAACTAATGGTGGGATATGCGCGCGTATCAACAGAACAACAAGATCTCACCGCCCAGCGCAACGGCCTGCATGCGCTCGGTGTCGGCGACGATCGGATCTATGTCGACACGGTTTAACCGGCACCAACCGCGACTGTCTAGGACTGCGGTTGGCGCTGGCCGCCTGTCGGGCTGGCGACACTTGGTGGTGACCAAGCTGGGCCGGCACCTCGTCGGGATGCAGCACCCTGCCGAACGACAGCTGCACCGCTTCGGGGATCCGTGCATCATGGGCGACCTCTACCGCGACGGATCGGCCGTGCGCCACGGTTTCAAGATGGCCACTCGTCGCAATCATGATCATCTCGCTCATCGCGATCCATGCTGACGCACTCCACGCCGTATCCTGGCGCGATGGCTATCGTGAGCAAGTCGTTCGACGAGCCGGACGAACTTGTCACGCAACCGCTAGTGAGCGTGCAGGTGGTGGTCCTCGGCGAGGTCTACGTCGCCCGCCAGGTGCACCAACCGGGTTGGAGCTGGTCGGAGCACGTTCAGCCGATCGCCGGCACTGCGACCTGCCAGCACCACCATCAGGGCGTGGCCCTGTCGGGCCAGGTCGAGATCGAGATGGAAGGCGGCGCGCGCCGCATCGTGCACGCCGGCGAGGCATTCGACATTCCGCCGGGCCACCTGTCGAGGGTCGTCGGCGACGAGCCGTACGTGACCATTGAGTTCGTCGGCGTGCGGGGCTGGGCCAAACCGCCGGAATCCGGAGAGCGCGTCGTCGCCACGTTGCTCATGACAGACATAGTGAGTTCGACGGACTTGGCTGTGCAGCTGGGCGATGCTGTGTGGAAGGAGATCCTCGCAGGCCACGGCGACCGCGTGCGCCGCGAGCTCGACCGCTTCCGCGGCCTGGAGGTCACCACCACGGGCGATGGCTTCCTGGCCCTCTTCGACGGCGCGGCGCGCGCCGTCCGTTGCGGCGCCGCGATTCGCGACCGCGCCCAGGATGATGGGCTGCAGATTCGCGCCGCCGTCCACTCAGGCGAGGTCGAGCGCCAGGCCGGCAACGTTCGCGGCGTCGCGGTCCATACCGTCACCCGTATCGCAGCCCTCGCGCAGCCCGGGGAGGTGCTCGTCTCCGCTCCAGCGGTAGGCCTCCTCGAAGGCTCGAATCTCGAGCTCGAGGACGCCGGCGAGCACGAACTCAAGGGCCTGCCGGGGCGGCGGCAGGTCTACCGCCTCGCCCAGGCCTCGGCTCACGACCGCAAGTAGCGGGCGCAGCCGGACTCATCACTGCCCTCGACATTGAGACTGGGAACCCACCGCAGAGGATGTCCACCGATGGCACCTGGCTCCTCGGCGAATTGACCGCCATCATCACCGCCCTGGACGCCCGCGCGGCGGACCACACGTCGGCAGAGTGGCCTGATCACGAACTACCACGGCGCAGCCAAGGTCATGTGCGACTACGACCCGAGTGAGCCTCGCCAGCCGAACCCCAGAAACAGCCGAGCCTGAGAGCCGGCGCCAGAAGCCGCCATTTCCGACCCGGCGGCTATGCGCATGCGCCGCAAGCCGACCGTTGACCGGGCACTCAGGTGACGATCCTCTGACCAGAAGGAGAGCCCTATCTGCTCCTTCGTCGCTTGTGGTCACGCTGCCCAGACCGCCCGCCGCCAGATACCCGATCCACAGGCCCCGGTCTAGCCGATCTGCGAGGATGGGCATGGCCATGCCGTTGTTGAAGGTGACTTTTCATGGTGAGACCTTTGCTGGTCTCCGCGCTTGTCAGGGGCGGC
>CAVUTQ010000027.1:0-68254 GCA_963744455.1 uncultured Actinomycetota bacterium | reverse complement strand
CATCCAGCGCTCGACCCGTGTGGGCGGGTCCATGGACGTGTACCGGCGTCCATGATCGTCCAGTCCATAGGCTGCTCGCTTGGCCGCTCACACTCTCAGCTTGGTGAAGACATCAGAGCGATGTAAGCAGTTCGGGCTGAGCGTCGGTTGAACTCCGGCGACGACGGTCCTTGACCCTCGCCGCCCATGGAGTGGGCCTCCGTCGGCCCAACATCCCGATCCGTCCGACCTTCTCGTTGCGAAGGTTGCGCCCGGCCCGGGGCCGCTATCTGCGAGCGTCCTGACCGGTGCATCTGGTGCGCGCTGGTCTTGCTGATGCCAAGTTGGGGCGAACAGGCCAATGTGGCCGAGCTGGCTGATGCCTTATCAGAGCGTTCCGTGAGGCGCGACTAGTGGACCGCGCTGAAGGAAAGGCTTCTCGGTTCGTCTCCGGGCCGCAGGCTCGGCGTCCGGTTCGGCAGATAAGGTCAGCGGCAGTGCCATCCGGAGTTCGACGTGGCGCGAAAGGAAGGCCCGCTCGTCGAGCTGCTTCCGCCGGAGCCAGCCGGTGACTTCGTCGTTGCACTTGCTGGTGTTGCAGGAGGGGCAGGCCGGCACGATGTTTTCGAGGCCTATTCAGCCACCGACTGGCCTACGGTTCTCGTGATCGAGCCGGGGCGTCTCGGACAGTCGCAATTGAGAAGGGCTACCGGAAGGTGCGTCGTAAGAGGACCGTTGACCGGGCATTGTCAGCGGGTCCAGAAGTCCTCCGGCTGACGGCCTTGGCGGAAGCCGAAGTGCTCGGCCATTGCCATTGCTTCGTAGAAGTGGTCTGCCAAGGCGTCGGTCGTATGCGCATCGCTCGCAAACGTGATCGCACGGCCGCCTTCCTCGCTCCACCACTGCGGGATCCATGGCCGCAGAGGGCCACCGACGTTCAGCTCCAACGCCCTGCCGCTGCCAGCAAGGTCGCGCATCACCAGCCGGAACACATCCTCAAAGATCCGTGGGTTAAACGGACCTTCCTGCTGAGCCGGCCAATAGCGCACCGCGTAATCGATGTGCGACAACACTTCATACACATCCGAGCCGGCGATCATTCGCCGGGCCTCGGCCAGATACTCCCAGATCACCCTTTCCGCCGGCCACTGCCGATATAAGGTGATCGGCTCGCAGCGCAGCGCGCCGGATTCGTCCGAGATCGGCAGCGTATGCAGCGACCCATTCACACGATCCAGTGCGGAGAGGTCGACGAGCTGCCGCGCCTTGTCTGCGTCGATGTGGGGCTGGCCGAACTCGACCCCGCTGAGAATGCGCAACTCCAGAAACTGTCGTCGACACCGCTCAACACTCTCCAGGTAGCCAGCCACGTCGAGCGGTTCTGGAATCAATAGGCCGTTATCGCCCACCAGAGGACGAAGATGATCAAGTAGATCCTCCGGGTCGATAACCCAGCCGGTGAGGTCGAGGTGCTCGGTGAAGGCGAGCGCCGGCAGACCAATCTTGAGTGCACGACCACACATTGCCTCCATTCTCCCGGCCGCAGCTGACCGCGGGCCGCCAGTGTCCCAAGACCACTCGCTGTGCACATGTCCGTCGCCAGTAAGAAGCATGCCTCGATCCTCCACCGGCGTATCGGCGGCAGAGCAAGCCGCGGCAGGGCCCGAGCATGTGCGAAAGGGCTCGACAACTGCGATCGCAGGGGCGGCAAGAGGACGTGTATGTCATCGAGGTCGCTACGACATGTGTTGGCGCGCACGAAAGGGAGCCGGAGGAGCTTCACTACTACCCGCCAGTGGACCGCCTTGTGGGACATCTCGTGACCTAGCGGCTGCACCGCCGCTGAGCGCTTGGCATGAACCCGATAACGCGTGTTCCTACAAGCCTTCGCCGCACTCAACAACTCCCCAGGCGCCCGCGCCCTCTATGACCGACAGCGCGCCCATGGCGCCACCCACTACCAGGCCCTCCGCACCCTCGCAAACCGGCTCGTTGGCATCCTCCACGGCTGCCTGAAAGCCACACCCGCTACGATGAGCAACTCGCCTGGCATACCGAACCAGACAAACTGAGCCCTGCAGCTTGACCGCTTCCGGTCGTGGGATGTCTAGTCAAGCCTTGGTTTCGCGCTGTCGAGTCGTCGGAGGCGTGACCCGCCACCGTGTATCTGACCTCCTCAGGCGGGCGGGCCGGCGGTGATCCGATCGCGGGCCGTGGCTAGGGCGCCGCGCCACCAGCCCATCGCCTCGACCCACCACGTTGCGCCGGCCGCGGCGTACGGGGCGATGTGCCCGGCAGCTGTCCCCGGCTCGGTGGCGCCCTCCACCGCGATGTCGAAAGGTCGGTTGCCGGCGAGTTCGCGCACAAAGCCCACTGCGTCGGCGAACGTCTCTACCGGCACCGTCGAGTTCCGCTGGTCCGCGAAGGTGAGGAGTACGCCGTCGAAGCGGGCGGCCCGGCGCAATCCCGCTTTGCGCGGCCACCGGCCGCCGCACCAGAGTGGGATCTCCGGCGCACCCCATTGCCGCCACAGTTCCTGCACACGGGCCAGCCGCTCATCGAGGGCACGACCCCGCGCCTTCAGGTCGGGATCGAGGCCGAACTCGGTGAACTCGCGGTCCATCGAGCCGATGATGCCCAGCACGGTCAGGCGGCCGCCGGCCAGCGCGGCGATCCCGGCGGTGTCCTGCGCGACATCCTGTACCTGGCGGCGAGGGAGAGTGAGCGTCAGCACGATGCGCACGCGTTGAGTTGCGGCAGCCACGGCGGCGGCAGTCGCTACCGGGCTCGCAACCGGCCATTCCGGGTCGTGGTAGAGGAGGTGGTCCCACAGGTGCACGCCGTCCCAGCCGCTGTGCTCGGCGAGCACCGCCAGCTCCACGAGCGCGGGGACGCTCCCGAAGACGCCGACGTTGGGTAGTCCCACGGCGTGAAGTACTGACATCGGGACCAGCCTAGGGCCGTCGCTGCCGACGCTTCGTGCTCTCCCTCCGCACACCTTCGATACGTTGAGCGGCCCGCGGATCCAGCGGAAGGTGAATAAGCAATGGAGTACAGCGAGGTGAAGCAACGGTGTCACGGTCAGTCCGGGACTGCTTACCAATCTGCTTACCGTCCATGACGCGCCACAGCACCTTCCAGCGAACGCCGGCGGACGAGGTGCCCGCTTACCTCGCGCCGAGGCCACCAGGCGGACGTCAATGGCATGGAAGGAGCAGAGCGCCGAACTTGGGCCCAATCTGGGCTCAACGCCCGCGACTGGGCATCACAGAACGCTTGCTTGATCGATGTCGGCTACTTCATCCACGATCGTTTGAGACCCCACAGACAGGTCCCCGCTGATCTGGGGGTCAAGGAGTCGGGTCTCTGGCGCTCCGATGTTTGCTGCCAAATTGCTGCCAAGAATGATCAGGTCCCTTTCGCCGTAACACCGAAAGGGACTCTGACAAGGACTTTTGTAGTAGCGGGGGGAGGATTTGAACCTCCGACCTCTGGGTTTTGAGCGATATTTCCGGGGCTCTTTTGGCCTCTTCATCGAACTCGATTTTAGGCTCAATTGGCGATAAACTCCCTAGTCAGAGCATTGTTTCGGATTCCACCTACGTCCAGGCTCATCCACCACCATCCGGCAACGTTCGCTAACGAATCGCTAACGGGGAGTTGATCATGGCCTACGCGTTCCGCCGGGATAACAAGGGCACGCCCTCATTCACAGGTGTGTACGAGGGCCCCGATGGCAGTCGACGGTCGGCCGGAACTTTCCCGTCGCGGCGTGCTGCGCTCCGGGCCGCTCAGCGTGAAGAGCAGGCGGTCCGTGAGGGGAGGTGGCGGGATCGTTCCCTGGGTGACATCACGTTCGAGGCTTATGTCGAGAACAGCTGGTTCCCCAGCAAACACCTCGAGGCCACGACTCGCGCTGCGTACCGGTCGAACCTCGATCGGCACTTCCTGCCGTTCTTCGGCAGCCGGTCGATGGGCAGGATCTTGTCGTCGTTGGTCCAGGAGTGGGTGACCAAGGCCACTGCGGAGGGACTATCTCCTCGGTCGGTTCGCAAGTATCACGTCATGCTGCACTCGATCTTTGAACGTGCGGTTCGGGACCAGCTGATCTTGATCAACCCGTGCGAGCACACGGAGCTGCCCAAGATCATCGTGCGACGGACGAGGACGCTAACCCCGGATGAGTTCGGTCGCCTGATCGCTGCAATACCTGAGCGTCATAGGCTGCTGGTCGCAACAGCGATCGAGACGGGCATGCGCTGGGGCGAGCTGATTGCTCTCCGGCCGCGGCACATCGACTTTCTACGCCGTACTGTGACCGTCGAGGAGACGATCGTCGAGGTTTCGAAGAAGCATTCCGGCACCGGTGAGCGGATGATCATCAAGCCCTATCCGAAGGACAATGAGTCGCGCACCTTTGGTGTGCGGTCAGCGTGGCTCGAAGAGGTCGCTGAGCACATCAGGATCCATGGGATTGGGCGTGACGAACTCCTGTTCAGCACCGAGGTGGGCACTCCGATCTCGCGTAACACGTTCCGAACCCGAGTGTGGCTGCCGGCTGTCAAAGCCTCGGGCATCGACTTCGGCGTTCGGGTACATGATCTTCGGCACGCGCACGCGTCGTGGCTTCTCGCGGGCGGCGCTGACCTCAAAGGCGTGATGGACCGGATGGGGCATGCGCAGATCCAGACCACGCAGAAGTACCTTCACAGCCTGCCCGATACCGACCAGAAGAACCTTGATGCGCTCACGCGTATCGCAGGCGGCTCAGCGAAGGCTCACAATAGTTGATCGAGCGCGCTACCGCGGCGGAGGAGTGGCGGCGTCTGAGGCGACAGGCCGCAGCGACTCGACATAGTCGTGGAGGTCGGAGCCGCGGACCAGCGGGTGCGATCGATCTTCACAGATGGCAGGTCGCCTGACGCGAGCAGCTCGTAAACCTTCGATCGGCTGACGTTGAGGAAGACGGCAACTTCGGTCACGCGATACAAGAGACGATCTTCCAAGGCTCCACCCCCAACGGCAACGTGGGCTCGAGTTGCCCACTCCCATAAGGGGTAAAAGGTGTGCTGGCGATCTCCGGCTGTCAAGACCGGTCTGCCGTGGAGCCCGGATGTCCGGTCGCAGGGGTTACCTGCGGCTGGTTTGCCGCGCGCCGGTGAACGTCTGCTGCGGCCGACTACGCTGCGGGCATGACCGCCGCGGGAGGGGCGTCGGGCTACCTGCTCACGCTTAGCGAGGACGAACTGCGGCGCTACCGGTTCATGGCCGACGTTGCCCGGCAGAGTGAGGAGGACCTCTGGCAGTCGGCGGGCATCACGCCCGGCGCGACGGTGGCCGATATCGGCTGCGGCCCCGGCGCGCTGTTCCCCGCGATCATGGACGCGATCGGGCCCGCCGGTCGCCTCGTCGGAGTCGACGGGAACGCCGGAACCGTCGCAGCGGCGCAGGCCATGATCGACGCCCACCTCTGGCCAAACGCGACAGTGCAGGTCGGACAGGCAGAGGCGACGGGGCTGCCCGACGGCTCGGTGGACGTGGCGATGGTGCGGCACGTCCTGGGACACAACGGACCCACCGAACAGCGGATCGTCGACCATCTGGCGGCCCTGGTCCGCCCAGGCGGCCACCTGTACCTGGTCGACGTTGACGCCTCGATGTTCCGGGTGCGCCCGTCCGATCCCGACGTCGAGTCGCTGGACGAGACGTACCGTGCTTTTCACGCCGCCCGCGGGAACGATCTCGAGGTCGGCCTCCGGCTGAGTCGGCTGCTGACGGCGGCCGGCCTGGAGGTCGTCGCCTACCAGGGCTGGATCCAGGTCCTCGTGCCGACCGGTGAGTTCCGGCCACCGGCGTGGGCCGCGCGCGAGGCGATGAAGGCCGCGGGATTCGCCTCCAACGCCGACATCGCGCGGTGGGACTCCGCGATCATCGCGCTCACGGCCGACCCGCCGACCGTCTTCTTCCCGATCTTCGGCGCCGTCGGCCATCGCCCGTCCTGATCCGTCCTGCACATGCCGGGTCGTAGCCTGCCAAACTGCAGGACGGTGTGCTGTGGACGGCCGCGCAGTTGTCCACAGCCGAAAGCCGGCCGCAAACCTGGCCCGCGGCCCCGATGCTCGGCCGGTGACCACACGACCGGCGATGCGGATATGCGCCCTCGACCGCGTCCGCGCCCCGTCCGTTCTCGACCTGCCGGGGCAGGCTGCATGCGGGCGAGCCTCTGGCCAGCGTTTCCGCTAGTCAGAGGTTTATGCGCACCCGGAGGGATGGAACCCCCAACCTTCTGATCCGTAGATCCAGGCAGGGCGTCCAGGACCGTCCGGAGGGGTCCGTTTCACGCTCAGATCGGCTGCGCCGGTCCGCCACGGATCGTTCGCAGGACGGTCGCGTTGCTGTCAGCGTTGCTGTCAATGGGGAGGCCAGCCGGATATGGGCGCGACCACTGTTTTGTCAGGACGTTCTCGCCTGTCCAGCTCAAGCGTGCGAGCCGCAAGATCGCCGCTCCCGGAGAGTCAGGAAGCCTTGCGTGGTCTTGCACTCCATCACGGTGTTTCTGGGGCTCGGGAGTCCCGCAGGCCCCTGTCTTTCGACTGCTCCGTATCAGGTCGATTAGTGATGCCCACGCGGCACTGACGCGCCGCGGAACCTGGGCCCTTCGCACTCTGGGGTCCGGAGGCGGCACAGTTCAGTGAGGCGAACAGGCATCGGGACGGTTTGACGCCAGCTACTAGAGACGCGTCAGGCCTGAACATGGGGAAGATGCGTGACGTCTTGGTCTCGTATGCGGCGAACCCTGGCCGCAACTCGACGAGCCGCCCCAAAGTTCGTCGCGCTCTTCGCCCGTCACCTCAGCGGCCTCGACCGAGAAGGTCGCGGTCCCAACCTCGACCGTGATTCGAGGGGGTGCCTTCAGGTTGTAGTACCAGTCCGGGTTGGTCGGAGCCCCGCTCTTGGTCGCGTCGATGACCATGTCATCCCCGTCTAGCAGATTGGTGACAGGGTTGACCCGCTCCTTGCCTGAGCGCGCGCCGACATGGTGGATGAGAATCATGTGCGCACCCTCGAAATAGCCCCCGACCTTGCCTGCGTTTGCGCGGAACTCCTCGATGATCTTCTGGTTCCAATCGCTGGGTCCGCTGGACTCACTCACGGTCGGCCTCATGTTGTCGCAGCTTGAGTTACCGCCGTTTCAATCTACGCCAACGGTTAGCGACGGCCCACGCAGTCGAATCCCGTTGTCACCCACTTGGTCACACGCGCGGTACGCGGTCGGCGGAGGTCACGCCGGGACTGCGCGCCGTCGCTGCCGCATGGAAAGGGAGAAGCCTTCCGCACTGGTTGACGGCTCCCTGAGCGTGAAACTTCCTGTGACCAGGGCCGCCGGTGCTGCAGCCCACTCCTCACCCCACGGGCTTACAGCTCGATCATCCGGAACAACCCAACGGAGGGAAGCACCAATGTCCACGGACGCAAACAAGCGCTGGTCTACCGGTACTTCGATGAACGGCGGAACCGCAAGAAGACCTCAGTCATCGATGAGTTGCTGGGTGACGGCATGCACACTGACGACGCGAAGCGCAATGTGGAGACGATGCACGCAGCGATCGGCGATCTTAAACTGTCGATGAGTGACCTGATTGCCGAGGGTGAACAGGTTGTCGTCCCGTGGACTGTTACCGGAATCCACCAGCCGAGTTGATGGGTGTCGCGCCCACAGGCCAAAGGATCAGTTTCAAGGGGTTGGCCAGAACCCGCGTCGTCGACGGCAAGATCGTCCGTGACGAGTCGTATTCGGACCTACTTGATGTCCTAACAGGCACCACCTGAACCTTCCCGGCGGTCGAAATCCGGTCCGCCCTCTGTCGAGGGTTGCGTGCGTCCCTGGGTACGTCGTTGGTCGGTCCGGATCGCATCGATTGGGAACACACCGTCCTGGATCAGCTGATCGCTAGTCTGGTCAGGCGCAGCTCACTCGGAGGCCGCCTGGGCGACGCGTACGCAGTACGACGCAGACTGAGGATGAGCCATGACAGCGAAGATTCGGGTTGGCCTGATCGGGACCAGCGCATGGGTCGCCGACTTTCACCTACCCAGCTTTGAGTCTCATGGTGGGGCGGTCGTGGCCGCCATCTGTGGCCGTGATCAACAGCGTGCTGAAGCCTTGGCCGAGCGACATGGCGTGGAGCAGGTGTTTGCCGACTATCAGATCATGATCGATCGAGCGAGTCTGGATGCTGTCGCAGTGGTGACGCCGGAAGACCTTCACCATCCGATGGTTATGGCCGCGTTGCAGGCCGGGTTGCATGTGCTGTGTGAGAAGCCGATGGCGTTCACTGCGGCTGAGTCTGGAGAGATGCTGTCCGCCGCCGCCAGCGCCGGAGTGAAGCACATGGTGCAGTTCACCAATCGCGGGTTGCCGCATTACCGCTATGTCAAGACGCTGCTAGATGACGGATATGTCGGGGAGGCGTATCACGGCTACTTCTTTTGGCCGACAGGCTGGGGACCGTCGCAAGATGTCAACTCGTACCACTGGGCGGCTGACGCGCGGCGGGCGAAGGGTGCGGTAAGTCAGCTCGGCGCTCACATGATCGACGTGGCCCGTTGGTATCTGGGCGAGGTAGTCCGGGTGAGTGGATCTTTGCGCACGTTTGTTCAGCGGGCTGGGCCGGACGGGCGGTCGATGAAGAATGCCAGCGACTCTGCGTGCGTGCTGCTGGACTTTGCGAGCGGTGCCCATGCAGTGATTCATGTCGGGTTGCCGAACATTGTCGGCCCAGGACTATCGCGCACGGGACAGACCGTGATCATCAGTGGTCATGATGGAACCCTTGAGACAAGGTGTGATCCGTGGACCGGACCGAATCCACCCGTCTCAGAGATTGCCGGTGTCCGACGCGGGGCGGGGCAGGCTGAGACACTTACCATCCCGGACGAGTACTTCGGCGGCGCGGATCGGGAGCAAGCCTTCGACGTATTTCAGCGAGAATCGATCGGTCCCCGGCTCTTCGTCGACGCGATTGCCAATGACCTGGAAATAGCACCGAACTTCCATGACGGGCACGAAGTGCAGCGCATCATTGAGGCGGCTGCCCAGTCACATCTCACCGGCGCGGCGCAGATTATGTAACAAGGCCGAGGAGTGCTGGACGGTCGGCCGGGCCAAGGTCCTCTACCGCTGTCAGCGCCTCCTCTAGACAGGCGTTCGATGCCATTCGATCGTTTATCGGGAGCAGTCTCGGCGATGACCGTCCGATGAGCAGGCGCCTCTCAAGATGGTCGCAGTGATGGCGGTGTCGAGCGGGAAGGGCATGGCGGCGCGGGCCGGACCGAATGGAGGACGCGCGCCGCCGCCCAGCGCTTGCGCCGGCCCTGATGTTCCGCCCAGCGCTTGCGCCGGCCCTGATGTATTGAAGAGACGGCTTCGACAGTCGACGTTATCTCGGCAACGTTATCTCGACTGTGTCGCATGGCCGGAGGAGCGCTCGCAGCCTGGCTTGGCGGACAGATCCAGAATCGGGCAGCTCAGGCGGCGTTACGGCAATTTCTGCGACTGACATCGAGGACACCGGTTGAGGCAGCGACTGTGTTGGTTCGACATCGACCTGATTAGGGCACTACGTCTAGCGGCCGGGTGGCAGCGACCCACGGTGGACCTCTGACCGATCTGGCCGGTGGTCTTGATTGTCGTGCTGGCGACTTCGCAAGGTTCTGGCTGCAGCTTGCCGCCTGGGGGCATCCAGACCGGCCGGGTCGGCACTGGCATGGGCGATGCTCTGCTCGAGGCGTTGTCGCCATTCGATCGAGGCAGTCTGAAGTTGTGCGGGTCCGGTGGGTCGATGGTCTTGGGGGTTGATGCCGTTGGCGGCCCGCCAGACGGCGATTTCGCCGATGAGGGCGGCGCTCAACGGTCGGCCCGGCGGTGCCCATGCGGGTTGGGTTGCGTCGTGGAGGGCGTGGCGTCGGACGTCATGGGCGAGGTCGGTGATCAGCTGGGATCGCTGGGCCAGGTAGTGACCCCAGTCGGGGTGATCTTGGATCGCTTGGGGATTCCGGGTAGCCAGGGCAGTGGTGGTCTGATCTGGGTGGGTGCGGGTTCGGGGAGGCGCCAGTCCAGGACGGCGGCCATGTCGCCGGCGGTGCTGAGGTCCCGCCCGAGTGCGGCTTGTTGGAGGTGCACCAGGGGATGTTCGCCAGTTTCCGCGGCGAGGGCGATCAGGTCAGTGCGCAGGGTCGGCCAGGCTGGCTCGTCGGTGACGCCGGGCACGATCTGGTCGGCTCGGCGGTCGAGCGCGTCCACGACCGCGGGGTCCGATGAGCTGTTCGGCGGCGGCGTGCAGCCCGTCGGTGTAGCGCTGCACCGCCTGATGCAGCCGGAGCCGCAGGATCGCTGAGTTCGCGCAGGACGGTGGTGGCTGAGGTGGGGGCGTCGTCGCGGGTCAGGATCTGTTCGAGCAGTCTCGGTGGGGGTGCGGGGTGCGACGGTTTCGGGTCGGATGACGGTGTGCGGGTCGCCGTCGCCGACGACCTGCAGATACAGGTGGTTGGCGGTCCGTCCGCGGGTGAGCATGGTGTACAGCTGCTGCCGGGATTCCTGACCGGTGACCAGGCCGTGCATGGTGTCGGCGGTGACCCCTTGGGCGGCATGGATGGTCGTCGCATACCCCAGCTCGGCGGACTCCCGGACGTATTGGGCGGGGAGCCGGGCGGTGAGCTGGCTGCGGGTGTGCCGGACCGTAGGTCGCCGTGTCGGCTGATGTGGCTGATGGTCCAGCGGTCGCCGTTCTTCACCCAATCACTGGCCGAAAGGCGGAGCCGGCGGTCGTTGCGGCGGGTGATGATCACATCCCCGACACTGGCCTGGTTCCCGTCGGCCAGCTGAACTTCTCGGCCGGCGGGGTGCCGTTCGAGTCGGTGGGTGCGGGCGCGGTGGTTGAGGTCGGCGACCAGTTCACGGGTGGGGGCGAGCATGATCGCATCCAGCCCGGCCGCCCGGTCTGCGGCCCACGCTTGGAAGGTGTCCTGGGTGGTGGTGGCCAGGTCGCCGACGTGCACCCGGCCGTGGTTCAGGTAGAAGTCGAGTGACGGCCGGGTCGCCGTCGCGGAGGGCGAGCGAAGCGGCGGCTTCGGCGGGGTGGGTGAAGCGGTGCAGCTCGGTGAGCTGGAGGGCGCCGTGGGTGTGTTTGATGTCGCGGAGGATGCCGCCGGCGCCGATGGCGGCGAGTTGCTGGTCGTCACCGATCAGCCGGACACTCCCACCCATGCGCGTGACGAACTGGACGACGCGGTCGAGGGTGAGGGTGTCCGCCATCCCGGCCTCGTCAATGACCACCAAGGTCCGACGGACCGATCCGGGCCGCCCAGTCGGGCAGCTCGCCGCGCTGAAGCGACCAGGTGAGCTTGGCGAGCGTGTCTGCGCGGATGCCGGTCTGTTCGCGAAGGACAGCCGCCGCAGCGGCGGACGGGGCCAGCCCGATGACCTCGCCGCCGTCCTGGGTCCAGGCCGAGGTGAGGGCGCGCATGGCGGTGGTCTTCCCGGCGCCGGCCGGGGCGATCGCCAGCTGCAGCCGTGCCCCGGAGGTGCACATCTGCCGGACCAGTGCCGCCTGCCCGGCATCCAGCGCGGTGCCGTTCGCCGCCATCTCCAGCAACGCCAGATCCACCGCCGACGGTCGACGGCTGTCCCGTCGCGGCGTCCGGCGGTGGCGATGAGGCGCTGCTCGGCGTCGAGGATCCGCTGCGAGGTGTAGAGGTCGGCGCCAGCGACGGTGTAGACCGAGGACCCGTCGACCCGCCGCAACACCTCGGGTTCCTCGATGCCGTCGTCCGGCGCGAGCCAGGGCAACGGAGCGGCGATGTGAGCACCTCATCGACCAGCAGGTCGACCAATGCATCGGCGCTCGGGGGTTCGTCGGTGGTGCGGACCTGTCGTTGCGCTTCGGCCCGGACATGCCACATCTGCCAGGTCGAGCGGCTTTCCTCCATCACGGCCAGGACCCGATCAGCCGTCTGGGCGACCCAGTGCGGGTCGACGATCGTGGTGGCCGCGGCGGCGTGGCGCCAACGCCGTCCGCACCATCGACTTCGACGGCCCCGCGCCCACCCAACACCGCTGCGGCTTCGTTCAGCCAGGTCGCGCGTTGCTCAGCCAGCGACCGGGGTTCATGTTTGGCGTCGCGGGTCTCCAATGTCGCTTGCTGGGCCAGATGCAATGCTTCGACCGGTGTCGGTGGCCGGCCATGATCATTTTGGAATTGGATGGCCAGTTCGCCGCGGCGGGTGTTGATGTGGGCGCGGCGGGTCGACCAGCGCTGGTTCAGTCGGGGGTCGACACCGACGATCTCCCGGATCGGCCGCTTGGCCGGATCGGTGCCGGGCCGTTCGGCGAACCGCACCCCGAAGGTGTCGCGGAGGTGCTGCTCGAGCGCGGTGTTGTAGGTCTCCGACGCGGCAACCTTCGCCTTGAACAGCACCCGTCCGTCGATCGACAGCCACCGCCCGTCGAGGGTCTGCACCTTGTTCGCCACCGCGACGTGGGTGTGCAGATCCGGGTCGCCGGCCCGGCTGTCGCGGTGGGTGAACGCGGCCGCGACGAGGCCCCGGACGTTGACCTGCCGGATCCCTTGTGGCCCGGTCCGGGTGAACAGGGCATGCTTCTCAATGAATGCCAGCGCGTCCTTGACCGCGGCCTGATGGGCCCGTTCGATTACCGCCGCCACCGCCGGATCGGCGACCGCCCACAAGGTCGACACCGACTTCACCGGGGAGAACGTCAAGTCATAGCCGGCCACCGTCTGTGTCCGCGGCCGGGAGTCTTTCGCGATCTGTCCCGCCAGCTCCCGCGCATCCATCGGCTCGCGGCCATGCTCGGCGCGAAAGAACTCCCGGGCCACCTCGGTCCGCACCCGCGCCCGATCAGCGGCCGGCAGCGGAGCGCCGGCCGGCAGGCCAGCCGCCGTCTTGATCGCCGCGATGCGTCTTGGCGACCTCGAGCCGGAACGGGCTGACCTCACCATCGACGATCTTGAACGGCGCCCCAGCCGGGTCACCTCCTGGAAGTCGCGCTCGAGAGAGGTCCGGTCCTTCCAGCTGCTGCTGGCGGAGTTCGGCCAATGGGTGCAGACCGCAGCCGAACAGTGCTCGCATCTGCTCCGCGGTCACCGGGTCGCCAGCGGTGAGGCCGTCGATTCCGTCCATGCCGGAGCCGATCCACACCCCCGGCGTCTCACCCCGTTCGGTGTAGTAGGACGCCAGCCCGGTGTGACCTTTCTCGGTCGCGTCCAACGCCGCGACCTGCCGGGTCAGGTAGTCATACCCGGACCCCGCTGTGAGCTTGTGGATGCTCATCGTCACACCCACCGAAGGGGGTACATGCCGCCGGGGCGGTCAGGCCGACCCGAGCTACTTCCGGCGGTGCATCAGGTGTGTCGCACATGGGATTTTGAGGTCGGCTGGGGGTACGTGAACCAGGTCGACATCGTCGGTGATGACCGCTCGAGTCGTCGGCAGCTGCTTACGGCTGAGTGAAAGGCCGGTGTCGATAGGGGAGATGCGATGAGTCAGCAGTCGGTGAGGCAAGCGGTGCGGCGCTCAGCGTTAGATGCCCGGGCGGCAATGCGCACATACCATGCCGACCGAGACGCCGCCTCGAAGGTCTGGCGGCCGCGGTGCTGACCGCGCTCGGTGAACGTGATGCTAATGGTCCGGGAGGCTGTGCGGCGCGCTGGCCGGGCGCTGCTGGCGATGACGAGCTGACAGAACACGGCTTCGTGCTGCGCTACCGCACCGGCGAGACTGACGACGGCCTGTCGGGCAAGGAGGGCACCTTCCTCATCTGCTCGTTCTGGCTCGTGTCCGCGCTGGCGATCATCGGCGAGGAGCAGCGTGCTCGTGACCTGATGGAGCGGTTGTTGCGGGTCGCCTCGCCGCTCGGGCTCTTCGCCGAGGAGTTCGACGTCGACACCGGTCGACACCTCGGCAACTTTCCGCAGGCCTTTTCCCACCTCGCGCTCATCGAGGCCGCGGCCAGGATCATCGTCGCTGAGCGGTTAAGTGAGTTCTCGTGAGCGGCACGGGTGTGTCCCTGGTGAGCACGCGCCGCTGACCTGCCGGCGGTTTCGCGAGACGGAGCTACGGAACGAGTTCCGCTCGGATCGACGTACGCGATCCGGCCATCCTTGTAGCGGGTCAGCGCCGCTCGATGGTGTCCAGGAACTCATGGACCAGCCGGACGGCGATCGCGCCTTCACCGACCGCAGACGCCACGCGTTTGACCGAGCCACTCCGTACGTCACCGACAGCGAAGACGCCCGCCCGGCCGGTCTCGAGCATGCTTCTGTAGCCGTTCCCGGAAGATCCGGTGAGCACGAACCCTTTCTCGTCCAGCGGTATCTGCCCGTCGAGCCAAGCGGTGTGCGGCACCGACCCGATCAACAGGAACAGTGCCGACGAGTCGACGACCCGCCGCTCGTCAGTTGCAAGGTCGTGGATCTCGACCGCTGTCATGGCGGTGTCCCCGAAGAGTTCGCATACCTCACAACTCCGCCAGACCTTCACCCGCGGCGTACGCCTGATCCGGTCGGCGAGATAGCGGGACATGTCCCGGTTGAGGTCGCCGTGGCGGATCACCAGGTTCACCGCCGACGCCCGCCTGGCCAGGAAGATCGCCGCCTGACCAGCGGAGTTACCGCCGCCGACGACGGTCACGGGGTCACCCCGGCAGAGCTGCGCCTCGCTCTCGGTCGCTGCGTAGTACACGCTGGGTGCCTCGAGACGCTCCATACCCGGGATGTCCAGCCGCTTGTAGTGGACGCCCGTCGCCAAGATCACCGTGTGCGCGGTCAGCTCCTCACCATCGGCGAGTCGTAGCCGGTGATATCCGTCGGCGAAGTCGAGCGACTGCGCCTCGCCCGGGATAGTGAAGACAGCACCGAACTTGCGAGCCTGCACGACCGCCCGGTCTGCCAGCTCGGCGCCGGAAATGCCCGCGGGGAAACCGAGGTAGTTCTCGATCTGTGACGAGGTCGCCGCCTGCCCGCCCGTGGCAAGTTGGTCCAGCACCACGGTGGAAAGGCCCTCGGATGCTCCGTACACCGCTGCGGCAAGCCCGGCGGGGCCGGCACCGACGACCACCATGTCATGAGCGGTGCGATCCGGCACCGCCCGCAGGCCGATCAGGCGCGCCAGCTCAACGTTGCTGGGATTGCGCAGGACGTTGTTTCCCTTCCAGATCACAACCGGGGTCTGCTTGGGGGGGATGTCCAGTCGCTGCAGTATGGCCTCGGCTTCCTTGTCCTGCTCCAGGTCGATCCAGCGATGCGGAACACGGTTCCGGCTGGCGAACTCTCGTAGCCGGCGAGTATCGGCCGTGAATCGGGAGCCGATGATCCGGAGGCCGGCGCCGATTCCCAACTCCAACGACCTGCGGACCATGAACGCACGGAGGATCAGGTCTCCTAGCGCAGGATCTTCGGCCACGGCCTCCTTGAGCCGGTCCACCGGGACCGCGAGAACCTCCACGTCGTCCTGCGCGATGGCGGTGTGGTAGACCGCATGACCTGTCAGCAGCGACAGGTCGCCGAGAAAGCGGCCCGGACCGTGCACCCCGATGAGCCGGGGAGCACCGTCTGTCTCCTGCACAACCGCCGCTGCACCGTCGAGAAGGACGAAGAAGTCGCAGTCCCGGTCCCCCTCGCAGAACAGGGCAGCACCCTTGGGCAGTGCCTTCCTCTCGCCGAACCGGCGGAGCAACATCAGCTGCTCGTCGGTGAGCCTGGGGTAGGCACCGGCCACGTCCGGCGTCTCCGGCTGCTCGGGTGCCAGGAAATCAGACGTACTGCTCGTGGGCATAGCACCATCTCCAGTTCTCTCCCGGCTCCAGAGACCTGACGACATAGTGGCCGGTCGTCGCAGCGTGGGCGCGGGCATGCCGCATGGGCGAGGAGTCGCAACAGCCGACCCGACCACATGTCGAGCACTGTCGAAGATGCACCCATGGCGTGCCTAGCCGAAGGCACTCCTCACAACCATCCGACCTGGGAGGGCCGACTGGCCGAACGAGGCGCGAGATGGGGGTCCGGGATACTCGGAGCCCAACCAGTAGTCATGTCTTCAAATCGAGCTTTTCGGTCACCCATTTGCCGCAGCACGGCAGCAGGAGCGGCTCCCACCTGCGTATCGAGCACCTTGCCGCGTTCGAAGAGGATGAGGGTCGGGATCGCCAGCACCTCGAACCGCTGGCTCAACCCCGGCGCCTCGTCGGCATTGACCTTGACCAGCTTCAGTCCCCCCGCGAACTCGCCCGCGAGTTGCTCGAGCACGGGACTCACCATCCGGCAGGGACCACACCAGGGCGCCCACATGTCGACGAGCACTGGGATGGTCGAGGCCTCCACAACATCGCCGAAGTCCACGTCGGAGGCGTTCACCACCCAGCGCAGCGGTGCGTGGCACTTTCCGCAGCGGGGCACCCCATGCGCGACAGCCGGAACGCGGTTCTTGGTCTGACAGTTCGAACACACCACGACTTGCGTCGTGGAGTTCTCGACGTTCGCGCTCATGCCGCTTCTCTCTCCTCCGGCGGCCCGCTCCGGGGTATGACGATGAGTTCACCGTCCACGAGGTCGACAAAGACCTCGCCACCCTCGGGCAGATCACCCCGCAGAAGTGCTCGGCCAACTCTGGTCTCAACCTCGCGGGCAATGAAACGTCGCAGCGGTCGGGCGCCGTACGAGGGGTCGAACCCTTGCTCGGCGATGAACCGCAGCGCGGGCTCGGTGATCACCAGGCCGATCCGGCGCTCCGCGAGCCGCGCGCGCAGGTCGTTGAGGAGCAGGTCCACGATCAACTCGATCTCGCCCAGAGTAAGGGGTTTGAAGAGCACGATCTCGTCGACCCGGTTCAAGAACTCCGGCCGGAAGTGGTTGCGCAAGGCACCCAGCACCATGCGGCGCGCATCCTCCTTGATCTCTCCCTGCGCCGTCACCCCTTGCATCAAGAACTCCGATCCGATGTTCGAGGTCATGATCACCACGGTATTGCGGAAGTCGACCGTACGGCCGTGAGAGTCGGTCAGCCGGCCGTCGTCCAGCACCTGGAGCAGTGTGTTGAACACGTCGACATGGGCCTTCTCGATCTCGTCGAGCAAGATCACCGAGTAGGGCTTGCGCCGTACCGCCTCGGTGAGCTGGCCACCCTCCTCATAGCCGATATACCCGGGTGGAGCCCCGACCAGCCGACTCACGGTGTGCCGCTCCTGGTACTCGGTCATGTCGATGCGGACCATGTTTTCTTCGGTGTCGAACAAGGCAGCCGCGAGACTCTTGGCGAGCTCGGTCTTCCCGACACCGGTGGGGCCCAGGAAGATGAACGAGCCGATCGGCCGACGCGGATCCTTGATGCCGGATCGGGCACGGATGATCGCATCGGCCACCAGCTGAACCGCCTCGTCCTGGCCGACCACCCGCTCGTGAAGCACCTCGTCGATGCGCAGCAGCTTCTCGCGCTCACCCTCTTGCAGCCGGGTGACCGGGATGCCGGTCCACCGCGACACAATTCCCGCAATCTCGTCCGCGGTCACGACCTCGCGCAACAGCCGATGCTCTCCCTGCTTGCTTGCCAGCCTCGCCTCGGCGGCCTCGAGCCGCCGCTGTAGCTCCGGCATCTTGCCGTGCCGGAGTGAGGCGGCCCGGTTCAGGTCGTAGTCACGCTCAGCCTGTTCGCTCTCCTGCCTGACCTGCTCCAGCTCCTCCCGCAACGCCTGGACCTCCCGCAGCGCCGTACGCTCTGCCTCCCACCGGGCCCGCATAGCGTCGGCTTCGGCTCGCGCGTCCGCCAGATCGCGCCGCAGCTCCTCGAGCCGGGCCTTGCTCGCGGTGTCCTCCTCGTTGGCCAGCGCGGCCTCCTCGATCTCCATCCGCGTCACCCGCCGCGTCAGCTCGTCCAGCTCGGCGGGCATCGAGTCGATCTCGGTACGCAGCATCGCGCACGCCTCGTCGACCAGGTCAATCGCCTTGTCGGGTAGGTAGCGGTCGGAGATATAGCGGTGGCTCAGCGTTACCGCCGCCACCAGCGCTCCGTCGTGGATCTTGACGCCATGGAACACCTCAAGGCGTTCCCGCAGCCCGCGCAGGATCGACAGCGGCGTCCTCGACGCTCGGTTCGTCGACCAGTACCGGCTGGAACCGGCGCTCCAGTGCCGCGTCCTTCTCGATGTGGGTGCGATATTCGTCGAGCGTGGTCGCGCCGATCATGTGCAGCTCGCCTCTGGCCAGCATCGGCTTGAGCATGTTGCCCGCATCCATGGCACCTTCCGCGGCGCCCGCGCCGACCACGGTGTGCAGTTCGTCAACGAAGAGCAGGATCCGGCCTTCTGCGCTGCTCACCTCGTTGAGGACAGCTTTCAGCCGCTCCTCGAACTCACCGCGATACTTCGCTCCGGCGACCAGCGAACCCATGTCCAGAGCGAAGACGGTCTTGTCGCGTAGACCCTCGGGAACGTCCCCGTTGTTGATCCGCTGGGCTAGTCCCTCGACAATCGCGGTCTTTCCGACGCCCGGCTCACCGATGAGTACCGGGTTGTTCTTGGTCTTGCGGGACAGGATTTGGATGGTACGGCGGATCTCGGCGTCACGTCCGATCACCGGCTCCAGCCGGCCGGCCGCCGCCTCCGCCACCAGGTCCCGGCCGTACTTGCCGAGCGCCTCGTACGTACCCTCCGGCGTCGCCGACGTGACCCGCTGATGTCCCCTGACTTCGGTCAACGCTGACAAGAAGCCGTTGCGTGTCAGGCCATGCTGCTGCAGCAACCTGCCAGCCGCCGATGATGACCCCTCATCGAGCAGGGCAATAACCAGATGCTCCACCGAGACGTACTCGTCCTTGAGCCGATTGGCCTCCCGGGAGGCGCTCTCGATCAAGCGGGAGAGCCGCTGGGTGACGAACACCTGACCGGGCGCCGCACCCGGACCGGAAACGCGGGGTCGACGCCGTAGCTCGGCCTCCACGTCCTCGCGCAGCCGGTCCGGATCCGCCCCCGCGCGGGCAAGCAAGGGCCCGACCAGGCCCTCGCTTTGGTCCAGCAATGCCAGGAGCAGATGCTCTCCGTCCACCTCGGTGTGGCCGAAACGGAGCGCCTTGGTCTGCGCGTCGTGCAATGCCTCCTGCGACTTCTGGGTCAAGCGGTTCAGGTCCATCGATCTCCTCCTCTGGCAGCGTGGCGCCGTTGCAACCGCTCGAGCTGCGCGATCCGATCGAGCAGGTCGATGATCAAGCCGAGCGAGGCGTAGTTAAGGTTCAGTTCCCTGTGCAGTCGTTGAATTCTTGCCATCGCGGAAATCTGCGACGGCTCGAACCAGAGGCCACCTTGAGCATCCCGAGTGATCTCGAGCAGCCCGAGAGTGGTGAGGCGCCGCACAAGATCAGGATGTACGCCAGTGAGACGTGCATAGCTGTCAAGGCTCAGTAGGAACGGACGAGCAAGCGCATATCTCCGCTCGATGGTCATCGCTGCCGCCTCGGGTTGAAGGTGGAGCGCTCTCGGAGCTCCTCGAAGAGCCGTCTCTCTTCCCGTGTCAGAGACGATGGCACCCGGATCTGAGCCTCGGCGAAGAAGTCCCCTGGTTCGCCTCGGCGGTTCGGCAGCCCACGACCCTTCAGGCGCAGCCGGCGGCCGCTCGACGTGCCGGGCGGCACGTTGACGGTTGCGGGGCCTCCGGGAGTATCGACCGGGACGGTTGCGCCCAGCGCAGCCTCCCACGGTGAAAGCGGCAGCGTCGCAAAGAGATCCCGGCCGGAAACCCGGTAGCGCGGGTGCGGTGCGATCCGGATGATCAAATACAGGTCGCCAGGCTCAGCGCCGCCGGTGCCCCGGCCGCCCTGCCCGCGCAGCCGGATGCGCTGCCCGTCGACCACTCCGGCCGGAATGTTCACATCGAGCGTGCGCTGCCCATCAGGGCCGGTGATGGTGAGACTGCGTTGGGTTCCGTGGTAGGCCTCCTCGACGGTGATCTCGGCCTCGAACTCCTGATCCGAACCAGGCATCGGACCTCGTGCTGTGCGGCCACGGCCACCAAATATTCCGCCGAGAAGGTCCTCAAGATCGATGTCCCCTTCGACGTCGGTGAACTGGACGCCACCCGACCCGGGGTTTCCTCGCGGCCAGGGGCCGCCCGCACCGCGCCCGCACCGGCGCCCGCGTACGCCTGCGCCCGTCGCCACTCCTCAGGGCTAACGTCGGGGGGTACGCGGCGGAAGTCCACTCCGAATGCGTCGTACCGCTTGCGCTGCTCAGGATCGGAGAGCACGTCGTATGCCTCGGAGATCTCCTTGAATCGAGCCTCGGCCGAGGGGTCCTTGTTGACATCAGGGTGAAGCTGCCGAGCCAGTTTGCGGTAGGCCCGCTGGATCTCGGACTGGTCGGCATTTTTTCCGACACCGAGGACCTCGTAGAAGTCCCGAGCCATCAATCGCTCCTAGTGGCCACCACCACGGCCGCAGGGCGAAGGATCTCGTCGTCGGGCCCGTACCCGGGACGTACTACATGGGCCACCGTGCCCGGGACGAGCTCCTTGTTCGCAATGGTCCCGACGGCCTCGTGGAGGGCCGGGTCGAAGACCTTGCCGGTGTCATCGCGCCGCGGAAAGCCCAGGTCAGCAAGCACCGAGAGTGCCTGCTGGTACACCGCGCGTACGCCCTCGATGATCTGGTCCGGATCGGATGAAGCATGCTCCAAGGCCCGCTCCAGGTTGTCGACGACCGGCAACCACGCAGCGGCCGTTCTGGCACGTTCCTGCTCTCGCGCCCGGACCAGATCTTTGGCGCATCGCTTGCGGAAGTTGTCCAACTCGGCTGCGGCACGCCGCCAGTTGTCTTCGAGCTGGGCAATTCGTGTTTTGGCTTTCTCGAGCGCATCGGACTCCGGCTCGGCACGGTTGCCCTCCGGAGCCTGCTGCTGCTCTGGCTCGGCACGATTGCGCTCAGCGGTCTGCTGCTCGGGCTCGACACCGTTGCGCTCGGGGGTCTGCTGCTCGGACATGGCGGATCAGCGTGCGGTGAACTCGGCGTCGATCACGTCGTCGGAGTCGTCGCTCGATTCTCCAGTCGAAGTTTCCGCCGAACCAGCAGAGGCCCCAGCCGTGGCGCCAGCCCGTGCCGAAGCAGCTAGGGACTGGAGGAGCTGGTGCATCTCCCCGGTGAGGGCGCGCAGCCGGTCAATGTCCGCCTGTTCCTCCAGCGCGGTGCGCGCGTCGTTGAGCAACAGCTCCGCGCGGGCGCGCTCGTGCTCCGGAATCGCTCCTGCGTTGTCTTCCAACGTTCGCCGTACCTGGTAGGCCACGGTGTCCAGCTCGTTGCGCGCATCCACCTGCGCGCGCAGCGCAGCATCCTCGCTGCGGTGGGCCTCGGCGTCCGCGACCATCCGCTGGATCTCCGCCTGGTTCAGGTTCGACGTCTCGCTGATGGTGATCCGTTGCTCGGCACCCGTGTCCTTGTCGCGCGCTGAGACGTGCAGGATGCCGTTGGCGTCGATGTCGAAGGTGACCTCGACCTGGGGGACACCGCGCGGCGCGGGCCGAATGTTCTCGAGGCGGAATCGGCCCAGCACCCGGTTATCACTCGCACGCTCCCTCTCGCCCTGAAGAACCACGACATCAACAGCGGACTGGTTGTCCTCGGCCGTGCTGAAGATCTCCGTACGACGCGCCGGGATGGTCGTGTTGCGCTCGATGACCTTGGTCATCACGCCGCCGAGGGTTTCCAGCCCCAACGACAGCGGCGTGACGTCGAGCAGAAGTACGTCCTTCACCTCGCCCTTGATGATCGCTGCCTGGACAGCGGCGCCGATCGCCACCACCTCGTCAGGGTTGACGGTCATGTTCGGGTCCCGGCCACCCGCCATGCGGCGTACCAGGTTCTGTACGGCTGGGATCCTGGTCGACCCGCCCACAAGAATGACCTGGTCGATATCGTCAGTCGTGACCTTTGCGTCCTCCATGGCCTGCTTCACCGGCTCCCTGCACCGCTCAACGAGGTCCGCAGTGAGCTGGTCGAACGTGGACCGCATGAGATTGACGTTCAGGTGCTTCGGTCCGGATGCATCCGCCGTGACGAACGGCAGGTTGACCGCGGTCTGGGTTACTGCCGACAGGTCGACCTTGGCCTTCTCCGCGGCTTCAAACAAGCGCTGCAATGCCTGCGGATCGTTCCGCAGGTCGATGCCGTTGGACTTCTTGAAGTCATCGGCGAGATAGTCGACGATCCGGCGGTCGAAGTCATCGCCGCCCAGATGCGTGTCACCAGCCGTCGCCATAACCTCGACGACCCCTTCGCCGACCGTCAGAATGCTGACGTCGAACGTGCCGCCACCAAGATCGAAGACGAGGACCGTCTCGTTCTCGAGCCTGTCCATGCCGTACGCCAGGGCCGCGGCGGTGGGCTCGTTGATGATCCGTAGGACCTCCAGTCCGGCGATCTTTCCGGCGTCCTTGGTCGCCTGCCGTTGCGCGTCGTTGAAATGCGCAGGCACCGTGATCACGGCTTCGGTGACCCGTTCACCAAGGGCCTTGCCGGCGTCCTCCACGAGCTTGCGCAGGACCTGTGCCGAGATTTCTTCGGGCGCGTACTGCTTGCCATTCACCTCGAAGCGGGCCGCACCGTCAGGCCCAGGCACGACATCGAAGGAGACCGCGTTGAGCTCGCTGGTGACCTCGTCGTAGTTTCGGCCGATGAACCGCTTCGCGGAGTAGATGGTGCCCTTCGGGTTCAAGATCGCTTGTCGCCTGGCCATCTGTCCTACGAGCCGCTCCCCGGAGTCGAGGAAGGCGACAACCGACGGTGTGGTCCGATTGCCCTCGGCATTGGGGATGACCTGAGGTTGTCCCCCTTCCATCGCCGCAATGACCGAATTCGTCGTACCAAGGTCGATGCCTACAGCCGTTGCCATGGTTCGCTCCTGTCGCCGGATTTGCCCTATCTTGATCATGCTGTCACCGCACAGACCCTTGCGGCATCCCGTGAATGGGGTAGTTGTCAGATGTGCGACAGCGTGCCTGGCTCGGCGCGCGCTACGCCGGCCCCAGCTCCCGGTACAAAAGATCGGCAACGCAGCGTTCGCTGTCTCAGGACGCCGAAGACGGGTCGAATGCTCCGCTCAGGCCGGAACCACTAACCGTGCTGCAGGGCCAGCACCGTGAGCTCGACGCGTGAGTGGATGTCCAGCTTGGTATAGATGTGCTTGAGATGTGCGTCGATAGTGTGGGGCGAGAGATTGAGGTAGTCAGCCATGTGCCGGTTCGTCATTCCACCGACTACAAGCTCGGCGACTCGGAGCTCAGCATCTGTGAGTGACTGCCACGGATCTGACGCGATCGCGCGCGGACGCGGCCTGCGAACCTTGGCCAGGGGGTACCGGGTCGTGCCGAAGCTTGTCTCAGCCGCCAGATACTCAGTCGGCGTCAGGATAGTGGGGGTTGTCGAGGACCATCCCATCCAGCAGCACCTTGGGATGGGTCTTGAGCACGTCCACCAGCATGGAGACGCCGAAGCGGTCGAGGTCGTACATACACATGAAGACCGCGGGTTTGTCATCGACGATCTTGTTGACCGCCGACTCGTAGACGAAGAAGTCCTCCGCCCCTTCAGGCTGGGGCAGCACCCAAGACATCTCGCCCGCGGCCCTCAGCAGCGGAAATTCCGACTTAGCGGCCAAATTCAGGTGTGCTGACAGGAATGACGTCATGTGCCCGACCGAGAATCGCCCAGATTGCAGGTAGGCGTCAGAGGCTCGATCTACGTCGAGCTGTTCGGACCGGGTGGGCTGGTCGCCCTCCTGCTGCTCCACTTGATCACGGACCAACGCAGGCTCGGCGTCGTCAATGAGGCACAGACACTTGTCGCCTTCGCGGATTCCCTCTTGTAGGAACGGGAACAGCAGCTGGTCGCGTTCGGCTGGACCGGAGTAGAGGGCGCAAATATGCGTTCCCGGACGAATCTCATCCACGCCCGGGATGCCCATGTTCACGGTCGCCGTCATCGCCAAAATCTCAAGACGCTCCGACTCTACGCGGGTCGCCGCATCAATACCCCCACAAGGCCTCCACATGCTGATCGCACCACGCCAAATCAAAGCAATCAGTGACGGCTGCAGTCGGTGCCACTGGCGGCGGCGCTGACGTGTTCCTCCACTACAGCTCAATCGAGTCGTCCGGTTACCGTTCGCTCGATGAAGGCCAGCGCGTGGAGTTCGACACCACCCAGGGCCCGAAGTGTCCTCAGGCGGACAGGGTACGCGCCATCTAACTCGCGCGCCGGGCGCTGAAGCGCCGGGTGATGGTGGCGTCTCATACGCCCGTGAGAAGCTCCGGCCGGCCATCGCGAAGCGCTGTCTCCAGGCATGGCCGACGGCCGGGATGACCCGATCTTGACCTTCATCGACGGTCACGCCCAGATTGTGTTACCGATCACCTAACAGACGCACGCGATCCAACGCATCCCGGGCCAGTTCAGTCGTCGCCGCGTGGCAGCTGTTGGGGTGCTCTGTTCGCAACCATCTCGCGTGACGAGTCGAGCAGCCCAAGGGCGGGTGGATGCGGGTCAGTCGGTGCTGATGACGACCTTGCCGAGTGTGCCCTGGGCGAAGGTGTCCAAGGCGGCCTGTGCCTGGTCCAGCGGGAAGACCTGCTGGACGGTCACAGTTGTATCGCCGCCGGCCAGACCGTGGCTGACGCGGTCGAGCACCTCGCGGGTCGGGTTGGCGTATACCGGGACCACGGTCACGGTCTGTGAGGGCAGCTGGTCCGGGCTCTGCAGCAGGGTGGAGAGGAACCGGCCGCCGTCGCGGACCAGTTCGACAACGCCCGGGTCCCCGGCGAGGTGGGCGAGGACGTTGACCCCATCGGGTGCTATCGCGCGGACCTGGGAGGCCAGGTCACCGGTGTGGTCGACCGTTGCTTGGGCGCCGAGCCGGGTGACCAGGTCGCGCTCGGCGTCGGTGTGCGCGGTAGCGATCACCCGAGCACCGGCGGCCGCGGCCAGCTGCACCACTTGGTTGCCGACCCCGCCGGTGGCGCCGACGACGAGCATCGTCTGGTCGGGCTGGAGGGCTGCCGCGTCGATGATGCCGTGCGCCGCGGCGCCGGCCAGGCCGAGCGCGGCAGCATCGGTGAACGAGATGCTCTCGGGCAGTGGCGCAAGGCCGACCGTGGTTGGCACCGTGACGTACTCGGCGAAGGACCCGTCCCCGACATACGGCTTGGTGACCGAGCCGAACACCCGATCGCCCACCGCGTAGCCGGTCACGTCGCCGCCGAGGACATCGACCTCGCCGGCGAAGTCCTTGCCGAGCACGAGCGGGAACCGGTGTTCCATGTAGTCCTTGGTGTAGCCGGCGGCGACGGCCAGGTCGAACCCATTGACCGAGGCGGCCCGGACCCGGACTCGGATCTCACCGTCTGCGGGCTCGCGTACCTCCAGGTCGGTCAGCGTGGGCGCGGCGTCGAAGCCGGTCATGGCGAGAGCACGCATCAGGTTTCTCCTCGTTGTTTTGGTGCAGCCGGTGGGGCCGCGATGGTTTGGTCCGGACAATGGCTGGGTCAGGACAAGTCACGAAGCGAGCCCGACCCTGCTGAGTCGCTTGAGTAACGGAACGCCTGCTCCGTTTGACCAATCCTACCACCGCAAATGGAGCGTCTATTCCACTTGAAGGTAAGCTGGCTTCGATGAGCCACCCAGATGGATCCGCGGATCACGACGATCGATGCGATTCGACCCTGCGCGCGGACGCGCAACGCAATCGCGCGCGGATCGTCGATGCTGCCCGCCGGGTCTTCGCCGAGGACGGCCTGGGCGCGTCGTTGAACGAGGTGGCCCGACGTGCTGGTGTCGGGGTGGCGACGCTGTTCCGCCGGTTCCCCACCCGGGAGGATCTGATCGCGGCGACGTTCGCCGATTCGATGGCCCGGTATGCGGCCCTGATCGAGACCGCGCTGGCCGACCCTGACCCCTGGCACGGGTTCTGTGACTACGTGCGGGCGGTGTGTGCGATGCAGGCCGGCGACCGTGGCTTCACCGACGTGCTCACCCGGTCGTTCCCGAGCGCCAAGGAGTTCGAGGTCCAGCGGGACAAGGCTTTCCGCCGGTTCACCGAGCTCATCGACCGCGCGAAGCAGACCGGCGGCCTGCGAGAAGACTTCGTCGCCGAGGACCTGCCGATGCTGCTCATGGCCAACGCCGGTGTGGTTGCCGCCACCACCGGATCCGCTCCTGAGACCTCCCCCCGGCTGGTCGCCTATCTGCTCCAAGCCTTCGCCGCACAAGCCGCGGAGCCGCTCCCCGAGCCACCCCCGCCGCGCCGCATGTACCGAGCCCTCCGCCGCCTGGCCAACAAGGACCAGGGACGTCGCTGAGTCACCGCTACACGTTCGCCGATGTCTCACTTCGGAGCGGTGTGACCAGCGTTCCGATCGACAATCCCCGGCAGTATCCAAGGGCACACGCAATCAGCGTCAAATCCGGCGTAACGCTGACCATTACCGTTGAATCGTGTCCCGCAAGTGCGGAATCGGAGCCGTTTGCCGGCCCGGTCGTTCAGCGGCCGGGTGAAGGTCGACTTGGCCAGGTCGGCCTCCACTTGCCACGCAGCACCAGGTTGGAAACAAGAGGTCTGGCGTTTCAGTTGCACCAGTTGATTTTGGAACCCGCTACGTCCTGGTCAATCTGTCCGGTTGCGGTGTCTACGAGCTCGGTCTTGTTCGCGAATCCGGAGCTGTCGGGGTTCGTGGCGGCATCGCGGGGAAGCTTCGCGACCGCGAGATATTGACCGTTGGGCGAAAGGCAGGCGCTTTGAATACCCCCTACCGGATCCGGATCCTCCGCATAGATCTGACGGACGTTGCCGTCGTTGATCACCACGACGGAGAGCTGCACCGGCATCCGTTGCCAGCAGGCCGACGTATCCTCTGTCGCCGCCGAGTGGCAGGAGTTCGTGGAGGTCTGTTGACCCGGGTGAATCGATGGCAGTGGAGGTGTTGCCCGTCGCGAGGTCGATTGCTTTGTAGGCGCTGCTGTCGTCAACAATCAGCGTCGTCGAACCCGGAACAAACCCGTACATCCTCGAGTGACTGCCAAGAGTTTGAGTTGGCGTGTCATTGAGCGGGTCAATCAGGTAGAACGAGTTGTCGGCCGTCTGCACGACGATGGAGGTCGTGCCGGGAACAAAAGCCCAGTCCAGTGGCTCCAACGGCTTACCGTCGAATCCGGACACCTTGATCAACTTGCCTGTCACTGGATCGTAGAGGTGAAGCTCACCACCGGCAGATAACTCCGGGTCACTCAGCGGGGTCAGGACAAATCCCAGCAATCCGCTCCGCCCCGACGATTTCAGTTGGCTGATGTCTGAATTGTCGGCGAGTGTCTGGGCTGGCTTGGATCCGTCGAGTGGGCCAACGGTGAGCGTGCCAGCGCCGGCGGCATCTGATGTCACAACGGCGATCGCAGGATCGGCGACGGCGAACTGCTCGATGCGCGGCTGGCTGCGCACAACCCGCTGTTCGGTCGACCCGATGACACTGCGGATGATTTGGTCGGGCGCGTCTGTGCCGGCGTTCGATGCGGCGCGCTGCAAGATGTAGAAGGCACCGTCCGGAGTCTGGAACGAATACCTCAGGGTGGAGGCCGCGCCCGTCGTCGCACTCCGCACCTGAGCAACGATCTCGTACGTAGTCGCATACCTCAGGCTGTCGCCAAAACGCAGGATCAGATCGGCCCCATCCGACTTCGGCTCGACCGGCACGACAGGTGTCACCTTCACCTGATCGGCGGTCAGGTCGGCGACTGTCTGGTCAACCCGCAGCACCAGCCGCTCCCCGGCGCCCTCGACCGTCGCCCCCGGGTCAATCTGGGCATCTAGTAGTCGTGGACCCTGAACACTGTTCGCCACAGTGAGACCGAGTGCGGCGAGCAACAGGGCGCCGATCGTCACAGCGGCCGTGAGCCGAAAGCGATGCTGCCCTTTCGACGGATCAGAAAACATAGGGCTGGTCGGGCTCGTCGATCCTGGCGAGGGAGCCGACCTCAATCGCCACCGATTCTTGGCTGTCCGGGCTCGGGTTCTTGACGAAGGCTCCCTTAATTGTGATCCAGGCGCCCGGTTCGATCTCCTCGCGCCAGCCCGGTCGGTAAGCAGGAACCCCGATCGGTTGGGCGTCCACCGCGCAGCAGCTGACCGCGAACCGTGCAATGAAGAAGACGTCGTTCTCACCGCGATCGAGCACGTAGCCGGAGAGATCGACCTGTTTGCCCAGTACCGCTTCGGGACCGCCTTGACTGAGAAGCGCCGCCCAGTCCTTGACCGAGAACGTTGCCGGATCGGCACCGACGAGAGGCAGCGCCTTGGCCGAGTTGAGTGCCCGCCCCGACGTGACCAGTTCGCGGTTTTGCCGTGCAGTCGAACTCAGCGTGGCGGGTGGGATGATCAGCAACGCCAACACCGCGCAGATGAGCACTACGCCATTGGACCAGGTGAGCAACCGGCTGACAGCTGAGGCGCGAGAGACATGATCATGATCATGATCATGGTCACCGTCTTCGCCTGCGGCGGAAGAGACGCCAACTGCTGCCATCAGAACCAGCACCAGGAGCGTGAGCACAGCCATTATGACCGTGAGGAGGGTGTAGCGCGGGTGCACGTAGAGGGTGAGACGCCCGGTCGCGGCGAGCCAGAGCGTGGCTATGACGCCCACCAGAGCGAGGGCAGCCCCGCTCCAGTGACGGAGAACCTTTTCAAAACGCAAGGTTGACTCCCAATCCCAGTACTGCGGTCAGCAGAGCCACCACCGCCGTCAGCAGGACGAGTGTCGCGGCGGTGAAGGTGGTGCGAAGCAACGCCAGCATCTTGATGTCGATCATCGGACCGAACACCAGGAATGCGACCACCGCACCTGGGGTGAACAGTGATCCGAGTGAGAGGACGAAGAAGGCGTCGACCGTTGAGCAGATAGCGATCACGAACGCAAGACCCATGAGGGCCAGCACAGACCACACCGGATTCTGCCCAAGAGTGAGCAGCAAGTCGCGCGAGACGGCGACCTGGATGAAGCCTGCCACGGCGCATCCGACCACTAAAGCGGGCAGTAGCGCGTTCGCTTCGACGCCGAACATGCGCAGTGCCTGGACATTCCGGTCCTGGTTGGGCGGGTGGCTGTGCACCTTGCAGGAATCCTGAAACCGTGGCGTCAGCAGATCCTCGGGCCGAGGGTGACGACTAAACAGCCAGCCGACGAAATTGGCGATCAAGAAACCGCCGAGAACCCGCCAGAACAAAATTCCATCAGAGAAACCGAACGCCTGGTAGGTGACCACAATGGTGATCGGATTCAGGATCGGTGCCGCCAATAGGAAGGTGATGGCATCCGGCACAGCGACCCCCCGAACAACCAGCCCGCGGGCTAACGGCACGTTCCCGCACTCACAGACCGGGAACAGCACGCCAAGCAGGGACAGGGCCCCCCGACGCAGAAACGGCGTTCTTGGAAGTATGCCGAAAAGCACCCGTTGAGGTACCCAAAGCTGCACCACCACCGAAAGCCCAATACCAAGCATCACAAACGGCAGCGACTCGATCAGCACGCTAATCGAAAAAGTGATGAAATCCTGCAGAGCGTCAGTGAGCTCAATCTGCTCCGGCGCAGTCACTCGGATCGCGAACAAGATGGCGACAACAACCACAGCAAGCAGCCCTCGGCGCACACTGAGCACCGAAGGGGCACGCGGCTCCGGCCGGTGCGAAGGCGGCCTGACGTCGACCAGGCGCTCCGTCACGAACGGCAGCCTAAACCCGCTCGCGGTTAGGTCGAGCCGATCTCGGGCTTCGCTGCCGAGTGTCCTGCGGATACACGCCACGTGGTTGCCGCCGACGTCGCGTCGGAACATCTCAGTTCCGAACGAAATCCGCAGCGGTAGCCGGCCTCTCCGGCACGCTGACTGCCAGCGGGGGTCGGTCGACATCGGTCGCGTAAAAGCGTTCAAACTCACCGCCGGAGCCGCCGGTCCCGCGCTGGCTCACGCTTGATCCAGTTCGGGCGTCCCGGCGGTCTTATCGCATCGGATCGGCCCCTGACTCTAGGATCACACTGCCGTCGTGGTTCAGAGGCTGTTGGGGATAGATGGTGCGCGACGACTGCCCCCCGCTTCGACTGAGAACCAAACAGAGCGCTGAAATGACACCGATGCGATTGAAGCCTGATCAGGAGAAATAGTGAGTGGAGCTTAGGGGACTCGAACCCCTGACCTCTTCCATGCCATGGAAGCGCGCTACCAACTGCGCCAAAGCCCCTTGAGCGTGGACGAGTCGGCCCGTCCACAACCTGACCGATCCTACATTCGAGGCTCCGTGGCGGGCCAATCGAATGGCCTCGTACGCGCAAGGAACGGCTCGGATTCTTGCAGAGCGGCGACGTCTTGCCTGTCGCTCGAGATCAGTAGAAGAAGATCGGCAGCCAGCCGGGGTTGTGAGCATGCAGGAGTATGGCCCAAAGCACGCAGTCGAAGATCAGGTGCACGCTGACCACGTACGGCAGCGATCGGGTGCGGTTGAAGATGTAGCCCTGGATCAGCGCAAACGGCGTTGTCAGGAACGGTCCCCAGCTCGTGTACCCCAGCTCCCACAGGAACGACACGAAGATGATCGCCTGCAAGATGTTCGCTTGCCACATCCGGAAGTGGTGTCGCAGCAGCGCGAACGCCGTGCAGATGAAGAAGAGTTCATCCCACAAACCGACGGCGTTGACGGCGATGAAGAGCCTGATGATCTCAGTGGGCTCGCTTACCGCCGGCCAGTTCAAGTAGGTCCCGGAGTTGATGAAGTAGAACGGCATGATCACCCAGGCAAGCCCCACAACGATTGCCAGATACCAGCTTCTCGCGCGGTCGTCCAGCGTCGGCCGGTGTTGATCGGGAACCGCACGATGTGACGCTTGAAGACGAAGCGGTCGACCACGTACGGGACGACGACAGCGAGCAGCAGCACGCTTCCCATCAGCATGATGTTGCCGTAGCTGATGTCCGCCTCGAGCGAGATCGTCCCGATGATGCCCAAGCTGAAACCGATGAGCAGCAGACTCTTGCCAAGATCACGATCGACGATGAATCCCAGGACCACGCTGACGGTCAGCACGGCGTAGCCCGATGGCTCGTGTTGCAGCCCGAAGAGCAGAAAGCCTGCGAGCGACACGCCGAAGGCCGGCACGAGAGCCCAGGAGAACTTCGGCGGCGCCTCGACTGCGGTGTCCACCGGTGCCGTCGCCACCCGACCAGCATGCCATTGACCCCTGGTTGGGGTCACGCGACTCACCGCCCGCTCGGCCTGAGCCGGCAGCTTCAGCCGATATCGAGATCGGTGTTCGCGGTCAAGTTGTAGCCCTCGATCCGCCAGTACGCCCCTGAGCGGTGCCGATCAATGCTCACCCAGGCGCAGTTCGAGAGCCCACCGAACAGTCGCCAGTGTTCAAAGGGCAAGCCCACGAACCGGCACGCACCAACCCGGCCGGCGAGCCCGTGGGTAGCAATGACGACGGTGGAATGATCCTCAGCGGCTTCGGCGATCTCGGTCAGCACCTCCAGCATTCGCTCAGCAACCTCACTCGGGCTCTCACCGGTCGGCGATCGGCGTACGTCTTCGCCGGCCCAGAGGCGGCGCGCCAGCTCGGGGTCCGCCGCCCTGATCTCCTCGCCGAGCAAGCCCTCCCACGAGCCGACGTGGATCTCTCGCAGCCGCTTGTCAGTGATGATCTCCAGCCCGGTGCGCGCTGCAAGCACCGCGGCAGTCTGATAACACCGCGACAAGTCGCTGGAGTACAAGGCGGACGGCCGATAGGCAGCAAGCACCTGGGCCGCTCGGACCGCCTGCTCGCGACCAACCTCGTCGAGCGGAATGTCAGCTTGACCTTGAAAGCGATCGACCACGTTCCATTCAGTGCGACCGTGGCGCCAGATGATGATCCGCGCCGCCGTCATCGCCGCTCGTCCACGCCGAGCTCGATCTCCGGGCAGTCCCGCCACAACCGCTCCAGCGCGTAGAACCGCCGCTCGTCGGTGTGTTGGACGTGTACGACGATGTCGAGGTAGTCCAGCAGCACCCAGCGCTGCTCCCGATACCCCTCACGGCGCACCGGCTTCGCATGATGACTCCGCAGCAACTCCTCGATCCCATCGACGACCGCGCCGACTTGGCGCTCGTTGGAGGCGGTGATCACCAGGAACACATCGGTAATGGCCAGTTGCTCGGAGACGTCGTAGGCGACCAGATCGGTGCCAAGCTTGTCGACGGCCGCAGTCGCGGCCGCGCGGGTCAGTTCCAGCGCGCGCGTGGTTGCAGTCAAGATCTCTCAATCTGTCGGACGATACTGCTTGCGTCGTCTGCACAACGCGAAACCAGGCTAGCTGTTCGAGCTTGCGGGCCCTCCGCTGGCAGCCCCATGAAGCAGCATGGTTTCCGTCCTTGCTTCCATAGGCAGCAAGAAAGACCTCCACGGCACTGTCAGCCAAGGCTTGAAGCTCACGACGCGTACGGCGCCGGCTGACACCGCGGAACATCGCGGTGTCGAGCGGCTCGCCGATCACCAGAAACGCGAATTGGGTCGCAGCAACCCGCGGATCGTCAATGACCAGTTCCCGGCGCTCGGCCAGCCGGGCAAATGCGGTCGTCAAGACGTCGATCGTGCGGCGTGGCCCTAGCTCGTGATACTTGCGCGCAAGATCGGGAAACCGACCCGCCTCGCGCAGAACCAGCTGGCGGCGCCGCAGCACCATTGGATTCATTACCGCATTGATGTAGTTCCGCGCCAAGTTGAGAAGCGCCGCCGGCACATCGGCCGCATCGGCAGCAGCGGCCACCTCTGCCTGGAACGTACTGCCGACTTGTTCCACACTTCCCAGCGCGACCTCACGAAAGAGCGTCCGCTTGTCGCTGAAATGCTTGTAGACCGTCTGTTTTGATACCGATGCCGCCGCTGCGATGTCGTCCATGGAGGTGCCGGCGTACTCATGGGCCAAGAACAACTCGGTTGCCACCTCCAGGATCGTCGCACGCTTGCGCATACTTCGCTCCGACATTCGTGAAGCCACAAGGAACGATTCTACGGAACATGCCGATGATTTTTGCGGTACTGGACGGTCTAGTTCTGTGAAGGTAACATCCCGATCAGAAAGGACACGAGTCATGTCTCAGAATCTCCAGGTTCAGGTAAGGACCTCGCCGCAGATGCGCATGGCGCTGATCGCCGGCGCGGTCGCCGGGCCGCTCTACGTCTGTGTTGGCACCCTCGAGGCAGTGCTGCGCCGTGGCTTCGACATTCGCATCCATTCCCTGAGCCTGCTGGCCAACGGTCCCGGCGGCTGGATCCACTCAACGCTGCTGGTTGTCAGCGGACTGCTCACCCTCATCGGAGCGCTCGGACTCGCCAGCGCGCAGCAGCGCACCGGACGGCGCTCGTACGCCATGATCATCGGTCTGGCGGTGTACGGGCTCGGTATCGCGACAGCGGGCGTGCTGCGCGCGGACCCTGCCGAAGGATTTCCGATCGGCACACCGCCTGGGCCCCCTGTGGTGGTGACCGCCAGCGGAATCGGTCACCTGGTGGCAGGTGGACTCGGCTTTCTCGGATTGATCGTGGCATGCCTCGCGTGCGCCCGCAGGTCAGCAAAGGCCGGCGATCGTGCCTGGGCCGCGTGCTCCGCGGTGATCGGCGTCTACTATCTCGTCGCGTTCGCCGGGATCGCTTCGGGAGCCGGCAATCCTGTGATCAACATCGCCTTCACGGTCGCTGTCGCGCTTGGGTGGGGGTGGATAACCGCCCTATCTGTCCGCGCGCTCAGAGGAAGGACGTAGTGTCTCAAGCTCCATATCGATATCAAGACAGCCGACCGCGCTCGAGGTATTTGATCAGCCTCGGGCCGGCCAGCTTCGATAGAGATGGCGCGTCCTTATCGGGCACCTCGGTCCAAGCGCTGGTGATCATCGGTCATTTCCCAATCTTTGAATTAGTTCGTGAGCGATATCCCCATCTAGAGTTAGCCCGTGGGCGCCGGCGAACCCCGTCAGGCGGCGCTCCGAGAGGGCCCGGCCACTACGGCGTACGTGCCTCGGCTATTGCCCGCGTGGGCCGCCGCTGAGCCGGAGCCTGCCCACCGAGTTGTCGATGGAAGCCTGCTGCTGTTCGACATCACCGGCTTCACTCCACTCACCGAGCGGCTGGCCCGCCGCGGCCGGGAAGGCGCCGAGGAGCTGAGCAACCTCCTTGACGATGTGTTCGGTCGACTGCTGACGGACGCCGAGGAGGAGGGCGGCGACCTGCTCAAGTGGGGCGGTGACGCCCTCTTGCTCTTCTTCGACGGGCCGGACCATGGCTGTCGTGCTGCCCGGGCGGCGCTGCGCATGCAGCGGGTGCTTGCCCAGATCGGCCGCGCCAAGACGTCTATTGGCCGGGTGAAGCTGCGTGCGTCCGCCGCTGTCGAATCTGGTCCTCTCCATCTGGTCCTCGCGGGAAATCCCGCCCTCCACCGCGAGTTGGTTGTGCTGGGACCAACGGCTACGGGCGTCACGATGCTCGAACACGCCGCCGGTAGGGGCGAGGTGCTGCTGGGGGATGCTACTGCCGCCGACGTGGGACCCGAGCTCGTACGCCCGCATGATGGCCCTGGTCACCTCCTGGCCGGCGTACCGACACCACCTCCGAACCTTCCACGGCAGCCGGAACCTGAGCCAATGCCGGCCGTAGTTGATCAGCTGCTGCCGCCGCAGCTGCGGGCCTACCTCTCCCAACCGTCTCGCGAACCGGAGCACCGGACCGTGGCCGTGGCCTTCCTTCGCTTCGACGGAACGGACACGGTCCTGGCGGAGGAGGGTGCGGAAGTGCTCACGACAGCGGTGGACGAAGTGCTTCGACACGTGCAGCAGGCCACGGCAGCACACGACGTTTCTTTCCTTGACACGGATGTGGATGTGGACGGCGGAAAGATCTTGCTTGTCGGCGGTGCGCCCCGCAGTGCCGGCGACGACACTGATCGGCTGCTGACCGCAGTCTGTGAGATCGTCAATCGGGATGCCCGGCTGCCATTGCGGGCCGGCATATCGCAAGGCCGGGTGTTCACTGGCGAAACCGGCTCCCCCAGTCGCAAGACGTATTCGGTGAAAGGCGACACCGTGAACCTCGCCGCCCGGCTAGCCGCGTATGCAGAGTCCGGCTCCATCCTCATGGCGGCCGACGTGCTGGAGCACACGCGGCGGTCCTACGCCGTCAATGACGCGCCCATGGCGAGTCTGAAGGGCAAAAGCAAGCCTGTGCCGGTCGTCACACTTCTCCAGCCGCTCGAGCCCCGCAGGCAGCAGGACACGGAGGACGTGCTCGTCGGCCGGGACGCCGAGATGGCCATTCTGAGAGCCGCCACGGAGCAGCTGATCAATGGATCAGGCGGCCGTAGTCGAAGTGGTCGGTGAGCCAGGAATCGGGAAGACCAGGCTCGTTGACGAGGCTGTCGCCCAGGCCAGTGAGGTCACCGTGCTTCGCTGCGACTGCGAACGTACGGGCGCTGAGACGCCGTATGCACCGGTGCGGCGGCTGTTGCACCAGGTGCTCGGCACCAGCAGCGCCATGGATCCGAACACTGTCGCCAAGTGCCTGCAGGATTGCGTGATGGCCTCGGCGCCCGAGCTGGGCCCGTGGGCGTCGTTACTCGGTGTCGTGCTCGACGTGACTGTCCCCGCCAGCCCAGAAGTCGCAGAGCTGGAGGAGCAGCACCGTGCGGAACGGGTACCTGAGTTGGTTGCAGACCTGCTCGAGCGGATGGTCCCGATCCCCGCGATGTTCGTGGTCGAGGATGCGCATCTGGCCGATCCGGCGAGCGCTGGCGTTCTGGCGGCGATGGGTCGGCGGACAGAGACGCAGCCCTGGCTCCTCCTGGCAACCCGCGACGATCGTCCAACTGGCTGGATTCCGACGGCTACCCAGCGGATCGAGTTGGGACCGCTCGACATAAAGGCGTCGACGGAGCTGGCAGAAATGGCAACGCCTGACCGGCCATTGCCGCCTGCGATCGCCGAGGCGCTGGCCGCCCGCGCCGGTGGACACCCCCTGCTCTTGCGTGAACTCGCCCGCGCAGTCGCCCGCGGCGAGGACCCGGACGAACTTCCGTCGACTGTCGAGGAGCTCGCTGCGACTCAGATCGACCGGCTGCCAGCGGCGCAGCGTTCGCTGCTGCGGCGGGCCGCAGTACTCGGCGATGAGTTCGACGAGGACCTGCTTCTGCGGATGGTCGGGGACCTGGCGCCCGAGCAGTCTGCCGACCGAGCTGCTTGCTGGGCTGGAAGGCCTCATTGTGCCGACGGATGGCCAGCTGCGCTTTCGGCACCCGCTTCTTCGGGAGGTCGCGTACGCCGGGCTGCCCTACCGGCGACGTCGCGAACTGCATGCCCAAGCCGCTGAAGTTCTGGAGACCACGACTCGGCCGCCTCCGATCGCCCGGAGATCCTTGCCCTGCACTACTTCGTGGCCGGCCGCTACGACAAGGCGATGGACTACGGCTGGCGGGCCGGGGAGCGGGCGATGGCACGTTATGCGCCGGCCGCGCGCCGCCGACGCGTACCGAAGGGCGGCCCAGGCTGCCCGACTTTCCTCGAGCGTCAGCCCGAGCGAGCGTTCGTTCTACCTGGAAGCGCTGGGCGATGCAGAGTTCTTGGCGGGCCGGCCCACCGAGGCTGCCGCGGCCTACCTGGAAGCGCTGCGGGGTGTGCGCGGCCAACCGCTGCGGGAGGCTCATCTGGCGCTCAAACAGACCCTGGTGGAGCAACGCCGCGGCCATTACAGCAACGCGCTGCGCCGGGCGAGTCTGGGCCTGCGTGCTCTTAGCGACGCGACAGGTCCGGAGGCGGGCGCCGCTCGTGCCCAGTTGCAAGCCCGCTACGCGTGTCTGCCGGGTCTACCAGGGTCGCTACGCGGATGCCCGCCGATGGGCGGAGCGAGGCCTCGCCGAAGCAGAGGCGGCCCATGAGCTGAAAGCGCAGGCCAAGGCGCACGCGGTACTGCACGCCGTAGAGGTGGTTGTCAGGCGGACCCAAGGCCGAGCAGCACGGGGAGACGGCGCTGCGCATCTTCGAGCAGCTTGGGGACCTCACCGAGCAGGCCCATATGTTGAACAACCTGGCCGTGCATCGGCTCGCCGAAGGACGCTGGCCTGATGCGCTGCTTATGTTCACGCGCGCGGCCGAAACGTTTCGCCGGCTCGGCGACGCCCCCAATGCTGCGAACGCGGACTACAACCGGGCCGAGGTCCTGGTACGGCAGGGCCGGTCGGACGAGGCGTTGCCACTGCTCCAGAACACGCTCCGGGTCGCCCGCGCCGTTGGTGACGAGGACCTGGTGGCCCTGGTACGCAAGGAAATGGGTAGGGCGCAGAGCCGGGCCGGCGACGTAGCAGCAGGACTGATCTTGCTCGAGGAAGCTCGCACTGAACTGACCAGACTCCGAGAACCCCAAGAGGTGGTGGATGCGGACATCGCCTCCGCCGAAGCGCACCTGCTGGCGGGCCGGCCTGAGCAGGCTCTGGTCCTGATCGAGGGAGCGGTGACAGAGGCCGCCTCCATCCACGCCGCCACTTTGTTGCCGTCGGCGTACCGCGTCCAGGCCGCTGCCCTGTTTGCCATGGGTGAAGTCGCACAAGCTCGGACGGCTCTGGCCGAGGGCTTGCGGCAGAGCTCCTCACCCGACTGTCGCGCACGAGCGCGGATTCCTGCTCGCTGTGGCTGCACGGATCGCACGCCAGGACCATGATCCCGACGCAGACCAGCTTGCGAACAGGAGCGCGCGACGCCCTGGATCGCTGGGCGTCGTCCGGGTGCCGCTGCCTGAGTTCGCCGGCTGAGCTACCCGCTGGAAGCGGGCGTCGACGTTGAAGAGGAAGGGCAAGTAGAGGTCGCCGTCGCGCCGCATGCTCTGCTCGTAATCGACGCACGCCTCCTGGCTCTCGCCAATGACACCCTTCTTCGGGCACGGCGGCGCCACCTTGGTCAGCGGACCGGTGTTGTCCAGGGTGTAGATCACATGAATCTTCGGCACGTCCGTTCGTGACTCGGTCTCGCCACAGAGAACCTTGTCGCAAGTGAGGATCGACCTTGGCAGGGTGCTTCCTGCTGTACAGCGGCTTACCGTCGGAATCCTTGAGGTTCGCAATGGCGGTGACGACCAGCGCCTGGGTGCCACCGACCTCCCGGCATTTGGGGTCACCTTCGCGCTGCGAGGCCCTCACACGAGCCGACCGACATGGTGACGCGACCATCCGCACCGTTATTCAGCAAGAAGCTGCCGCAGGTCGGCACCTTCGAGGTTGGCGCGGCACAGTTTGGATCCGTTAGCTCCAACGGCTTGCCTGGCGTGGCGTTAGCGCCGACCGCCGTGAGGGCGACCTCCACGGTGATCTTGTCCGGCGCCAGGTCGGTCTCCGTAAACCACCTTGACACGCAGCACGACGCCGTTGGCGAACTGGGAGTATGTCGCACCCGAGATGGTGGTGCTGGAGCCGCCGGCTGGGATGACCGCCGTCGTGTTGCCGCCAAGCACACCCGGGCCGGACACCTCCTTCAGTTTGATCTTGGTCGGCTGGGACACGGTCGCGGGGTTCCCGTCGTCGTCGACGACCCTGCACGACGACATTGAATGGCCGGTCCTGAACCGGCCAGGGCAGCCGCGTGCCGCGATCGGTGATCAAGACGATTTGGAGGGCACCGATCGTCCGATCCCTTTCGCCAGGTTCCAGTGGCACCGGCGGGAGCCAGATCCCGATCGCCATCAATGCGCCAGCTAACAAGGCGGCGCTCAGGACGGCGAGACAACGTCGAAGTAGTGATTGTTTGGGCGTCATTGACAGCCTTTCCCCCGGAGGACGCTTCAGTGCTCATGGCGATACGAAGGTCCGCACTAGGGGATTTTGCGCTAGTGTCACCGCGGCCCGTCTTGGTCGTCAGTCTGTTCACCCGGCCTGAATCGGTCGAGCATCTCCTCGACCTCGGCCCCCGCCTCCCGCGCGCTCGGCGGGAACCCCGTGACGACCGGCAGGAAGCGGTTGCACGTCAGCGCCTGCAACTCAAGGTCGCTGGCCGCCCGAACCATGGCCGTACGCGGCACCCTGCGCAGCAACGCGATCTCTCCGAACCCATCCCCTGGACCGAGCGTCGTGATCAGGCGACCGTCTCCGACCACATCGGCCGCGCCCGTTTCGATCACGTAGAAGCGGTCGGCCGGATCACCCTGGCGGAATACCGCCTGGCCGGCGGGCACGTGGACTGGTTCCAGGCCGCGGGCGAGCTGTTCGATGGCGGGCAGCGGCAACGGCTTGAGCATGGGCACGCCGTGGAGCAGCCCGATCTCTTCGTCCAGGACTCCGATGTCGCGGTCGAGGTGCCTCAAGCGGCGCCAGGCCACCGCCACCAAGATCGGACAGAGCGCGCCGACGGCGACCAGCGCCACGCTCACGCTGGTCCGATCAACCAAAAGTGAGGCAACAAGAGCACCCAGCCCGACGCCAAGCGCAACCATGCTCTCCAGCAGGCCGAACACTCGGGCAAGGACCTCATCCGGGGCCAACCTGGCCATCAACGTGAATAGGCCGACATCGACGAGCGCATTACCGACGCCCACGCAAGCCAACAGGGTGAAGGCGGTTGCCTGCGAGGAAAGAGCGGAATGAGCGCGATTGGCAGTCCCCACAATGCAACGCCGATGCCAAACCACTGAGCCAGACGCTGAGATCCCACCAGCAGGGATGCGCCGAGGGAACCGATCACCGCACCTGCACCGATGGCAGCGGTAAGTGTTGCGACACCCGGCTCACCAGTGCGTAGCAGATCCAGTGCTACGACAACCGTGAAGACGGTCAGCGCACCACGGGTGAATGTCTGGGCTAGTCCTAAGCCCATGAACAGCGCCAAGTCGCGGTTCCGCACGATGGCGCGGATACCCTCCGCTGCGTCAGCCAGCAGGCGGCCTCGTGGCGCCGCAGGTCTCGGCGGAGCGTCGTAACGCAATCGCAGCACCAAGGCTGCCGCGGCCAGCGAGGCACCTGAGGCGAATGCGAACACAACGGCGACGTCGGTGAACTTCAAGAGCACAGCCGCCAGCAATGGACCTGCGAGCGTAGCAACCGAATCCAGCATCCCCCGTACGACGTTCGCGCTGGCCAGCTCATGCCCGGTCCGGCACAGTGATGGGAGCAATGCTGAGTGTGCGGGTCGGTACAGGGTCGCCGCGATGGTCGAGAGCATGGCGAGGCCATAAACGATCGCCACTGGGCCGTTGAGAGCGACGACGATTCCGGCCGCTCCGGTAGCAACGCCGCGGATCGTGGACACCAGGACCAGGACTCGTTCCCGGCGTCCCCGGTCCGCCAGCGTCGCGGCGAAGGGCGCTACTACCGCAGACGGCACCATGCGCAGCAGTCCGACCAGCCCGACCGCGGTCGCGCCGCCGTCTCGGTAGGCGACGATTCCCAGCGCCACGGTGAAGGCCCACTCAGCCGTCCACGCCCCCAGGAAGCTCAGCTGAGCGCGACGCAAATTGCTGTTCACCGCATTGCTGGCGAACGCGGCCCCGGCCGCCCGCAACCTCTCGCGCCACTGCGGCTGGTTCATGCCTGCTGACAATAACGCTCAGACTTGTCAGCAGCAGTGGTCGCCATGGCGACCACCGACGTGACAGGTCGGGGAAACGAGTGTGGAGGGAGCGGCCACGTCACTAGCTGTTCGAGCTTGCAGGCCCGCGCAGCCGCATCGTCTCCTCGTGGTTGAAGTCCGCCGCTCGAGTGAACAGCTCGTCGGCGAAGGTGATCTGCTCGTCGGTCAGGGTGTCCAAGTACTCCGCCCAGCGCTGCCCCACCGCGCCATATACCGCGCCGACCTTGGCGAGCACCGCCTCAAGATTGACTGTCACGATTACCCGCCGGCGATCATGCGGATCCCTGGACCGGACGACGATTCCAGCCTGCTCCAAACGGTCGACGGCAGCAGTGATAGCACCGCCTGCAGTAAGCCCGGATCGCTCCGCGAGTTCGCCGGGTGTCGCCGGCCCGAAAAGCATCAGCAGGCTGGTCAGCTGAAGATCGGTGCTGTTCAGGCCGGCCCTCTTGGCCACCGCGTCCTGGAACAGCACCGCACGTGCCATGAACACCTGCATCGTGTAGCCGACGTGCTCGATCAATGCATCGCGCTGCTCAGTTGTTGACGAACTTTCACCCATGGTGCTATTCTCTCGTATATCGAGAGACTCTATCAACGAGAGTCTCTGAACTGTACTCAAGAATCGTAGAACAGGAGTTGTCATGCCACGCGCACTTGTCATCGGCGGCGGGGTTGCCGGCCCAGCTGCGGCCATGTTCTTGGCCGCCGACGGCTGGGACGTCGAGATCTTCGAAGCCGCCGCGAACCCCGACGACTACGCAGGCGCCTTTCTCAACGTAGCCACCAACGGCCTCACCGTGCTGGACGCGCTCGGCATCCGCGAGCGTCTGCTCTCAGACGCCCATCCCGCTCCGCACATGATCATGTGGAGCAGCACGGGCAAGCAACTCGGGTCAGTGCCGAACGGCCCTGCCGGTGACCCGGCCCGCGGCAGTGCCGTTGTCCGCCGAGGCTGGCTACACCGAGTGCTCCGTGAGAGCGCCGAAGATCGCGGAATTCCGATCCGTTTCGGCGCGCGCCTCACCGATATCACCGCCGAGCCCGACGCGGTGCATGCGACGTTCGCCGATGGCAGCAGAGCAACGGGCGACATCCTGATCGGATGTGACGGCATAGGCTCACCGACGCGAACCCACATCGATCCGCACGCGCCGAACCCGCGCTACAGCGGTTTGGTGGGTCTCGGCGGCTTCGCTCGAGTCGCCGGGCTCTCGCCGACGCCAGCTACCCAGCACTTCGTTTTCGGCCGGCGTTCTTTCTTCGGATATCTGGTACGCGCCGACGGCACGGTCTACTGGTTCGCCAACATCACCGCACCCGAACCGGCCCGCGGCTCGCTCCGTGACGTCTCGGCCGCTGAGTGGCTCGACCGGCTCCGCGACCTGCACCACGACGACCCGTATCCGGTGCCGCAGATCCTCGACGGCCATGACGGCGATCTCGGCGCCTACCCCATCTACGACCTCAGCGGAGTCCCCCGCTGGAGCCGCGGACGCGTGGTCGCCGTGGGCGACGCAGTGCACGCCACCAGCCCGAGCGCGGGCCAGGGAGCCTCGCTCGCGCTCGAGGACGCGCAGACCCTCGCAATGTGCCTGCGCGTAGAAGCTGATCATGAGGCCGCATTCGCCCGTTACCAGGCCTTACGACAGCCTCGAGCCGACAAAGTTGTCGAATATGCGCGGAAGATCAACAGCCAGAAACGGGTCAGCAAGAGTCGGGTTGCCGTAGCCATCCGTGATGCGATGCTCCCGCTGTTTCTCAAACGCGCTGCCAACGACCGATCCAACGACTGGCTGTACAACTACCGCGTCAGGGAGGGCCGCCCGCTCGGTCAGTCTCGATAGAGGCCTCGCTTGGCGATGTACTGCACGATGCCGTCAGGCACCAGGTACCAGATCGGCTCATGCTGCTTGCACCCGCAGTCGGCATGCTGACGAGGAGATCGCCAGTGCCGGGACCTCGATCAGGGTGATCTTGTCCTGGGGCAGCTGGGCGATGACTGGTGAATCAAGATCAACCCCCGGCCGAGTACAGCCGACAAAGTGAGCAAGATCGAAAATCGAATCCACCTCGTGCCAGGTAAGAATCTGGGCCAGCGCATCGGCACCGGTGATGAAGTACAGGTCCACGTCATCACCGCGCTCGACGCGTAGATCGCGCAGCGTATCCGCGGTATAGGTGGGCCCGGGTCGATCGATGTCGACGCGGCTGACAGTGAACCTCGGGTTGGACGCTGTCGCAATGACGGTCATCAGATAGCGGTCCTCCCCCGATGACACCTGCCGGTCAGTCTTCTGCCAGGGCTGCCCAGTGGGAACGAAAACGACCTCGTCGAGGCGGAAGCGACCGGCGACTTCGCTGGCGGCGACCAGGTGTCCGTGGTGAATCGGATCAAACGTGCCGCCCATGACGCCGAGACGATGACGCTTGTGCGGCTCGGTACCGCGCTGCCGCGCCAGCCCTGTCGCGCGAGGTGGCGGCGTGACCATCCCCTAACTGTGCGGGCGGCCCTTGCCGATCGACCAGGTGATCAGCAGGAGGATGAGGAGTATGCCGAACGCGAGAACCCCGAACGCCGGGGCGGGAATCGGCAGCTCGCGGGTCGCCTCGGTCTGGAGGAGCGTCAGTCCCAGGGTCATAACCGCAGCGTAGCGGTTCAGAGCAGTTGGTGGGTGGCTCAACTCGTGCGTCCGCTACTGCCTGACTTGACCGGACCCGGTCACCACATACTTGGTCGAGGTCATTTCAGGCAGACCCATCGGGCCGCGAGCGTGCAGCTTCTGCGTGGAGATTCCGATCTCGGCTCCGAACCCGAACTCACCTCCGTCGACAAACCGACCCGAAGCGTTGACCAGCACCGCAGCCGCATCCACCTCCGCGGTGAATCGAGCAGCAGAGGTCTGCGATTCGGTAACGATCGTCTCCGTATGGCCAGTGCTGTAGCGGCGGATGTGCTGCAAGGCAGAGTCCAGGGAGTCCACGATGGCGACGGCGAGGTCCAGCGAGAGATACTCCTCGGCAAAGTCCTTCTCCTCCGCCGGGACGACGTCACCGTACGCCGCAACCTGCGAGTCACCGTGCACCGTCACCCCGTGCGCGGCGAGCGCCTGGAGTGCCTTCGGCACGAAGGACTCGGCGATGTCAGCGTGCACCAGAAGCGTCTCCGCGGCATTGCAAACCGAAGGCCGCTGGGTCTTGGCGTTGATCAAGATGTCGAGCGCCATCTGTTCGTCGGCTGCGGCGTCGACGAAGACGTGACAGTTGCCCACCCCTGTCTCAATGACCGGCACCTGGCTGTTGCGGACCACGTTGTCGATCAAGCCCGCGCCGCCGCGCGGAATCAACACATCGACCAATCCGCGCGCAGCCATCAACTCATTCGTGACCTCGCGTGGACCGGGCACGAGCTGGATGGCCTCGGCCGGGAGTCCGGCATCGACCAGACCAGCTTGTAGCGCCTCGACAACGGCTGCGTTCGACTCGGCAGCCGAAGACGAGCCCCTCAGCAGGGCGGCGTTGCCCGACTTGAGGCAGATGCCGCCAGCGTCGGCGGTCACGTTGGGGCGCGCTTCGTAAATGATGCCCACGACCCCGAACGGCACCCGAACCTGGCGGACCTGCACTCCGTTGGCGTTGGTCCAGCCGCGTACGACGTCGCCGACCGGGTCCGGTAGCGCAGCCAGCTCGCGTAGCCCCTCGACCATGCCCGCGACCCTGTCCGGGGTCAATCGCAGCCTGTCGATCAAGGCTGCGCTGGTCCCGATCGCCTCGGCGCGGGCGACATCGCGCGCGTTGGCCTCCAAGATCGCGGTTTCGGACTTGGCGAGGGAATCGGCCATCGCAAGCAGAGCCGCGTCCTTGGTTGCCCTCGTGACGCCACTCAATGTCAAGGCGGCGGTTCGCGCCCTCTGGGCCTGTTCCTGCACAGTCACCGGTCAAATCTAACGCTGATGCGTCACCGGAAGCGGCGGAAGAACTGGCGGAGGTCGCCGAGCAGCAGGTCGGGGGCGTCGTGGGTGGCCCAGTGGCTGCCGCGGTCGAACTCGCTCCAGGAGACGATGTTGGCGTGGTCGCGCTCGGCGAACCTGCGGATGGGTCGGAAATCGAAGGCGAAGCTAGCCAGGCCCATGGGAACCGTGGTCGGCTCGGTCGGGTGGTCGGCGTGCTTGTTCTCGTAATAGAAGCGTGCCGCCGACGCCGCGGTGTTGGTCAGCCAGTAGATGGCCACATTGGTGACGATGTGGTCCTGGCTCAGGGCGTTGCCGAAGAGTTGGCCGCTCCAGGCGACCTGCCCAGCGGGTGAGTCGGCCAGCGCATGGGCGATTGTCTGGGGCTGAGCCGACTGCAGTTTGTCATGGACCGCATGGTCCACGAAGCCCTGCAGGAAGCTCAGGTATTGCAGCTCTTCCTGGGTCAGGCCCTCGAATTCGGCTGGGTCTCCTGAGGGGAAGGAGAAGATCTGGGTGACGTGCACGCCGAGGACGTGCTCCGGGTCGACCCGGCCCTGGAGAGGGGCCACGATCGAGCCGGCGTCGTTGCCATGGGCGCCGTACCGGTCATAACCGAGCCGTCGCATCAGCTCGGTCCACGCGCGCGCGGTGCGCAGGGCGTCCCAGCCGGGCTCGGTGGTCGGCCCGGAGAAGCCGAAGCCGGGCAGCGACGGGACGACGACATGGAAGGCATCGGCCGGGTCGCCCCCGTACGCCCGCGGGTCCGCAAGCGGACCGATCAGGTCGACGTACTCCAGAAAGGTGTTGGGCCAGCCGTGAGTCAGGATCAGCGGGATCGCGTCGGGCTCTGGGGAGCGGGTGTGCAGGAAGTGGATCTTCTGCCCGTCGATCATGGTCGTGAATTGCGGATAGCCGTTCAGCCTGGCCTCCCACGTACGCCAGTCGTAGCGGTGCTGCCAGTGGTCCACCAGATCCTTCACGTAGCCGACCGGAACCCCGTATTCCCAGCCCGGCGGGATCGGTCCCGTCTGCGGGGCGCCAAAGTCGAGCGGGAGCTCGTTGGCCCAACGGGTGCGCGCAAGCCGATCATTCAGGTCGTCCAGGTCGGTCTGGGGGATGTCAATGCGGAACGGCCGAATTTCGGCGTTCGCCTGTTCGGTGGAGTTGGTCTCGGTCATAAGTACTCCCTTCCTGGGATCTACAGCCTCCTGGCGAAACCGGTCACTCGCAACCTCAAAATTTGCCAGACACGGGTTGGAAGTGACCGGTTTCGTCACGTCGGCGAGCGAAATCGGGGGCGTGCTCCGGCAACAGGCCGATGCCAACGAAATAGCCAGGAATCGCTTGCAACAAAGGAAAGCGCTGCATCAGTTTCAGTGGGCCGGGGGCCGACGTTGGTTGCGGCTCCGCTTCATCGTCGGCAATGCTGGTCTCCACAACGAAGCGATGCGCGATCCGCTGGAAGGTCTGAGTGAACACGGTCGGCAGCCAACGTCGGCGCTGGACTGCCCGGAGCGTTGCCGTGGCTACCCGCCCGGTACGCAGCGAAGGAGCGAGAATCCGGCCTGCAGCCACCGCATCCTGGACGGCGAGGTTGATTCCAACGCCGCCGACGGGTGACATGGCGTGCGCAGCGTCGCCAATGCACAGCAATCCGTCGCGATACCAGCGCGGCAGCCGACTGAGCGCCACGTTGAGCAACTTGATGTCGTCGAAGGACTCGGAGCAAGTCGACCCGATCTCCCAGCCAAGGCACGGTGTTACGCAGCCTCATTCGCAACGCCTCTATGCCATGATCACGGAGCGTCGAAATCGAGCCTTTCCTGATCACCATGCCGATCTGGAAGTAGTCGCCGCGGTCGATCATGATCAGCAAGGTTGATCGAGAAATGCGGCCAACGACGCCTTCGGGATCGGACGCCAGCCGCGGCAGTCGGAACCACAGGACATCCATGGGGACACCGAATGCGCGCGACTTCAGTCCGGCTCGCTCGCGTACCACCGAAGATCGGCCGTCGCATCCGACGACAAGATCAGCCTCCAATGAATGGCTCTGGCCATCCTGGCTGTATCTCACGCCAACGATCCGTGGGCCGTCCCACAGCAGGTCAGTGACCTCAGCGCTCATGATCAACTCGTAGCTGGGTTCTTGCCGGCTGGCGTCCGCGACCACGTTGAGGAAATCCCACTGCGGTACCAGTGCAATGTGCTGATGACGGCCCGGCAGCCGAGTCAGGTCGGCGACTCCGTACGTACCGGAATCGAGCACGACGCTGAGTTTGTCGACCCAACGAGGGGGAAGAGCGGCGAACTGCTCCCCAAGTCCCAGCTCGTCCAGCAGAGTCAACGTAGAGGCATGTACGGTGTCGCCCCGGAAGTCACGTAGAAAGTCCGCGTGCTTCTCCAGCACGGTTGTTCGTACGCCCGCGCGGGCCAGGATGAGGCCGAGCATCAGACCTGCGGGGCCGCCACCGACAACGCAGCAGCCCGTCCTGGTCACCGAAGTCTCCATGTATTGAATCTATGTGCGCTGAGCCTGTCGAAGCGCAGCAGCATGCGCCCTTCGACAGGCTCAGGGCGCATCCCGCTAGACCAGCGCCGGAGGCAGTGCGCCTTCGTTCTCGAGCAGCCAACGCTTGGTCTCCAGCTGGCGCCCCTGCTCCCCGCCGGAGTAACCGCCGAGTCCATCACTGGCCACCACGCGATGGCACGGAATGATGATCGGCACCGGGTTTGCCGCCATGATCTCCCCGATCGCACGCGCCGGCACGCCGGTGCCGCTCAGCTCGGCAAGCTCACCGTAAGTGATCGTCTCCCCGTAACCGACGGTGGTCAGCGCCTGGAGGACCGCACTGGGTCACGGGCTCCATCGGAGGTAGATCGAGCGGCAGGGTGAAGTCTCGCCGCTGCCCCGCGAAGTACTCGCGCAGCTGTCCGAGCGCCATTTGTACGGTCTCGTCTGGTTCAGTTGAGGCGCCCTGCGGTCGCAGACGCCACCCGACCTCGCGTACGCCGGCGGGTCCGGCGAGGACGCCGATCACACCCACCTGGCTGTCGAACTGATCAAAGAAGAGCATCGTCATGATGCAGCCCATCGTGCCCCATGGCACTGACAAGTACCCGCATCGTCCTCGTCCGGTATCCCACGCTGCGTGGGATGTCCGCGCTGTGCATGGCGTGCATGCCATGTACAGCGGGAAGAACCTGGGTACAGCCTCGAGAAAACTGGGTCGCGATCAGGCTGGGCTGTCGGCGCTTTCAATGACCACGAGCGCGTCCCGATGCACGACCGTACGGTCGTATCCGGCGCCCAGCTCGGCGGCGAGGTCGCGGGTGCTGCGGCCGAGCAGCGCTGGCAGTTCATCTGAGTCGTAGTTCACCAAGCCGCGCGCCACAACCAACCCATCCGGACCAACCAACTCGACCGGCTCGCCGGAGGAGAACTGACCGCGTACGGCGGTGATGCCGGCCGGCAGCAGCGAGGCCTTGCGTTGGGTGAGGGCGCGGACCGCCCCGGCGTCGAGCACCAGGGTGCCGCGAGCGTCGCTTGCATGTCGGAGCCACAGCAGCCGAGTCGGTCGCCGGCGGCCTGTGGGATGGAACAGCGTGCCGACCAACTCACCTGCGAGTGCTGCCTCCGCTTGTTCGGCGGTTGTGAGGACGACCGGAATCCCGGCGGAGGTGGCAATCCGCGCTGCGTCGATCTTGGTGACCATTCCTCCGGTGCCGACGGTGCTGCCGCGCGCCTCGATGTCGACATCCGCGAGGTCCGCCTCGCTCCACACCTCGCTGATCTTGCGCGCATCTGCCTTCGCCGGGTTGATGGTGTAGAGCGCCTCAACGTCGCTGAGCAGCACGAGAGCATTGGCGTGGACCAGATGCGCCACCAACGCCGCGAGCCGGTCATTGTCGCCGAATCTGATCTCGTGCGTAGCAACCGTGTCGTTCTCATTGACGATCGGCACCACGCCGAGCTCCAGGAGCCGGCCGAAGGTCCGGTACGCGTTGCGATAGTGCGAATGGCGTGTCACGTCGTCGGCAGTGAGCAGGACCTGACCCACTCCAAGCCCGTACCCGGCGAACAGCTGGGTGTAATACCCCATCAGCAGCCCCTGACCGACGGAGGCAGCCGCTTGCTGAGTTGCGAGATCGCGCGGGCGCGTCTTGAGTCCCAAGGGAGAGAGCCCGGCGGCGATGGCACCGGACGAGACCAGGACGATCTCGCGGCCGGTCAGCCTGGCACCGGCCAGTACGGCGACCAGCTGCTCGATCCGCTGTGGGTCGATGCCTCCCTCGGGCGTCGTCAGTGAAGATGAACCGACCTTGACCACGACACGCCGGGCGCCTGCGAGCTCTTCACGCATCGTCACGACCTGAGCCCGGCTCCACGTCGTCAGCGGCCTCGTCGGCCGCGTGGTAGGCCTGATCCCTCTCGCGTCGACGCCGGGCGGCGGGTCGTTCTTCGCTCAGCCGCTGGTCCTCGCCCCGACGGCTGAGAATCTCCGCGCCAATCTCGATCTGGGGGGCGAAGTCGAAGATCACAGCATTCGCGCCGCCGATCGCGACACCATCGCCGTGTTGGGCGCCAAGCTCAAGCAGTCGGTCTTCGATGCCAATTCGATTCAGCCGGTCGGCGAGATAGCCAACAGCCTCAGCATTGGAGAAATCAGTCTGCTGTACCCACCGCTCCGGCTTGTCGCCACGAACGCGCCACAACTCGCCCTCACGCTCCACACTGAACTCAGCCTGGCCGTCCAGCGGCTGTGGCCGAATGACGATCCGGGTAGGCGGTGGCGGCGGCGCGGAGTCACGGCGGGCCTTGACCAGTTGAGCCAGAGCGAAGATCAACTCTCGCAGCCCTTCGCCACTTCTGGTTGAGATCGGGAAAACCTGCAGCCTTCGATCATGCAAATCGCCCGAAGCCATCTCGGCAACCTGCCTGGCGTCGGGGATGTCGATCTTGTTCAGGGCGACCAGCCGTGGGCGGTCCTCCAGTCCCCCGTGTGCCTTCAACTCGGCCTCGATGACATCGAGGTCGGTGAGCGGGTCGCGGCCCGGCAGATAGGTGGCGCAGTCGATCACATGGACGATGGCGGCACAGCGTTCGATGTGGCGCAGAAAGTCGAAGCCGAGACCGCGTCCTTCACTGGCCCCTTCGATCAGCCCAGGTACGTCAGCGACCGTGAAGCTGATGTCGCCGGCAACCACGACCCCGAGGTTGGGCACCAAGGTCGTAAACGGATAGTCGGCGATCTTGGGCCTGGCGCGGGAGATCGCGGCCACCAGTGACGATTTTCCGGCGCTCGGGAAACCCACCAACCCGATGTCGGCGACGACCTTCAACTCCAGATTGATCGTCCGGGTCTCCCCCTTCTCACCGAGCAGGGCGAACCCAGGCGCCTTCCGGCTCGGCGAAGCTAGCGCCGCGTTGCCAAGCCCGCCACGACCACCCCGCGCGACGACAATCTCGGCGCCGTCGGCAGTCAAGTCGGCGATCAGCTCACCGGTGTCAGCATCGGTCACCACCGTCCCGGGAGGTACCGGGAGGATAACGTCCTCCCCGCGGGCGCCATTGGCGTCATTGCCGCGACCAGGCTCGCCGCTGGTCGCACGCCGATGTCCCTGGCGGTGGTAGTCGACCAGCGTGGTCAGCCGGTGATCAACCCGAAGGATCACCGAGCCACCGTCCCCGCCGTTGCCGCCGTCCGGGCCGCCGAGCGGTTTGAACTTCTCACGATGAATGGAGGCGCAGCCGTGGCCGCCGTTGCCGCCGTACACGTGCAGCGTTACGTGGTCGACGAAGGTCGGGATGGCCATGGCTGGAGCCTCCTCTCAGTGATCAGAAACGCGCAAAGGGCGGCCCAGATCTTTGGGCCACCCTTTCGGCGATTGTGGTATGCGGTTACTTTGCCGAGGTGGTGGCCTCGGCTGGCCCTGAAAAATTGGACGCAGAATCTGATGCCCCGGGCGTCACATTGACGACCCGGCGGCCTCGCCGAGTGCCGAACTCAACATGCCCTGCGACCAGCGCGAACAAGGTGTCATCCCCACCCCGGCCGACACCGTCGCCCGCGTGGAAGTGGGTACCGCGCTGCCGGACGATGATCTCGCCCGCGTTGACCTGCTGGCCGCCGAACCGCTTGATGCCGAGCCGCTGCGAATTTGAGTCCCGACCGTTGCGAGTCGAGGACGCCCCCTTTTTATGTGCCATGTCGTCGCCTCAGCTCTTGATGTCTGTAACCAAGACCTTGGTATACCGCTGACGGTGACCCTGGCGCTTGCGGTAGCCGGTCTTGTTCTTGAACTTCAGGATGCGGATCTTCGGACCTTTGGTCTCAGCAAGTACCTCCGCGGTCACCGATGCCGAGCCGAGCGCCGATGCATCTGACGTGACGGTGTCACCGTCGACAAGCAGCAGCGGTGTCAGACTGACGCTGGCGCCGACCGCGTCGTCAAGGCGGTCGACCTCGAGGACGTCGCCGACGGCGACCTTGTGCTGGCGGCCGCCACTCCGCACGATCGCGTACACGCCTGACCTGCTCCCTCTTGCTGTCTGATTGGGTGGTGTGCAACACAAGGGTTTGAGGGCACACGCAAGGCGCCCGCCGAAGCGTGCGCACCGAGGATTCAGGGTACGCGGCCGCTCCTAATAGGGTCAAACCGTGTGCGTATCGTCCGGCAGGGAGCTTGTTATCGGCATGAGGAGGAATCGTGCGCACTATTTCGGCCATTCTGAGCATCTCCATGGACGGAGTGATCCAGGCTCCCGGTAGACCGGACGAGGACACCCGCGATGGCTTCGATCGTGGCGGATGGGCGGTGCCCTATAACGACGAGATCATGGCTCAGCGGATGGGTGAGGGCATGGCCTCGTCTGGAGCGATGCTCTTCGGCCGCCGCACCTACCAGGACTTCTATGGGTACTGGCCACAGCAGACCGACAATCCTTTTACGCCGTACCTCAATCAGGCGACCAAGTACGTCGTGTCCAGCACGCTCACCGAGCCGCTCCCCTGGGAGAACTCGATCCTGCTGCCCGGCGACCCAGCGGTCAGTGTCGCCGCGCTCAAGGCCGAGCTCGGGTCCCGATCTCGGCATCGTTGGGAGCGGTCAGCTGGTGAGGTCGCTGCTTGCGGCAAACCTGATCGACCGATATCTGCTGCTCATCCACCCGCTGGTGCTGGGTCAAGGTCACCGCCTCTTTGATGAACGCGGGCCAGGCGTCGACTTTGAACTGACAGACAGCGTGACCACGTCCAAGGGCGTGATCATCGCTACGTACCAGACACGCTAAGCAGCTCCCTGTTGCCCGAGCGAAGCGCCTGGGCACTACGTTTCACAGATGAAGGCAAGCCGCAGTGTGTGGCTCGGTCGACTCGCTGTAGCTGGCCCGATCGCCTTCACGATCGCCTGGCTCGTCGGCGGCCTTGTCCAAGATGAATACAGCGCGCGGAAGGAAGACATCAGCGCGCTGGCGGCCATGGACGCGCAGCACGCATGGATCATGATCACGGGGTTCGTGCTGCTGGGCCTGGGAACGGTTGCCCTGGCGGCCGGTCTGGCCAGCACCCTCAGGTACCCATCTGCGGCAATCGGGTCAGTCCTCCTCATGATCGCGGGTATCGGTCTCGCGGTGGCCGGGTTGGCGCGCAACGACTGCAGTAGCGAGCTACCGGCCTGCGCTGCTCGCGTCGACGCCGGCGAGGTGTCCTGGCACCACCAGGTCCACGACAACGTCAGCCTGATCATCTTCCTGGCCTTGATCGCCGCGCCCTTGGTGTTCGCACGCGCGTTCGGACGAGATGATCGCTGGCGCCCTCTGCGGACGCTACTCCGTCGTCACCGGTTTGCTCGGGTTTGCCCTCCTCGTCCTCTACGTGATCGGGTCCGCGGGTACGTGGAACGGTCTCGTGCAGCGGATCTTCGTATCCGTGTTGTTGGTTTGGATCGCTCTAGTCGGTTTTCGGCTGTCCCGGGTTGAGCAGGTCGAAACTGGCGCTGATTGAGCGGCCCCTGTCAGCGGTTGCCGAAACCTCCGTTCACGTACGTTGCGGGCGGTCTGCACAGGTCGCAACATGTGCAGACCGTCAGGAACCTGGGTTTACCTAGGTTTCGTCAGCCGGCGCTCGAACGCAGATGCAGGGCGGCACGAGCGCCCTCACTCGTGATCCACCCCCGTAACGGCGCCGAGCGCTCATTCGTGACCCAGAGATCAGTGGCGACTGCGACGCAGGAGATGCCTCGTGCCCGGAATCGAACAGCAAGTTCAGGGGTCCCGGCGAAGCCACCCACCGTGCGACCGTACGCCGCCGCGACCTGCACGATCCGCGTAAGAGGGCTGGTCTCCGAGTCGTCGTCGAGCAGCGCCTGCACGGTCGTCCCGAGGGAGAGCGAGAGGTCGTACGGCCCGACGAAGAGTTGATCGACTCCATCGACCGCCGCGATCTCCTCGGCGCGTAAAAGTGCGTCGGCCGACTCAATCATCACCGCGCAGCTGATGCTGCGGTTGGCCGCCTCGGCCGTCAGTGTGGCACCGCCCCAGATGCCGCCCAGCTGGCCCCAGCTGCGACCACCGACCGGCGGGTAGAAGGTTGCGGCGACTGCGCGCCGTGCGTCCGCCGCAGACTCGATCTGAGGAACAATCACCGCCCGCGCTCCGGCATCCAGCGCGGCACCGATAGCAACGAAGTCACACGAGGGAACCCGCACCACGAGCTCGGCGAACCCTGATGGGAAGCTCCGCGCCGCATCGATCATCTCCGTACGCGAATACAAGCCATGTTGAAGATCGATGCACAACCAGTCGAATCCGAGACGAGCCAGCCGCGCCACCATGCCCGGACTAGCGTCTCCGCACCACACTCCGCTGCTCGACGTGCCAAAGCCGCGAGGGCTCTGCTCTTCTGCTGTCACACGACTCATTCAATCGTCCTTGGCGGCTGCGAGCAGCTGCCGCCGGTGCGCGAGTGTCGTGCGCAGCCGGCCGTGACGCGCGCCCAGCTCCATCTCCGCTGCGTCTATGCGGTGCCAAGCCGGCATATCAAGGGCATGGATGCCACGTTGTGCGAGCAGCCGATCCAGATTTCCCAACCTGCCACGGGCCTGGACCGCACCATCGCGCACATCGGCAAGCAATGAGGTCACAGTCTCCACGGCGTCGGACCTATTGGTGCCGATCACGCCAGTCGGTCCCCGCTTGATCCATCCGGTCACGTACTCGTCCGGCGAGAATCCACCGTCACGGATCACTCTGCCTTCGGCATGTGGAACCCGTCCGGTCCTGTCGTCGAAGGGAATATCGGGCAGCGGCAGGCCCCGGTATCCAACCGAACGCACCACGAGATCGGCGGTCAGGGTGGGTCGGCGGCCAATACCTACCACCAAGCCCTCGGAATTGATCATGGTCCGTTCCACGTCGACAGCGGTCACTCGACCATTGCCGATGATCTTCGTGGGTCGGCTCCAGAAGTGGAAACTGATGCGCCGGGATGCACCGCTGAGCGGCCGCGCCGCCCACTCCTGTAGCACGACGAGGTTGCGGGCCGCGACTTTGTTCTGTTGCACCACTGCCTGGCTGGACGGATCCAGCTCGAGGTCTGCAGGATCGATGATCACATCAACATCGACCAACTGGCCCATCTCACGAAGCTCCTTTGTCGTAAAGGCCGTATATGCGGGCCCGCGGCGGCCGAGTACGTGAACGTCGGTGATGTTCTTGCGAGACAGAGAATCCAGTACCTCCTCGGCCATATCCGTGTCGTCCAGCTGATCGGCGGTCTTGATCAACACACGTGCCACGTCGAGTGCGACATTGCCGATGCCGACCACCACTGCCTGGCGCGAGGTGCTGATCAGCTCATCGATCTCGGCCGCCACGAGATGATCACTGATGCTGGGCTGGTCGGTATCGGGATGGACGCCGGGATGACCGCAGTACCACGCCACGAGCTCGGCTGCCGCGATGCTACCGGGCAGCTGTTCGCCGGGAATCTCTAACCGTCTGTCGGTGCCCGCCCCGTACGCGTAGATCACAGCGTCGACGGACTCCCGGAGCTCGGCGATGCTCAGGTCGGAGCCAATGGCTACATCACCGTAGAACCGCACATTGGGCTTCTCCAGCGTGCGCTCGAGCGTGTTGCGGATTGAGCGAATCGATTCGTGGTCGGGCGCAACCCCGTACCGGACCAGCCCGAACGGCACGGGAAGCCGGTCGATGACTGCGACCTCCACGGCCACATCTGTCTGCCGGCTGAGAGCCTCGGCGGCATAGATCCCTGCCGGCCCGGCTCCCACAATGGCGACGACGAGAGGTGACGGCGGGGCCGACGACGCACTGACGATCAGCTCAACACCACCGGCTCGATCTGCGGCTCAGCGGCGTCCTGCTCCTGACCTGCGGTAGGGCGGCGGCTGCGACCGCCCCGTTGGTTACGAGCGGGGCGCTCCTCGAGCGCGGCTTGGTTGCTTCCTTCCGCGACGTCCGCTGATGTTGCGTCGTCCGTAGCCTTACCGGAGCCAGATTGGGCATTGCCGCGACGGTCCCGCGGACGGGCGTCTCGTGCTCCCCCATCGGAACGTCTCTGCGACTCGACCGGCATGTCGTGCAGCTCGTAGCCGCGGCCATGGCACTGCGGGCACTCGGTGCTGAAGGCTTCCAACAGTCCAGTACCGATCCGCTTGCGCGTCATCTGAACCAGACCCAAGCTCGTGATCTCGGCCACCTGGTGCCGAGTCCGGTCGCGTCCCAGGCACTCGACGAGTCGGCGCAGCAGCAGCTCGCGGTTGCTGGGCAAGACCATGTCGATGAAGTCGATCACAATGATCCCGCCAATATCGCGGAGTCGCAGCTGTCGCACGAGTTCCTCGGCGGCCTCCAGGTTGTTGCTGGTGACGGTCGCCTCCAGGTTGCCACCCGTGCCGGTGAACTTCCCGGTGTTCACGTCGATCACCGTCATCGCCTCTGTCCGATCGATGACCAAGGACCCACCGGATGGCAGAAATACCTTGCGCTCCAGGCCTTTCGCAATCTGCTCGTCCAGCCGGTACTCAGCGAAAAGATCACGGTCGCCATCCCAGCGGCGCAGTCGATCCTTCAAGTGCGGCGCTACGTGTGTGACGTATGCCTCCACTGAGTCGTGCGCATCAGTCATCCCACCGTTGCCAGAGATGATCAACTCCGAGAAGTCTTCGGTGAAGAGATCTCGGACAATGCGTACGGTGAGATCGGGTTCGGCGTAGAGCAGCTGCGGAGCATTGCCGTTGGCGACCTTCCGCTCGATGTCCTCCCACTGCGCCTTCAGCCGATTCACATCACGCACGAGCTCTTCTTCGCTTGCTCCCTCGGCGGCCGTGCGGACGATCACGCTGGCGGACTCGCCAACCAGGTCAGACAAGATCTCCTTGAGCCGCCTGCGTTCGCTTTCCGGCAGCTTCCGAGAGATTCCGGAAAGATGGCCGCCCGGAGCGTAGACGATATAGCGCCCCGGGATCGAGATGTGGTTGGTCAGCCGCGCCCCCTTGGCACCAACCGGGTCCTTGGAAACCTGAACCAAGATCGTCTGGCCCGGCTTGAGCACCTTCTCGACCTTGCGATTCTGGCCTTCGGCGCCAAAGTAATCCCAGTCGATTTCCCCCGCATAGATCACTCCATTGCGACCTCGACCGATGTCCACGAAGACCGCCTCCATCGACGGCAGAACATTCTGGACGCGGCCCAGGTAGACGCTGCCGATCAAGGAAGCATGCGAGGCGCGGTCGACGTAGTGCTCGACGAGGATGTCATCCTCCAGTACAGCGATCTGAACCAGATCATCACGTTGCCTGATGATCATCTTGCGTGCCACAGATTCGCGCCGGGCGAGGAACTCAGCCTCGCTCAGGACGGGCGTGCGACGCCGACCTGCCTCCCGTCCTTCGCGTCGCCGCTGCCGCTTGGCCTCCATCCGGGTCGATCCGTCAATCCCAGAAACTTCACTATCGGCGTCTTGACGGCGGGGCTCGCGCACTCGAACAACCGTGTCCGTCGGGTCGTCTGGAGCGGGAGCTGACTCCTCTCCCCGCCGCCGGCGACGCCGCCGCCGACGGCGTGAGCCCTCGGCGGCGTCACCGACTTCGGCAGCTTCATCGGCCTCGGCCTGCTCGGCTTCGCTGGACTCGGCCTCGTCGCCTGCGGTACGGCGACGGCGACGACCTCCACGACGACGGCGGCGGCGGCGGCCCTCGCCAGCCTCACCCTCCTCCGTGGTGTCCCCCGCCGCTTCAGGCAGGCCCTCCTCGGGCGCCAATTGCTCGGGCGCAGGCTCCCTCGGCGTAGGTTCCTCGCCCGCAGATGCCTCGAGCTTCTCCTCGAGGACGGCATCACCCACGACGTCGGTGTCGCCAGTCGGCGCCTCCTCGAGTGCTGCCGCCACCTCCTCCGGCTCGGTGGCGGGCGCTGGAGCCTCCTCGGGCGGAGCTTCGGTCAGCCACGGCCTTCTTGGCCGTTCTCTTGCGCGGGGTTTTGACAACCACACCCGCGCTGGGCGGTGTCTCCTCACGGAGTTTCTTGGTTGTGCGCTTGGCTGCGGACTTCTTGGCGGTCTTCTCGGGCGGCGCCGCGACCTCCGCCTCGGTCGAATCCTCGCTGACTGTCTCCGGCAGCTCGGTGGGTCGCTCGATCGTGGGTGCGTTCGGGGCCGAGGAAGGCGGCCCGGCTGGCCGGCTGGCCGCCCGCCGCCGACGGGGGGCGGGCTTCGCTGGAGGTTCTTCGTTCGTCTCTTGTGTTGATGTGTCGGGCTCGTGGGGGTCGAGCATCAAACTCCTCTATGGCGCGTACGCGCACTTTCTCATTCGCTGCACCGGCACACGGCCGGGCTGCGGAAGCTTACGGAACCGATGTGGTGAGTCCGGAGCCTCCCGCGGTCAAGCTGGCTGCGTCACACTCGAAGCCCTGCTCGTCGCGGTTGAGGATCAGATCCACCTGCGGCGCGACGTGTCACGCCGCGCATGTCTGCCATCGAGGCTGGACGCACCTGCGTCCAAACCGTCTCCAGTATCACACACGTCACAGCTCGCTTTCGCGGTGTGCCGCTCCGCCCGGATCTGCAAGACCGGGTTCGGTGATGGCTCCGGATTCGGGATCGAGCCTGCCTTGGGCGAGCCGTGTCAGGATCGGCGCCTCAATAAGAGCAAACTCGGGGCTTGCGGTTCGTATTCCGGCCAGCACGTCGTCGGGTCGGACTAGAGGTGTCCCATGAGCCAGGATCATGGTTAGGCGACCGTCCTCGACCTCAAGCCTGAGCACGGCCGGACGAGTGTCGAATTCGCGCATTCCGTTCTTGGTCATCCGCTGCACAAAGATCGCGTCCTCGGCGAGGAATGCCTCGCGTGCCGCCTGCAGCGTTCTTGTCGACAGGCCTGCCAGATCCACCTGCCAGCGGGATCCGGTCAGCTCGTCCGGCAACGCTCCAGGGCGCGCCACGGCCACCTCGACCACATCCAGGCCTGGTGGTAGCGCTGCGTCGAGGGCAGCTCGCACCTTGGCCGGATCGCATTCCGCCGCCAGCCCGATCTCCAGATACTCGGCTTCGCTCGCCGCCCCGGTCGGGGAGGCGTTCGGATATGAGATCCGCGGATGGGGGGAGAAACCCGACGAATACGCCATCGGCACCCCAGCCCGGCGCAGCGCCCGCTCAAACGCCCTCCCGAAATCCCGATGACTGGTGAAACGGGCACGGCCACGCTTGGCGTATTTGACCCGGAGCCATTGCACCGGCGGCGGGTGCTGCTCAGGCTGGGTGCGAGGCGTCGGCGGCACGAGCTCGAAATTCAGGGAGCTTTGGACAGATCGGCGACTGGCGTCACCGGAAGGAGCTTGCGGCCAGTCGGGCCAATCTGAATCGTGGTGTCCAACTGCGGGCAGACTCCGCACTCGAAGCAGGGAGTCCACCGGCAGTCATCCACCTCGACCTCATCCAAGGCGTCCTGCCAGTCCTCCCACAGCCACTCCCGATCCAGGCCGGCATCCAGATGATCCCAGGGCAGCACCTCGGCGTAGTCGCGCTCGCGCGTGGTGTACCAGTCGAGATCCAGCCCGCTCCCCTCCAGGCATTGCTCGGCGCAGGCCGCCCAGCGCGCATAGGAGAAGTGCTCGCTCCAGCCGTCGAACCGGCCGCCGTCCCGCCAAACTGCCTCGATGATCGCGCCGACGCGACGATCGCCGCGGCTCAGCAATCCTTCGATGATGCCCGGCTTCCCATCGTGGTAGCGGAAGCCGATGGCGCGGCCATACTCCCGATCGCCGCGGATCGCATCCCGCAGCTTGGTCAACCGGGCGTCCACGGTTTCATGATCACATTGCGCAGTCCACTGGAAGGGGGTATGCGGCTTGGGTACGAAGCCGCCGATGCTCACTGTGCAGCGGATGTCCCGCCGTCCGCTGACCTTTCGACCGGTGGCGATCACTCGCTTGGCGAGATCGCCGATCGCGAGCACATCCTCGTCCGTCTCGGTCGGCAGACCGCACATGAAATACAGCTTGACCTGCCGCCAGCCGTGCGAGTACGCGGCCGCGACCGTTCGGATCAGGTCATCCTCGCTGACCATCTTGTTGATCACCTTGCGCAACCGCTCGGTACCGCCCTCCGGCGCGAAGGTGAGCCCAGAGCGTCGGCCGTTGCGAGACAGCTCGTTGGCGAGGTCGATGTTGAAGGCGTCCACCCGAGTGCTCGGCAGCGAGAGTGACACGTTGCTGCCCTCGTAGCGATCAGCGAGCTGGTGAGTGATCTCACCAATCTCGGAATGATCGCTGCTGGAGAGGCTCAGCAGCCCGACCTCCTCCAGCCCGGTGGCCTCGATGCCTTGCTGCACCATCGCACCGATCACATCGATGCTGCGCTCGCGGACCGGCCGAGTGATCATTCCCGCCTGGCAGAACCGGCAGCCGCGGGTACAGCCGCGGAAGATTTCGACGGCATAGCGCTCATGCACCGTCTCCGCGAGCGGCACGAGTGGCTTCTTCGGATATGGCCAGGCGTCCAGGTCCATCAGGGTGTGCTTGGCAACTCGGAACGGTACGCCCGCCCGATTCGGTGCCACCCGGCGGATCCGGCCGTCGGGCAAGTAATCGACGTCGTAGAACTTCGGCACGTAAACCCCGCCACCCGCCGCGAGTCGCAGCAGCAGGCCATCGCGGCCGTCAGGGCGGCCCTCGGCCTTCCATTTCCGGATGACGTCTGAGATCGTCAGCGCGATCTGCTCGCCGTCGCCCAGCACCGCTGCATCGAGGAAGTCTGCGATCGGTTCGGGGTTGAATGCCGCGTGCCCGCCCGCCAAAACGATGGGGTGATCATCCCGGCGGTCACGAGCGTGGATCGGTATGCCGGCCAGGTCGAGCTCGGTGAGCATGTTGGTGTAGCCGAGCTCGGTCGCAAAGCTCAGCCCAAAGACGTCGAACTCTCCGACCGGTCGATGGGAATCCAAGGTGAACTGCGGCACACCGTGCTCGCGCATCAGTGCTTCCATGTCGGCCCACACCGCGTACGTCCGCTCAGCGAGGATCCAGTCCTGCTCGTTGAGGATCTCGTACAAGATCGCGACGCCCTGATTCGGCAGGCCCACCTCGTACGCATCGGGATAGCTGAGACACCAGCGAACCTCGACCGACTCCCAGTCCTTGGTCACGCTGTTCAGTTCCCCACCCACGTATTGGATGGGCTTGCTGACCCGCGCCAGCAGCGGTTCGAGGCGCGGGAAGACCGAAGCGGGGCCAGTCGTGATCGTCGTCATGACGGTCCCAGCGTAACGGCGACTCCGTGATCAGCCGCCAGTCAGGCGAGGTCGGGAAACCAGAGCGCGATCTCCCGTTTGGCCGACTCCAGTGAGTCCGAGCCGTGGACCAGGTTTTCCCGGTTGGACAGGGCGAAGTCACCGCGGATGGTGCCGGGTGCGGCCTTCCGTCCGTCGGTCGCGCCGTTGATCGTGCGGACCACATCGACAGCCTCGTCGCCTTCAACGACCATTGCCACGGAGGGGCCGGACATGACGAACGACCGCAGTGGTGGGTAGAACGGCCGCTCGACATGTTCCGCGTAGAGCTGGTCGGCCAGCTCACCGGTCATTTGACGCAGCTCCATCGCCACGATCGACAGGCCCTTGGACTCAAAGCGGCTGATGATGGCGCCGGCAAGACCGCGGCGGACAGCGTCCGGCTTGATCAGTACGAAGGAACGCTGGGTCGGCACCGGCGGTGCGACGTAGGTCATGGCAGCACACTAGGGCAATAGATCGCCGCCCTCTGGGGAAGCCTCCATGCGGGAGTCCAGCCGCTTGCCCATCAGGAACGACATCACCCACACAGCGGCGAACAGCGCCCCGACAATGAACATCGTCGTGGTCAAGAATCCGAGAGCGAGACCGGCGAGTTGGGCGACCCAGCCGAGGATGTAGCCGACTCGAGAGCGAAGGAGTCCAGCGGCTAACAGGGCGAGCAGCGCAGCGCCGCCTCCAAATCCAGCGGCCGCTACAGCGGACACCCCTGAGACCAAGATCATGACGGGTATCGCGAGCCCGAAGACGATCACCTCGAAGATCAGCACGGCCATCAGCACGACCCGCATCGGGTTGCCACTGCTGAGACTGATCACCGCCAGTCCTGGTCGGTCTCGTGCCCGTCCTCGGAGTAGTCGACGTCCCATTCGTCGTCGCGGTCAGTACTCGCCGCCGCAACGGGAACCGGCTCTTCCCTGACGAGCAATGCGCGTGCCTCACTGATCGCGATCACCGATCCACTGATCAGCACACCCGGCAAGCCGCCGATATCCACTTCCGCCAGCTGCACCGCCCGCTCGATCGCGTCATCCAGCCTGGGGACCACCGTTACGCGGGAGGCACCGAAGACTTCCTCGGCCAGCTCCCCAAGCTTCTCAGCCGGCAGCCCGCGGGAGGTGGAGGCGACTTGGGTGATCACGACCTGGTTCATGATCTCCTCGAAGACTTCGAGTACGCCGCGCGCATCCTTGTCAGCCATGACAGCCACGACGCCGATCAGCGGGGTGAATGCGAAAGCTTCCGTGATGGCGGCTGCGGCCGCTCGGGCACCGTGGGGGTTGTGCGCAGCGTCCAGCACCACCGAAGGCGATCGGCGTACCAGCTCCAGCCGACCAGGAAGGCGGACCTGGGCGAAGCCCTCGCGGACCACATCAGGCTGCAGCGCCTTGAGGCCGAGAAAAGCCTCGGCCGCGGCGAGTGCCTGGGCAGCATTCGCGGCCTGGTGCGCACCGAAGAGGGGTAAAAAGATGTCATCCACTGGGCCGTCTGCGCCGCTGAGTCGAAGGAGTTGCCCGGCGACCGCGAGCCGCCGCTCGATGACACCGAAGTCGACGCCTTCACGCTGTGGCAGCGCCCCGACCTCGGCGCACCGGGCAAGCAGGACTTGTGCAGCCTCAACAGTTTGACCAGCAAGAATGGCATGCGCTCCCGGCTTGATGATCCCGGCCTTCTCCCGTGCGATCTCGGTGATCGTCCGGCCTAGCAGGTGCATGTGATCAAGATCGATTGGGGTGACCACGGCAACGTCTGCATCGGCGACATTGGTCGCGTCCCAGGCGCCTCCCAAGCCGACCTCTACGATCGCGACGTCGACCGGCGCATCGGAAAATGCGGCGTAAGCCATTGCCGTGATGATCTCGAAGAAGGTCAACGAGACGCCGTCGATCTGGCGTTCGTCAACGAGTGCGGCGTACGGCTCGATCTCGCGCCACACGTCGTCGAAGCTCCTATCGCTGATCGGCTGCCCGTCGATGGTGATCCGCTCCGTCACACCCAATACGTGTGGGCTGGTGAATCGACCGGTACGAAGACCATCCGCGCGCAGCAGCGATTCGATCATGGCGGCGGTACTGCCCTTGCCGTTGGTCCCGGTCAGGTGGATGACCGGGTAGGCCCGTTGTGGGTCCCCGAGCAGCTCGGTCAGCGCCCGGATCCGCCCGAGGCTCGGTGCTGGGCGATGTTCCGGCCACCGGCTGGTGAGCGCGGCGACGATCTCTGCGTGAGATTGTTCGGCAGGCATGACGCCCAAAGTCTAGGGGGACGGCTGCCGGACCAGACTTTGCGGGCGCGGTGAGCCCACTAAGCTGGCAGGCTGACCCGGTACCAGCGCCGAAACGCGTGTGCAAGCCGCCAGCGAGCTTCTTAGGATGCAAGATCATGACCATTCCAGCTGACCCCCGAACCGCCGCGCCGACGACTACCGGCGCGGGTGTACCGGAGAAGCCTGCTCTGGAGGGTCTGGAGGACAAATGGATGGCGCGCTGGAAGGCCGACGACACCTATGGGTTCGTCCGGCCCGCCAGCCGGGACGAGGTGTACAGCATCGACACTCCCCCGCCCACGGTGTCGGGCTCGCTGCATGTCGGCCACGTCTTCTCCTACACCCACACCGATCTGGTCGCGCGCTACCAGAGGATGCGAGGCAAGCACGTCTTCTATCCGATCGGCTGGGACGATAACGGCCTGCCGACCGAGCGCCGCGTACAGAACTTCTACGGTGTGCGTTGCGACCCGACTGTGCCGTACGACCCCGATTTCACACCGCCGGACAAGCCCGACGCGAAGCACGAGCTGCGAATCAGCCGACCCAACTTCGTCGAGCTGTGCCATGAGCTCACCCATGTGGACGAAAAGGCATTCGAGGACCTATGGCGGCGGGTGGGGCTCAGCGTGGACTGGTCCAGTCTCTACACCACGATCGGCGAAGACTCGATCATGGTGGCCCAGAAGGCATTCCTTCGCAATGTCTTACGCGGCGAGGCGTACCTCTCCGAGGCGCCCACTCTGTGGGATGTGACCTTCCAGACTGCCGTTGCGCAAGCGGAACTCGACGCCCGTGATTACCCGGGCGCCTTTCACCGGGTCGCGTTCCACAACGCCGACGGTCCGGTGTACATCGAGACCACCCGGCCTGAGCTCATTGCCGCGTGTGCGGCCCTCATTGCCCACCCCGACGACGAGCGCTACCGACCGCTTTTCGGCAGGACCGTGACCAGCCCGCTCTATGGGGTGGAACTCCCGGTTCTCGCCCACACGGCTGCAGAGCCCGACAAGGGCACCGGCATAGCGATGTGCTGCACCTTCGGTGACCTGACCGACGTCACCTGGTGGCGCGAGCTGCAACTGCCGGCCCGGGTGATCATCGGTCGCGATGGGCGGATCGTACGCGACAGGCCGGGGTGGATCGCCGATGCTGCTACCTGGCACCCGATTGCCGGGAAGACGATCATCTCAGCTCGAGAATCGGTCGTGGCTGAGCTGCGCGCATCTGGTGATCTTGATGGTGAGCCGACACCGACGCTGCGTAAGGCCAATTTCTACGAAAAGGGCGACAAGCCGCTGGAGATCGTCTCCACTCGCCAGTGGTACATCCGCAATGGCGGGCGCGATGACGATCTCAAGCGCGTGATGTTGGAGCGTGGTGCGGAGCTGGAGTGGATACCGCCTCACATGAAGTACCGATACGACAACTGGGTGAGTGGCCTCAACGGGGACTGGTTGATCTCGCGGCAGCGGTTCTTCGGGGTGCCGTTCCCGGTCTGGTACGCCCTGGACTCGGACGGCGTACCCGACTACGACCACCCCATCCTGGCGAGCGAAGATCGCCTGCCGATGGACCCGAGTTCGGACGTCCCAGCCGGCTTCAGCGAGTCCCAGCGGGGCAAGCCCGGGGGCTTCATTGCCGATCCGGACGTGATGGATACCTGGGCGACGTCCTCGCTCACCCCTCAGATCGCGTGCGGGTGGGAGCGCGACCCGGAATTGTTCGGCCTCACGTTTCCGATGGACCTCAACACCCATGCTCACGAGATCATTCGCACCTGGCTGTTTTCCCGGGTGGTGCGTGCTCACTTCGAGAACCATTCGGTGCCGTGGCTGCGGTCCATGATCAGCGGCTTCGTGATGGATCCCGACCGCAAGAAGATGAGCAAGTCCCGGGGCAACGCGGTGGTGCCGACAGATGTGCTGGAGCGCTACGGTTCCGACGCCGTACGCTGGCGCGCCGCCAAGATACGGCCCGGGCTGGATTCGCCTTTTGATCAGCGCGAGATGAAGGTTGGGCGGCGCCTGGCACTGAAGGTGCTGAACGCGAGCAAGTTCGTCCTGGGGGCCGGTGCGTTACCGACCCCGCTGCCATCACCGAACCTGCCGACCTGTCGCTGCTCGCCCAGCTCACCGCGTTGATCGCCGAGGCCACTCGGTCGTACGACGCGTATGACTACACCGGGTCTTTGGAGAGTACCGAGCAGTTCTTCTGGCAGTTCTGCGACGACTACGTGGAACTGGTCAAGGAGCGTGCGTACGGCCCAGCCGAAGACCCCGCTGCCGCGTCGGCCAGGGCGACCTTGACGCTCACTTTGGACATCGTGTTGCGACTGTTCGCGCCGATCATGCCGTACGTCACCGAGGAGGTGTGGTCATGGTGGAAGGACGGCTCGATTCACCGGACCCGCTGGCCCGTGACTGAGGAGGTGGTCGTCAGTCGGGATCCAGGCCTGATGCGCGACGTGTCTGCTGCGCTGATCCAGATTCGTGGCGCCAAGACCCAAGCCCGCGTATCGATGAAGACCGAGATCAGCCTCGCCAAGTTCTACGGCACGGCCGAGGCGCTGGCGCATCTGCAGGCGGTCGAGACGGATCTCCGTGCGGTCGGTCGGATCACCGGTGATGTCAGTTGGATTGAGACTGACGGGCCGATATCTGTTGACGTGACTCTGGCGTCACCAACGTAACTACTCGCCACTCGAAGAAACCGGTCACTTCCAACCCGTATCCGGCCCATTTTGAGGTTGCGAGTGACCGGTTTCGCCAGGAGGCCGGTGGCGCGTGACCGGTTTCCACAGGAGGGAGCCGGCACCGAGGTCTGTCCACAGATGCGCTGCACGCTCGGACGTTTCGCGGTCCGCGTCCGCATGCTTCCGGCGTGACTGTACAAAACAGACCACGCTCTCCCGCCCGGGGATGGCTGCGGGGCCGGGAATGGGAACGCATCACTCGCGGGGTATACGCCGCGGCGCTGAGCCGTACGCAGTTCGAGGAACTAGCGGCGTGGCAGCTGGTCCTGCCCAGAACCGCCGCTTTCTCGCACCTGACGGCCGCTCGGCTCCGGGGCTGGTGGCTGCCGGCCACCATCGCCCACCCGGTCTTCGCTGCCATGCTCAACGCCGATCCCCGTCCCCGGCGGCCTGGGCTGCTGGTATGCCGCCACACCCAGCCGTTCCCGATAAACCTGGTCAGCGGGCTGCGGATCACCACCGCGGCCGAGACGATCCTCGCTGCCGCGCGCGACCTCGGTGTCCTCGATCTGGTCATCCTCGGCGACTCGGCGCTGCGGCTGCGGCACTGCACCCTGACCGACCTCAAGATCACGGCCCGTCAGCGGCGGCGCGGTGCACCTCTACTGCGACAGGTCATCCCGCTGCTCGATGCGCGGAGCGAGTCCGCTTGGGAGTCGATTATGCGAGTGCTGCACCAGGCAGCCGAGATTCCGGTGACCCCGCAGCAGGAGATCTTCGACGAGGATGGCCGGTTCATCGCTCGTGCCGACCTACGGATCGACGGGACTCGGCGGATCCACGAGTACGACGGCGCGAGGCATCGCGAGGCTGATGTCCACGAAGTCGATCTGGAACGCGACCGCGCCCTCCTCGCCGCGCGTTGGGAGCGACACGGCTTCACCTCAAAACACCTGCGGCGAGACGGCGCCACAATCATCGCCGACGCCGACCGCCTGCTCGGACGGGCCTGGAATCCGCGTCGGCTGGCTGCGTGGCAGGACCTGCTCGACCACTCGCTCCTTGGACGGGCTGGCCGCGCCCGCGCCTACCGCAACTGGCGGCGAGCCATTGCCGAAACCGGTCAGATGCAACAAGGAGAAGGCCGCAATCTGGGTGGTACGTGACCGGTTACGTGAGGACGGTTCAGGCGCTCTTCTCGCGACGCTCGCGCTTGGCGAGCTTTTCGCGGGGCACAAGTGTCGGCAACACCGAGTCCCTGACGACTTCGGAAGTGATGATCACCTGTGCGATGTCATCGCGGCTGGGAACGTCGTACATGACATTGAGCAAGACCTCTTCGAGGATCGCCCGCAGGCCGCGGGCGCCCGTGCCGCGTAGCAGTGCAAGATCGGCAATCGCCTCGACCGCGTCGGGGGTGAACTCCAGTTCGACCCCATCGAGCTCGAATAGCTTGCGGAACTGCTTGACGAGCGCGTTGCGCGGCTCAACCAGGATGCGGATGAGCGAGTCGCGGTCCAGCGGGCTGACCGATGAGATCATCGGCAGCCGCCCGATGAACTCCGGAATCAAGCCGAACTTGATCAGGTCTTCGGGTCGTACGTCGTGGAAGGGATCGTCCGAGTCGGGCTGACGAGTGGCGATGTCGTTGTTGAAGCCCAACGGGCGCTTGCCGATCCGCTGGGCGACGATGTGGTCGAGGCCGGCGAATGCACCGCCGACGATGAACAACACGTTGGTGGTGTCGATCTGGATGAAGTCCTGATGCGGATGCTTCCGACCGCCCTGCGGCGGCACCGATGCCGAGGTACCCTCCAAGATCTTCAGCAAGGCCTGCTGGACCCCCTCGCCGGAGACATCACGGGTGATCGAGGGGTTCTCGCTCTTCCGGGCGATCTTGTCGACCTCGTCGATGTAGATGATCCCGGTCTCCGCCTTCTTGACATCGAAGTCGGCTGCCTGAATGAGCTTGAGCAAGATGTTCTCGACGTCCTCGCCGACGTAGCCGGCCTCGGTCAGCGCCGTCGCATCCGCGATCGCGAATGGCACATTGAGCATCTTGGCCAAGGTTTGGGCGAGGTAGGTCTTACCGCAGCCAGTGGGTCCGATCAGCAGAATGTTGGACTTCGCGAGCTCGACACTGTCGTCCTCGGCGCGCCGAGCGGGATTGCCTGCTTCAGCCCGGACACGCTTGTAATGGTTGTAGACGGCTACCGCCAGCGCTTTCTTCGCATTGGTTTGCCCGATCACGTAGCTGTCGAGGAAGTGGCGGATCTGATGAGGTTTGGGCAGCTCATCGAGCAGGCCTACCTCGGCACCCTCGGAGAATTCTTCCTCGATGATCTCGTTGCAGAGATCGATGCACTCGTCGCAGATGTAGACGCCCGGACCAGCGATCAGCTTCTTGACTTGCTTCTGGCTCTTCCCGCAGAAGGAACACTTCAGCAAGTCGCCGCTCTCTCCGATGCGCGCCACACCGCCTCCTCTCCGACGCCCGATCGTGCGGCTCGGTTTCCCACCCTAGCCTGACGACTCCTTGAGGTGCAGGACATTTCGTCCAGCCGTCAGGCTCAGGTCGCCTCTAGACCGGAACTGCCTTAAGCGAGGTCAAGACCTCGTCGATGATGCCGTATTCGAGTGCCTGCTCTGCGGTTAGGTACTTATCACGCTCGATATCTTTACTGACCTCGTCTGTCGACTTGCCGGTGTCCTCGGCCAGCATCTGCTCCATCAATGCCCGGATCCGCAGGATCTCCCTGGCTTGGATCTCGATATCGGAGGACTGCCCGTAACCGCCCTCGGTCGCAGGTTGGTGGATCAGGATCCGACTGTTTGGCAGCGCCAGCCGC
>CAVUTQ010000026.1:0-40024 GCA_963744455.1 uncultured Actinomycetota bacterium | reverse complement strand
GGCCAGCAGCTTCGACGTCACCGGTGAGAGGCACCAAAGAGGTGCCGCACCCAAAGGAGAAGGACATGAAATACATGATCTTGACCTACGCCTCGCAGCAGGATTACGACGGCATGGCCGGTCAGGCCAGCGAAGGCCAGGCGTGGTCGCCAGAGGACTTCGCGGCGATGGCGGCCTTCATGGAGACCTTCAACGGCGAACTGGCCGATGCCGGAGAGCTCGTGGAAACCCGAGGGCTGGCCGCGCCAGTGCACACCCGACGACTTGGCGCGCAACACGGTGTGCCGTTCGTCACCGATGGGCCGTACGCCGAGACCCAGGAGGTGCTCGCCGGCTACTGGATCGTGGAATGCGACAGCTTCGACCGCGCGACCGAGATCGCCGGCAGGCTCGCCGCTTGTCCTGCACCGGAGCAGGTTGTGGCTAACGCGTACGCCGACGTGCGGCCGATCATGGAGTCGGCTGACGAGCTGAGCTACTAGCGAGAATGTCCGAGGCTGACGTTGAGAGCCTGCTGCGCCAGCTGGCGCCGCAGGTTCTCGGCGCTGTGGTACGCCGCTACGGTCACTTCGACACCGCCGAAGACGCCGTGCAGGAGGCCATGCTCGCCGCGGCGACGCAGTGGCCGAGCGAGGGTCTGCCGGACAATCCGAAGGGCTGGTTGATCACGGTGGCGGCCCGCCGGCTGACCGACCTGCTGCGTAGCGAGCAGGCTCGCCGACGTCGTGAGGAGACGGTGGCTCGGTGGGAGCTGCCGACGGAGCAGGCTGATGCCGCAAACGGCCCGGCGGACGCTGATGACACGTTGATCTTGCTGTTCATGTGCTGCCACCCGGCCCTGTCGCCGCCGTCGCAGATTGCGCTGACCCTGCGGGCGGTCGGCGGCCTCAGCACCGCCGAAGTCGCCCGCGCGTTCCTGGTCTCCGAGGCCACCATGACGCGGCGGATCACACGCGCCAAGCAGCAGATCAAGGACAGTGGGGTTCCTTTTCGCCTGCCGGCCCGTGCCGAGCGGGCTGAGCGGCAGGCGGCGGTGCTGCACGTGCTCTACCTGATCTTCACCGAGGGCTACGCCGCCACCAGCGGCCGCAGCCTGTATCGAGTCGAACTCTCGACCGAAGCGATCCGGCTCACCCGGACTGTCCACGAACTGCTGCCCGATGACGGCGAGGTTGCCGGACTGCTGGCACTGATGCTGCTCACCGATGCCCGCCGCGCTGCGCGAGCCACCGCTACCGGTGAACTGGTACCGCTGGCCGAGCAGGACCGCAGCTTGTGGAACACCGACAACATCGCCGAAGGAGTCGCGTTGATCACCGAGGCGCTACCGCGAGGGATGACCGGTCCATACCAACTCCAGGCAGCGATTGCGGCGATCCACGACGAGGCACCAAGCGCTGAGGAAACCGACTGGCCGCAGATCAAAGCGCTCTATGAGTTGCTGCTGCAGATCTCCGACAATCCGATCGTTGCGCTGAATCATGCTGTCGCAGTCGCCATGGCCGACGGCCCAACGATGGGACTCCAGCAATTGGAAACGCTGGCAGCTGACAAGCAACTAGCTGAAGATCACCGGCTGTACGCGGTACGCGCCCACTTGCTGGAGATGAGTGACGACATTCCGGCTGCTCGCGAGGCGTACCAGGCCGCCGCGCGCCGGGCCACCAACCTGCCGCAGCAGCGTTACCTGATCGGCCGTGCGGCACGTCTAGCTGATCACTGATCCGTGTCCGGACCATGTCCGGAAAGTGTCCTCGGTTCCGACGTCCCCGTTGAGAGGCGCCAACCAGACGCCACGTAAGGAAGAGGGTATCGATCATGAAACGCAACCTGCTCGTTAGCGGCATCGTCGCTGGTCCGTTGTTCGTCATCGCCAGCCTCGCCCAGGCGTTCACCCGCACCGGGTTCGATCTCGGTCGGCACCCGATCAGCCTGCTCAGCCTCGGTTCCCTGGGCTGGGTCCAGATCGCCAACTTCGTCGTCAGCGGAGTCCTGTACCTGGCTGGTGCCATCGGTATGCGGGACGCGCTGCGGCCGGGTCGCGGCAGCACCTGGGGCCCGCTGCTTGTCGGCGTCACGGGAGTCGGGCTGATCGTCGCCGGAGTCTTCGCCACCGACGCGGGTGCCGGATTTCCGCCGGGTGCTCCGGCCGGTGCACCAACGATGAGTTGGCACGGCGTACTGCACGAGGTCGGTTTCGCACTGAGCTTCGGGGGCGCGATCGCTGCCTGCGGGGTGTTCGCCCGTCGGTACGTAGCGCTTGGGCGGCGAGGTTGGGCAGTCGCGGCCGTGGCGACGGACGTTGCGGTCTTAGTCATCGCCGGCTGGCCAGACCTCAGCACCCTCAGTGTGCGACTCGTGATTGCGACGGCAGCCCTGTTCGGGTTCCTGTCGGTGGTCGCGGCGCAGCTTTTGCGGCAAGAGCGACTCCGCGGCGAGCCGGTCCACACCAAGATCGCTCTAGGCCGTCTTACTGCTCAGTGAATAGCGCCGGTAGCACGGCGTGTTCGTTTTCACGGTTGTGATGAGAGGCGTACGCCTGGAGGCCTGATCTGGGTGCTCGTTTTGACGGTTGTGATGACAGACGGACGCCCGGCCGTCTGCAACATCCCAGCAGTTTCTTGGCAGACCGGTGACCGGCAAGCGGTCCTTGCACGACGCCCGCCCGATCGAACAGGCTTAGTAGCTCAGGAGGTCGATCATGAAGGTGATCATCGTCGGAGCCGGCCAGCCATGACGTCACTCACACTGTGACCGGATGGAAGGCTGCACCCGAGGCTCCCACGACCTCGATGGCGGTACGAGCGGGGCTAGCGATCCTCGCGCTGTTGCAGGGAGTCGTTGGTGTCTGGGCGCTGCTTGCACCGGCAAGCTTTTACGCCAGTTTCCCACTGGCTGGGCACGCCTGGGTCTCGCTGCTGCCGCCATACAACGAGCACCTCATTCGTGACGTCGGCGCACTCAGCCTTGCCCTGACCGTGGTCCTCGCGGCGGCAGCGGTGACCGCTGAGTGGTTGTTGAGTGCGGTCGCGATCGGGGCGCTCGCTGTATATGCCGTACCGCATGCGGTGTTCCACGCCCTCCACCTGGAGGGCTTCAGCACCTCAGACGCGGTCGCACAGATGGCAGGGATTGGGCTGCACCTTGTGGTGGTCGGCGTGGTGGGCTGGCTCCTCTGGCGCCAGCGAAGCCGTACGGCTTGACGGGTGCAGCACCCAAGAGCTCAGCCGCTGGGTTGCTCGGCGACGATTTCCAGCGCCTTGGACGTATAAACGCGATAGCCGAGCGACTCCTGGTAGCCGTGGATCTCAGGCGTGTCGAGACTGCGCATGAAGGACAAGATTTCCTTGCTGAACACCTGGCCGGGCACGAGCACCGGAAAGCCCGGCGGGTACGGCGTCACAAAAGTTGCCGAGACGACTGATTCGCCGGTCTCCATCTTTTCCTCGACCTCATCCGCCGGCAGGTACTCGCACAGGGTGTGGTCGTACGACAGGAAGAAGGCCTTGCGGACATCACCCTCCGGTGTCGGCGGGTCACTCTGGCTCAGAAACGCCGGGTGGAAGCCGCTGAAATGCGGCAACGGAGCGGTTGGATTGGTCAGGTGCATCACGGCCCGCTCGAACGCCGCCCGTTCGGCGAGGTTCATCTCCGCAGCCTGGTTGTCGATGTCCCGCGCGATGCTGACCAGAACTTCGATGAGGTAGGCAACCGAGCTGCGCGTGGTGCCGATGTTGGTCATGAACAGCACGGTGTTGCGTGAAGTCTTGTTGATCTGGATGCCGAACTTGTCCATCAGCCGTTTGTGTTTGAACGTTGCACCATCGATGCCGGTCAGTCCGATGTAAACGGTCACCCGCGATGGATCAAGGACGAACTCATCCTGCTCCCAGGCCGTGACCATGTTGCTGAGACCGGTGCGCAGCGGCTGGGCGATACCGGAGGCTCGGAATCGTTCCGGGATCAGTTCGGCGGTGCTGAGGCAGTGCATGTATTTGCTGAGCAATGGGTGGTGATCAATCGCGTCGCGCAGCTTCATCGCGTACTCGAGCTGCCGTTGCACAAGCTCGAAACCCTCCAGCGCGGCCTGGCGCCGACCAAGATCAAGAGAAGCGAGGATCTGGTAATTGGGCGACGTCGAGGTGTGGGCCATGTACGCCTCGTGGAAGCCCTCCTGCACCTTCAGCGCGAAGTCTTGATCGTAAACGTGGATCATCGAGCCCTGGCGGAGCGAGGTCAGCGTCTTGTGGGTCGACTGAGTCGAGTACACCCTGACCCGAGCTCGCGCCGGGTCGGGGCTGAGGCGTCGACTGAGCAGTGCTTCGGTGCTTTCATCACGGGGCAGGCTGGCCTCGTACTGCGCGCGGTACTTAGGCGAGCGCAACTTCTCGGCGAGAGCACGGGCCGCCTCCATCGCCGTGCGTGGCCGATAGACATGGTGGAAGCGCGCGAATGCGAACCACGCCTCGTCCCAAAGGAACACCAGATCCGGTTTGATCGCCAGGCATTCCTCCATGACGCGGCCGACGTCGTAGACGATGCCGTCGAAAGTGCAGTTCGTGAGCATCAAGAGCTTGACCCGGTCGAGCTTGCCGGCGGCCCGGAGGGCGAGGAGTTTGGACTTGATCTCCTGCAGCGGAACCGCTCCATACATCGAGTACTCGTTGAGCGGGTACGCGTCCAGGTAAGTGACCTCGGCGCCGGCCAACATCAGCCCGTAATGGTGCGACTGGTGACAGTTGCGGTCCACCAGGACGATGTCCCCCGGCGCGAGCAATGCCTGGGCGACGATCTTGTTGGCCGTCGACGTACCGTTCGTGACGAAGTAGGTCTGTCGAGAGCCGAAGGTCTCGGCTGCCAGCTGTTGAGCCTCTCGCAGCGGCCCGGTGGGCTCGAGCAGGGAGTCGAGCCCGCCTGTGGTCGCCGAGGTTTCGGCCAGGAAGATTTCCAGACCGTAGAAGCCGACCATGTCGCGGATCCAATGCGAATTCACGATCGACTTGCCCTGCGAGATCGGCAGCGCATGGAACACCCCGGTCGGCCGCTGGCTATAGGTACGGAGGGCCTCGAAGAACGGCGTACGGTAACGCTCCGCAACGCCCGGCGAGGATGGTCAGGTGCAGCTCGAGGGCGCCCTCGCGTGCGTGGAAAACCCGACGGAAGTGATGGCTCACCGTGCCCGCGACATCCTCGACAGCGATTTCGGTCATCAAGTAGAGGTCGACCTCGGGCCGGATCTGAGCCAAGCGTGGCGCCAGAATCTGCGCACGCTCATCAGGGGAATGGTCCGCAAGAGCGATCGACAGCGTTGAGTCCGCGAAGTTGGCGAGTCTCGGTGAGATCGCGCACCGCAGCGTGGGAAAAACGTCTCCTGATCACGCACGCTTGGATGTTCGCGTTGAGTCGCATCGCCACGGCTGCCTCGATCCCACTACCCACGATGACGAGGTCGTAGATAAAGGGATCTCCCGGTCGGCGCCAGCTGTGCACCTCTTCGCGTAGTCGTTCCTCCTGCGTCGGCGACATGGTCTCTACGACCAGGACCTCGAAATACGGTCGGCTGAAGGGATCATGCGCTATCCCAACGACCAAGTCCTCGCTCGTCGTCTCGGTGCTCGCCTTGGGCGATGTCGTCCAGGGTGGCCGCCCGATAGGACTCGGTGACGAGCGCGCGATTGATCCGAGCCACAAACCGTGCCAACCGTTCCCAGCTTCCGGCCGCCGCCAGCTCCTGGACGACGCCGAAGGCAGCGTGGCCCGGAAACGCCCAGAACTGCTCGAGCGGTGCCAATGCTGCGCACTGCGCATGCACTGCATCGGTCATGTGGGCGATCGGCTTACTACGTCGGAGCGCTGAGATGATCCGGGCGGTGGCTTCCTCCAGTCGCGACCACGAATCGGCCCGGAACTGCCACCAGCTGTTGTACGCGGACCCGCCGGCTTGATCGACCATGATCAACTCCTAGACCATGAAGCCCCATTGCCTCTAGCGCGACACTAAACCGCGCCATCGGTACTGATCAACACCAGAACACTGTCCTCGCTCACCGCCAGCGCAGCACGATGGTCGGAATTGCGCAGCGCCATGCGTGCGCCGGCCAGCGATGCCCCACCGCAGGCACCAGCCGCGACTCCCAGCGCGTTCAGCCTCTCCATCGCTAGCCGCGCTTGGTCGTCGGTGACGGCGACACCGGCATCCAGCCCGTCGCGGATGGCGGGCCAGGCGATGGTGGACACGCTGCCGCAGTTGAGTCCGGCCATGATCGTGGGCTCGGAGGTGTCGACGCTGACCGGCCTGCCTGCCGCAAGGCTCGCTGTAACGCAGGCCGCCGTGACCGGCTCGACGGCAAGGACCGCCGGCTGTTGTTCGAGGGCGGGAGCGCGATAGTGCTGCAACGCGGCCTGTAGCAGGGATCCCACACCAGTGGGCACCGCAACCAGATGGACCGTTCGCTCGCCGAGCTGCGCGGTGATCTCATCGAACAAGGTGCCGTAGGCGTCCACGATCCATCGCGGGATCTCCTCATAGCCCTGCCATGCCGTGTCCTGGATGAGCAGGTCGTCTGGATGGCCAGCGGTTGAACTCGCGGCGGCCCATACAACCTCGTCGTAAACCAGGTCGGTTTGTACCACCCGCGCGCCCTCGCTCGCGATGGCCTCCACGGTCTCCTTGGCCGTTCCTGCGGGAACGTAAATACGGGCTGCGAGCCCGAGCAACCCGGCCATTCGGGCCAGCGCTCGACCGTGGTTCCCATCCGTCGCCGTGACCAGGGTGACCGGCCCCGAACGTTCCCGCAGCTCGGTGAGGCTACTCGCCGGCGCATCGAAGCCGCTGCGCTGGCTCAGCGCGCAATTCACCGCCCAGGACGCACCGAGGATCTTGAAGGCCGGTAATCCGAGACGGTCGGACTCGTCCTTGACCAGTACGGCCCCGACACCGAGCTCGGTAGCGAGTTCCGGGAGCTCCACCAGCGGCGTCGGTCGGTACCCCGGCATCGAGGCGTGGAACTCCCTTGCCTTCCCCCGGACCGGTGCGGACGTCCAGTTACGCGCTCCGGGCCGCGAGGCCCACTGCACCGATTGCGCTCTCATTCCACGGTGAACCTCAGCGAGCTGGGCCGCCCGGACTGAAGGTTCTCGAGGTGCTCGGTGAAGTTCAGCTGCTCGAACAATGACGTACCACCTTGAATGGCAGATCGGATCGTGCCCTCGCGCCGCTGAATCGCTTCGGCTGTCTCCAGGGCCGCGTCCAGCTCGGTGTCGCTGACAACCACGATGCCGTCATCGTCGCCGAGGAGGATGTCGCCGGGGTTGACCTCGACATCTCCAAGACGTACTGGCTGCTGCGTCACCGGAAGAAGGGTCGCTCCGGCGGCTCGGGGAATCGTGCCGAGGGCGTAGATGGGCAGCGGCAGCTGGGCCAGGGTCGCGGTGTCGCGGCACAGTCCGTAAACGACGATGCCGGCCATCTCGCGCCGCATGGCCTCGGTGGCGAAGAGCTCACCGAGGACTGCGTGTTCGGTGGTCCCGGCGTCGACGACCAGAATGTCGCCAGCCCCACACTGCTCCAGACCGGCGAGTACCGGGACCAGGTCGCCAGAGGCTGCGACCGTGACCGCCCGGCCGACCATGCGGATGCCACGCGTATACGGGCGAAGCTCCGGTGGCAGGACTCGGAGTGCCTTGTTCGCGTCGGAGAGACTCGCGGCGTCGAGCTGCCACACCCGCGGCGGGATCGGCGGGCGGCCGGTCACCAACTGCCCTGGCCTTCCCGTTTGATCTTGCGCCAGCCGCCCGCGCGATTGTTGGCGATGATCTGCCGGAACATCTCGCCAAGGGCGCCGGTGTTGATCGGCTCGTTCTGGCGTATCGAGACCATGCGGGCGGTCTTGTTGTCGTGGCCGGCGGTGATGATGCCTTCGGGATCAGGAACGATCGCTCCGTCGTACAGGAAGACGTTGACATGGTCCTTCGCGGCCAGCAGTGCGCAGATGTTGCCGTCGAGCACGAAGTACGGCTGCACCCGCCGCTTGATGGTCTCGACCACCTCCGGATCGACACCGTGCACAAGATCACGGACCTGCTGACAGATCTCCTGCTGCCACGCCGGCAGCGCATCGATGTACTCGTCGACCCGTGGATCCTTCTGATACGTCACCGCGCTTCTCCTTGATCAATAACCGACCTCATCGGCTGCTCCACCGGCCCACTAGCGTAACCCCCACGTTGCTCGGGCTCCGCACACGTTGCAACATATGCGAAGCGTCAGGAACACGTCAGAGTGCCAACCGAATCGTGCAGAGCGGAAGGGTTGCCCGTGTCAAAGCTTCGTGTCCACAACTTCAGCGTGTCCCTCGATGGTTACTCCGCGGGACCCGAGCAGAGTGTCGATAACCCCCTGGGTGTTGGCGGGGAGGAACTCCATAACTGGATGTTCGAGACTCGCACCTGGCACCAGATGTACGGCGAGGATGGCGGCGACGAAGGCGTCGATGACCGCTTTGCCGCTGCAGGTGACGTTGGTCTGGGCGCGACGATCATGGGCCGCAACATGTTCGGGCCGATCCGTGGGGACTGGACCGACGATCAGTGGAAGGGCTGGTGGGGCGATAACCCGCCGTACCACCATCCGACCTTTGTCCTCACCCATTACCCCCACGAGCCGATCACCATGGAGGGCGGGACGGTCTTCCACTTCGTGACCGACGGCATCGAAGCTGCGTTGGAGCGGGCTTACCAGGCAGCGGGCGGACAAGACGTCCGGCTTGGGGGAGGGGCCTCCGCGATCCAGCAGTATCTGCGTGCCGGGCTGATCGACGAGATGCACCTGGCATACGCGCCGCTGCTGCTCGGAAGCGGAGAACAGCTCTTCAAGGGGCTCGATAACGTGCCGACCGGATATGAGATTGCCGAGTTCGTCGGTACGCCGGCGGCACTCCACGTCCGCTTCGTCCGGAAGTCCTGACGTTCGCCGAACCGCAGAATCTCACCCGAGCGAGACCGGAGCCGGCTGTCCTACGCTCAGCGCCGACTCCCAGGTCTCGGCTGGAGGGTGATTATGCGGGGAGTTCCACGGAGTGTCTTGCCGTACCCCGAGCCCGCGCGCCGAGGTTGCCGCGCCGGTCTGCGTCCGGTAAGGAGCTCTCCGTAGGGTAAGGAGCGTGGAGGAACGCGTACTTGGTCGTACTGAACGTCCTGTCTCCGTCATCGGGCTGGGCACCTGGCAGCTCGGTGCGGATTGGGGCGAGGTGAGCGAGACAGCGGCGCTGGAGGTGCTTGGCGCCGCCGTCGAGTCCGGAGTGACGTTCTTCGACACCGCCGATGTCTACGGTGACGGTCGTAGCGAACGCCTGATCGGCCGTTTCCGAGCACAGCACCCCGAGGTGCCGATCATGGTCGCAACCAAGATGGGGCGGCGGGTCGAGCAGGTACCAGAGAACTTCACTGTGCAGAACTTCCGGACCTGGACCGACCGCTCGCGTCGCAATCTCGGCATGGACCAACTCGATCTTGTCCAGCTGCACTGCCCGCCGACTGCGGTCTACTCTCAAGATCAGATCTACGACGCATTGGACACGCTGGTGGCCGACGGAGTGATCGCCAACTACGGCGTCAGTGTCGAAACCTGCGACGAGGCGTTGACGGCGATGGCGAGGCGCGGCACGGCAGCGGTACAGATCATCCTCAACGCATTTCGCCTCAAACCACTGGAGGCTGTGCTGCCCTCGGCGATCACCAACGGAGTAGGGATCATCGCGCGCGTTCCGCTAGCCAGCGGTCTGCTCAGCGGGGCGTACACCACGAAAACCACGTTTGCCGAGAATGATCATCGAAGCTTCAACCGAAGCGGCCAAGCATTCAATGTGGGCGAGACCTTCTCCGGTGTGGACTACGAGACTGGCGTACGCGCCGCGCAAGAGTTTGCCGATCTTGTATCCCAGCTGCCGTTTGAGGCTACGCCGGCACAGGCGGCCCTGGCGTGGGTGGCGCAACAGCCAGGCGTCACCACGGTCATTCCTGGTGCCCGGACCGTGGCACAGGCAAAAGCCAATGCGGCGGCTGGTGACCTGCCGCCGCTGGGCGACGACTTCTTGGCCGGCGTACGCGAGCTATACGACCGCGAGCTACGGGCCCAGATCCACGATCGCTGGTAACAGCTGCGAGTAGCTAAATGCAATGCTGCGGGCCGATTAGCTGCCGTTCCGCCTGACCGGGCTGAGGCCGTTGGCAGTCCGGATAGCCGGCCGATCTCTCTCGTCGGCTTCCCGAGCCTCCAGCGCCGCTACGTCTGGCGCGGAGGAGAGTTTCTCCACCATGCCAAGCCTTTCGCCGCTTTCGGAGTCACCGGTGGTTTTCTTGGCAGCAGACTGGGCTGCGGAGAGGGCTGTCGCAAGGTTGGTGTTGTGCTCCAGGAAGCGCAGCAGCTCGACCGGGAAGGGCAGTACAAGGGTCGAGTTCTTCTCGGCGGCCACCTCGACAATTGTCTCCAGCAACCTCAGCTGGAGCGCACCCGGTGTGTCGGCCATGGTGGCGGCTGCGTTCGCCAACCGGTCCGAGGCTTGCAGCTCGCCCTCGGCCGAGATGACTCGAGCCCGCCGCTCCCGTTCCGCCTCGGCCTGCCGTGACATCGACCGTTTCATGGTTTCGGGCAACGCCACATCCTTGATCTCCACCCGATCGATGTGGATGCCCCATTCGACCGCAGGATTGTCGATCATCAGCTCAAGTCCCTCATTGAGCCGCTCTCGATTGGTCAGCAGATCGTCCAGATCACTCTTGCCGATCACCGACCGCAGTGAGGTCTGCGCCACCTGGGAGACAGCAAAGGGATACTCCTGGACGTTGACGACCGCTCTCACCGGATCGACCACGCGAAAGTACACGACCGCGTCTACCTTGACCGTCACATTGTCGCGGGTGATGCCCTCCTGCGCGGGCACCGCCATGGTGACGATCTGCATGTTCACCTTGTGCAGTCGATCCGCGATGGGGACGATCATGGCCAGTCCGGGGCCCCGCACCTGATCAAGGACACGGCCGAACCTGAAGACGAGCCCACGCTCGTACTGCTTCACTACTCTGAGGCTTACCGCGGCAGCTGCCAGGGCAGCTCCGCCCAACACTGCCAAAAGCTCGAACATGACTACCTCCAAGGTCAACGCCCGAGCCGGTGGAACGGGATCCCTGCGTGGAGCCAGTCCCGAGGTCGATCGCTCATTCAAGGCAGGCCGACGCGCCGGATCGGACCTTCTCAAGAGTCAAAGTTCCCAGATACGCGCGAGTTGAAACCGTTGCTGAGAGTCGGCCGAGGGCCCTATAGGCCGAGGTGCAGCCGCAGCGCGGCGTCGAGCTCAGCGATCACTGCCGGCGGCAACTGACCGACGCGTGGCCCGAGGCGCTTGACGTCAATGGATCTGACTTGTTCAGCCTGAGCCTTTGACGAGCGCGGCAAACCGGTAGCTGACGCTTCGAGCAGGGTTTGAAAGGGGAGAACGCGGGCCATATTTGATGTCACCGGTACGACCGTGACCACCCCACGGCCAAGGGCCGCCGCTCGCGCATTCGCCCCGTCATTGCTCACGATCACCACCGGTCGTCGCTTGTTGGCCTCCGAGCCGCGGACGGGCTCCAGGTCGGCAAAGCGGATCTCGCCCCGTCTCACGGGTGCGGCAGCGCGTCAGCGGCGGTCGGCTCCCACAGCTCGGCCTCGCCCGACTTCTCCCACTCTTGCCAGGCCAGCTCGTACTCATCACCCAGCTCCGAGGTGCGGAGCAGGCCAATGGCTCGCTGGACCGCGGCCGAACGTGACTCGATGCCATGCTCATGGGCATAGCTGTCGAGGAACTCGACATCAGCGTTTGGGATGCTCAAGCTGACCTTCATACTTGTATACTACTCCGTTTCCTACCCGAGTAGCAATCACTACCTGGGTGCTGAGATCCGCGAGACGGGCTATTCGGCCGGGGCCTGAAAGGGGTGGCTCAGATCGAAGAGGGGTTCGCCGTTGGGGTGCCGGTAGCTAGCTGCGATCTCGGCGAGTTCCGCCAGAGCGACCCAGCTGAAATCCAGAGCGCGTTGGTGACCGATGTAGCCGATCGGAAATGTGGCTTCGCCGCCGGGCCAGGCGAGTTCGAAGTCGGTGGGCCCCTTCTCGATGACGCATCCCGGAGCGAGCCGGTTGAGCTGGATCCTTGGCAGCCGGGTCCGCATTCGCAGCACGCTGCTGAGTTCCATGATCATGAATCGTCGGGCGGCGGCGGCGCTGGAGAACGTACACATCAGGCTGCGGTAGTCGGGGCGAACCACGGACTCATAGATGAATTGGGTCTGCCGGTAGGCGACGGCTCTGCCCACCTGCGCATCACCGACAGCGAGGACGTCGGCCCCGGACGGCTGGTGGCGTTTCCAGCCGAAGTCGGCGAGTACGGCGTCGATCGTTGCCAGATCAATGTCGTCGGCGTCGGGTGGTGGCGTTTCGATTGGTGGCGGATCCATGACACGCCCCCGGGGGCGCTCGACCAGTTCAGTTTCGGCCCGGACCCCCAGGTCAAACAGCGGCTCACCGTTGATGTGCCGATAGCTCGCCGCGATGGTGGCGGGGTCAGCGTCAACCACCCAGCTGAACGTCACCGCCTCATATCTCCTATAGAAGGTGGCCTCGCCAGCAGGCCAACTCAGCCGATGTCCGGTAGGTACCTCCTCGAGCTCGGTGCCGGCGGCAAGCTCGTTCATGGCGATCGGCGCCATCCGCGTCCGAAAGCGCAAGGACTCGCCAAGGGCCATGATCAAGTAGCGGCGAGCGTCTCGGGCGGAGTTGAATACGGCAGCGGTCGAGCGCACTCCGCGACTGGTGGTCTCGAATGTGAACAGATCGTGACGGATCGCGAGTGCGCGTGTGTCCTCGAGGTTCCCGACCTCGAGAATGGTCTCCGAATCGCCGGACCAGCGATCCAAGCTGAGCTCGTCAACCAACTCCTCGATCAGCAGCATGTCGACCGCGAACGCATCGTCATCGCTTTGTCGATCTGTCATCGAGTCCCAATCCTTATTCGTCAGCGGCATCAGCCGTCCCGAGATGGGAAACGTGTGTTGGATCAGCCGTCCGGACCCCCGTTTGCCGTCCTGGGACGTGAAACGTGGCAGAGATCAGCGCCTGCCCTCGCGATCTCCTAGCAAGGTAGCTGCGTAATCGGGTACGTAGGTGAACTGCTCCCGAGGCGGCCTCTGATAGTCCGAGCTCGCGGTGAGCCGCTCAGGCAGGTCCACCTCGGGGGCAGGCATCTCGGTATAGGGGATGCTCGACAGCAGGTGGGCGATCATATTGAGCCGCGCGTGCTTCTTGATGTCAGACTCCACCACAAACCAGGGGCTGATTCGGGTATCGGTGTGGACCATCATCTTGTCTTTGGCGCGCGAGTAGTCCTCCCAGCGGTTGATCGATTCCACGTCCATAGGGCTCAGCTTCCAGCGGCGTAAGGGGTCACGATGCCGGGACCTGAAGCGGCGCAACTGCTCGCTATCGGAGACCGAGAACCAGTATTTGCGGAGCAGGATTCCGTCATCGATCAGCATCTGCTCGAAGATCGGAGTCTGGTGCAGGAAGCGGTCGTACTCCTGCGGCGTACAGAAACCCATCACCTTCTCCACGCCGGCGCGGTTGTACCAGGAGCGATCGAAGAGCACGATCTCACCCTTGCTGGGAAGGTGGGCGATGTAGCGCTGGAAGTACCACTGGCCGCGCTCCCGCCCGGTCGGGGTCGGCAGTGCGACGATCGGCGCGACTCGTGGGCTCAGATACTCGGTGATCCGCTTGATCGCACCGCCCTTGCCAGCCGCATCGCGGCCCTCGAAGATCACCAGGATGCGAGCTCCGGTTTGCCGGGTCCATTCCTGGAGCTTGACGAGCTCGGTTTGCAGCCGGAAGATCTCGGCTTCGTACAGCTCATCTGAGATCTTTGGCACCTTCCTCTTCGCCATGGCACCGACAGTAGTGGGGATCAGCTCTGGGCGAACAGAAAAGTCAATTGAGGAATGTCAGTGCCTGCCCATAGCGTTGTGAGGTCTGATGGGCGTCGGCCAGCATCCGGCGTACGCGGTTGGCGATGATTTTGGTCGCGATCGCGAGTCTGACTCTTGTACGGCAGCGTGGCCGTGCACTCGGTGCGGCCTTGGTCGTACACGTCGACGAAGGTAAGGATTGGGTTCTGGTGACCACCACAAGCACCCAGGAGGCGGGAGTCTCGCTGCCAGCGCGAGACCGCCAGGTCATCGCGATTCTGCTGATCGCAGCGTTCGTCGTGATCTTGAACGAGACGATCATGAGCGTAGCGCTGCCACGGCTGATGCTCGATCTCGATATCTCCGCGCGTACGGTCCAATGGCTGACGACCGCCTTCATGCTGACCATGGCAGTGGTCATTCCGACAACGGGCTTCCTGCTGCAGCGGATCTCAACGCGCACGGTCTTCATGCTGGCTATGGGCCTGTTCTCAGCCGGGACCTTGCTCGCGGCGCTCTCGCCCGGGTTCTGGATGCTGCTGTTCGCCCGTGTCGTGCAGGCCTCGGGCACAGCTGTGATGATCCCGTTGCTGATGACGACCGTGCTGACGCTGGTTCCGGCGGAACGCCGTGGCGTGGTCATGGGAAACATCACCATTGCGATCTCGGTGGCGCCGGCGATTGGCCCGACGCTGTCTGGGCTGGTCCTGCAGTTCCTGTCTTGGCGGTTCATGTTCGTGCTGGTGCTGCCGATTGCGCTGGCGTCCTTGGTCTACGGGTCGCGCCGGCTGGTGAACGTCGGGCAGCCGGGTCATCAGAAGCTCGATGTGTGGTCGGTGCTGCTCTCCATCCCAGCCTTCGGCGGCCTCGTTTACGGGCTCAGCCAGTTGGGTCGCGGCGCGTCAGGGCCAGAGGTCGCGATCGGCTTCATCGCATTCGGACTGGTCCTCATGCTGATCTTCGGCTGGCGACAGCTACGACTCACCCGAACCGGTCGTAGCCCGCTGCTGGATCTGCGCGCATTCAGCTACCGGATGTTCAGCCTGAGCCTTGCGCTGCTCTGCCTAGCCATGCTGGCGCTTTTTGGCATGGTGATTTTGCTGCCGATCTATCTGCAGACAGTTCGCGGGATCGGATCGCTCGCCACCGGGCTGATGCTTTTGCCCGGCGGCCTGTTGATGGGCCTGGCCGGACCGACCGTGGGCAGGATCGTTGACAGGTATGGGCCCCGAGTGGTGACCATCCCTGGCGCCGCCCTGTTGACCTTCACGCTGTGGCAGTTCAGCAATGCCGATGCCAGCACGCCGATCTGGATGCTCATCGGCCTGCACATGCTGCTGATGCTGGGACTCGCATGCTTGTTCACGCCGTCATTCACTGCAGGATTGAACCCGCTGCCGCCGTATCTCTATTCGCACGGCAGTGCGGTCATGGGCACACTGCAGCAGGTGGCCGGCGCGGCGGGTGCCGCGCTCTTGGTAGCGATCATGGTCAGCAGAACGACCACCTTGACCCAAGCCGGGCTGCCGGAGCTGGCCGCGCTGAACGGCGGCATCCAGGCCGCCTTCGGCGTCGCTGCTGTGATCAGCATTGCGGCGCTGGGTTGCGCGTTCTTCATCCGCAACACCAAGCCGGCGGTGGAGGGGCAGGCGGCGGCGTACGAGCCGGCCACAGAGATCCATCAGTAAGCGGAAGGGTCATCGCACGACCAGTGACCGACTTGTCAGCGGCTGTGGCCGCTATAGCAACCACTCGCGCTGACAAGTCGGCAGAAGGGGAGCGGCATGGCGCAGAAAGTTGCAGTGGTAACTGGAGCAGGCAGTGGAGTCGGGGCGGCGGCAGCCACCGCACTCGCGACTGACGGTTGGCTCGTGGTGCTCGCGGGCCGCCGGCGTACGCGGTTGGAGGCGCTTGCGGCTGAGCACCCAGACCTCCTTCTTGATCCCGTCCCAACCGACGTGACCGAGGAGAACTCCGTACGCGACCTGTTCGACGGCAGCGTGGCACGGCACGGTCGAGTCGATTTACTCTTCAACAACGCCGGCATGGGCGGGCCGCCGCGAGAGCTCGACGAGGTCCCACTGGAGGAGTGGCGGGCCCTCGTGGACGTCAATCTGACCGGCGCGTTCCTATGTACCCGAGAGGCGTTCCGCGTCATGCGCAGGCAGCAGCCGCAGGGTGGGCGCATCATCAACAATGGCTCGATCTCCGCGCATGCGCCACGTCCGCTATCGATCGCCTACACAGCGACCAAACACGCCGTCACTGGTCTCACCAAGTCGACTGCTCTGGACGGGCGCCCCTACGACATTGCCTGTGGCCAGATCGATATCGGCAACGCCGCCACCGACATGACGACTGCCACGGCTGAGGGTGTGCTGCAAGCCGACGGCAGCCTACGGGCGGAGCCACGGATGCGGGTCGCGGATGTGGCTCGCGCCGTCGTATACATGGCCGGGCTGCCACTAGACAGCAATGTTGCGACACTGACGGTGATGGCCACCAAGATGCCGTATGTCGGCCGTGGCTAATGTGCCCTGAGCTTGTCGAAGGCGGCGCTGGGCTTCGACAACGGCTGCCGAGCCCGCATCAGAGCGCAACGCGCGTAGATTCTTCAAGAGAGAGCTTCATGACCTTCATCAAACAGTTTGTCGAGCTGGGCAGCAGCGACCTTGATCAGGCGGGCGGCAAGGCCGCCAACCTGGGTGAGTTGACACGCGCCGGCCTCCCGGTGCCGGCTGGCTTTGTGGTCACTACCGAGGCCTACCGGTCCTACGTCGCCGAGCACCAGCTGGACGAGAAAATCACTGCGCTTGCGACGCCGAGCGACGATCCAGCTGGATACGACGACGCCTCGGCACAGATCCGAGCGCTCTTTGCCTATGAGGTCTCTGACGCCCTCAGGGCCGAGATCGCTGAGTCCTATGCCACTCTCGGCGACGGCATGCCAGTCGCGGTCCGCTCTTCGGCGACGGCAGAGGATCTGCCAGAGGCGAGCTTCGCGGGCCAGCAGGACACCTACCTCAATGTCCGTGGGCTGGAGGATCTCCTGGTCGCGGTCCGTGACTGCTGGGCGTCACTCTGGACGGCGCGCGCCATGGCTTATCGGGCGCGCCAGGGCGTCGATCCAGCGACAGTCAGCCTCGCGGTCGTCGTCCAGCAGATGATCGACGCCGAGTCTGCCGGGGTCATGTTCACCGCCAACCCGAGCAATGGCCGTCGCGCCGAGACAGTGATCAGCGCAGCCTGGGGGCTCGGAGAGTCCGTGGTCAGCGGAGCGGTCAACACCGACAACATCGTGGTGCGTAAGCCGGACGGCACGGTCGTCTCGAGCGAAATCGCCGACAAGGCCGTCATGACCGTTTACGCCGAGCAGCGTACCCAGGAGCGGCCGGTGCCTGCCGACCAACGCAAGAGGCCGGTGCTGAGCGCAGCCGAGGCTGCCGAGCTGGCGGCGTACGGAACCCGCATCGAGAACCACTACGGCGTACCCCAAGACATCGAGTGGGCGCGCGCGGACGGAAAGTTCTGGATTCTGCAGGCCAGGCCGATCACCGCTCTGCCCGAGGCCGAGGCACCGATGCCGTCGGACTGGACCGTGCCCGAGCCAGCTGCCATGTATGTCAGGGCGAGCATTGTCGAGCAGCTACCCGACCCGCTTTCCCCGCTGTTCGCCGACATGATCGACGGCGCTGTCACCCGCTCATTGCAGAGCCTGTTCCAAGAGTTCCTGCAGGAGGATGTCATCAGGGAAAGCGACGTTGGCCTGACGACGGTCAACGGGTACGCCTATTACCGCTACAGCCGTTCCGGCATGGGGCGGCTCATGTGGAAGAGTCCGCCGGCCTTTCGGATGCTGTTGAGCGGGGGAACGCAAGATCGCTGGCGCACCTACTCTCATCCGCGCTATCGCCGCATTGTCAGCGACTGGACCGCGCGAAACATCAGCGAACTGACCACCGATGAGTTGCTGGCCGGAGTGCAGGAGTTGGTTGATGCGGGCGCCGAGTACTACACCGCCGTCCAGACGATCATCCCGGTCGCAGCAACCAGTGAAGTGCTGTTCACCTGGCTCTACGACTCGGTCGTCCGGGCCAAGGACGATCCGCCCGCCCCAGTGTTCCTGCTCGGCTATGACAGCGCCCCGATCAGAGCCGAGAAGTCCCTTTACGACCTTGCGACCTGGACCCGCACTCACCACGTGCTGGCCGATTCGCTGCTGGCGCTGCCCCCGGAGCAGTTTCTGGAGACGGCGGCCGAGTCTGATGATCCTGTCTGGCACGAGTGGCACACCCGCTTCCAGGCGCACCTGAGCGCGTACGGGCACGCCGTCTACAACCTTGACTTCAGCAACCCCGTGCCGGCCGATGATCCGGTTCCGCTGCTGGAGACCGTGCGGTTCTTCGTCAGTGGCAAGGGTGTCGATCCGTACGAGCGGCAGCAACGCTCCGCGACACGCCGGGAGGAGGCAACGGCGGCGGTGCTGGCGCGGCTGGATCCGGTGCGCGCGAGGCCATTTCTCAGGCTGCTGCACTGGGCGCAGCGGGTGGCGCCGGTGCGGGAGGACGCACTGGCCGACGTTGGGCTGGCCTGGCCTCAGCTGCGCCGCATGCTCGCCGAGATCGGTGGACGACTCCAGCAGTCAGGCGTGATCAACGAGCCCGACGATGTGTACTGGCTGCGCCGCAACGAGATCGAGGACGGGGTGGGCGACCTCGCAGACCAGGTGGAGCAACGCAAGCAGCTGTGGCGCGGGCAGCTGAGGGCCACGCCGCCACAGCTGCTGCCCAAAGGCGGCTGGGGTGACATGTTCCGCAGATGGATGCCGGCGGCGTCGGAGGAGCAGGCCGGCGACCTGATCAAGGGCACCGGGGCGAGCGCCGGAACCATCACCGCCCCCGCTCGGGTCTTGGGTGGGCCCCACGACTTCGGGTCGATGCAGCCTGGTGACGTGCTCGTGGCCAGCATCACCACACCGGCATGGACCTCGCTGTTCGCCATGGCATCAGCGGTCGTCACCGACATTGGAGGTCCGCTTAGCCACAGTTCGATCGTGGCGCGCGAGTACGGCATCCCTGCCGTGCTGGGAACGGCCGTCGCGACCCGTCGGATCCGCAGCGGTCAGCTGATCAAGGTGGACGGCGATGCGGGCACAGTGAGGCTGCTTGACGGGCAAGAGATCGAGGAGATTGAGTCGCCGACCAAGAGCTCGCCGCGCCGCAAGATCATCGCCGGCACCGCCGGCGCTGCGGCCGCTGCTGGGCTGACCGCATGGCTGGTGCGACGAGTCGAAGTCGCGTCGCTGACCAACAGATCGTGTGAATATCCCACGCAGCGTGGGACGCTCACGCTGTACCTGGCGTGCAGAGGCTGTTGCGGAATGACCTTGGGAGCTGAACGAGCTGGGCTCCTACTGATCCAGCCGCCTTTTCTGGTCTCGGTTTGAGCGCCTTCGGCCGGGAGGCTAGCCGCCAGCCGCTGCCATCCGGTAGATCTTCAATAGGTTGAACGCCGCGGCAGCTAGGTGAATCTCGGCGGTTGAGGCTTGCAGGCCGCGTCGGCTGAGACCGCTGATGATCTTCTTCAAATTCCCGATCCCGGGTTCAACGGTGGCGCCGCGCCGCTTATAGGTGGCCACCCCCTCCGGGGTGCGCAACCGGTGCCGCATCGCCTCCCGTGGCGTAGCCCCTTCCGGCGGCGGACCTTGGGTCGGCTCATAAGCCACGGCGCGATGCTGATGACGTCTGCTGGCTAAGGCGATCAGCCGATCCGGGCCCTCCACTGTCAGATTCGTGTCGGTGCCATAACCAGCGTCGGCGAGCAACACTCCCACGCGCCTCGTCGCGGCCCGCCGCCTGGAACAGCTCCGCGGCCTGCTGCACCGCAGCCATCATCGCGATGAATTCTTCGCTGTCGTTGGTGTGCTGGCTCACCCGGGTCGCCACAATCAGCTGATCAGCGGTCACCCCGACCTGCACGTTGTAACCCTGCACCCAACCCTTCCGGGTCGGCATCAGCCGCGAGTGCGGATCGGTCAGATTCACCCGCAGCGGCGCCTTCGGCGGCTGCTGCTCCCCAACGGCCTCGCGGGCCTGTTGCCGCTGCATCGCCCGCCGCAGCACCTTCTACGGCGTGCCGCACCGCAACATAGTGCTCCACCGGAACCGGCCGCGGGCCCATCACAGGTTCTCCCCGTTCCTGCGCGCCGCCCGACGAGCCCGGTCGGCATCAATCTTGGTCTGCTGGGCAGCCTTGGCTCGGGCCAGCCGTAACCGGGCCTCCGCCACCTGATCAACCCTGCGGGCCTTGCCCGGACCCGTCTTCTCACCCTCAGCGATCCGCCGCATTCTCTGTTCCGCCGCAGCATCGGCCTCCGCCTCAGCCTGCTCAGCGGTCCGCTTCCGCTCCTCCAACTCTTCCAACGCCGCCCGAATCTTGGCCCGCCGCGTCTTGGGATCAGCTCAACTCCGGCGGCAGCTCATCACCTCGCGCATCCCCAAACTCTGCATCCTCAGCGGCATCCACCGCCGCGGCCTCCGCCACCATCCGCCGCGCCTGCTCCCGCAACCACCCCTCATCCCGATTCGCATCAATCGAGGCATCCGCAGCCAGCCTTGAACCCATCCACCGCTACCGTGCCGAACCGGCCCAACCCCGCCTGCGCCGCCAACACCAACACCTGCGTAAACAGCTTGATGAAGGCTTCCTCATGCGCCGCCCGGAACCGAGAAACCGTGGAATGCTCCGGCGCATCCTGAGCACAAATCACCCGGAACGCCACATCCACATTGGGGTGTGTCCCTCCCTCCGGATAGTGACCTGAAATGGGAGATTTCATCTCCTGAGAGGAAGGTCATTATGGGAAAGTATCGAAGGTTCAGCGCCGGAGTATCGCGACGAAGCGGTGAAAATGGTGGTCGAGATCGTCACGTCCGATTGCCGAGGTGGCCCGCGATCTCGGGCTCAACGAATCCACTCTCGGGTAATTGGGTTACCAAGTATCGCGACGAGCATCCGGCGAGTGAGGACCTGAATATTTCGGAGCGGGCGCGGCTCAAGGAGTTGGAGAAAGAGAATTCGGGAACTGCGGCTGGAGCGGGAGTTTCTGAAAAAAGCCGCAGCCTTCTTCGCCAAGGAACAATGAGTGAAAAATACGAGCTCGTTGCCGCGGAGAAGGCTGACCCTGCCAGCCGTTACCCGGTCATCAAGATGTGCGCCTGGCTGCGGTGTGTCCAGCTCCGGTTTCTACGACCACTGACAACGCCGTCGAAACCAGCCGGCAGCGGCGCCGGGCCAAGATCATCACCCATGTCCAGGCGGCGTATGCCGTGGGCCGCGGCGCCTACGGGGTGCGCCGGGTGCATGCCGTGCTGACCGCGCAGCGACGACCCGGAGGTCGCCGTCGTGCTCGGAGAAGCTGGTCCGGTCGGTGATGGCCGAGCTGGGCCTGGCCGGCTGCCAACCGCGCCGTCTACAAGACCACCACCCAGCCCGACCCGGAGCCGCCGACCGCACCAGCAGGATCTGGTCGGCCGCGACTTCACCGCCGACCGCGCCCGGGGTGCAAGCTGGTCGGCGACATCACCTACCTTCGCACCTGGACCGGCTGGCTGTATCTGGCCACCGTGATCGACTGCTGCACCCGAGAAGTGATCGGCATGGTCGATGGCCGATCATATGCGCGCCAGCCTGGTCTCGCGATGCGCTCGAGCATGGCCGCCGGCAACCATCGGTTGGCAGCCGGGTGCGATTTTTCATTCCGACCGCGGCACTCAAGGCGGATTCATGTGGTCGTCGCAACACCTTGATCAGGGGGTGTTGGAGTGGGACGTCCGCCAAGCTGGGTCACAGCGGCGACGGGAAGACCGGCGATGCGGTCGCCCGGGCGAGCACCGGTGGCGAATCGTGAGCATCGGCTGCGGTTTTGGGAACAGATCGCCGGTGGGGCGACCAGTGAGGATGCTGGGGTCGGAGCCGGCGTGTCACCGGCGGTTGGAACGCGATGGTTCCGTGAGGCTGGCGGGATGCCTCCCTCCGGTCTGGAGCCGCACAGCGGCCGTTATCTGACGTTCGTCGAGCGTGAGGAAATCGCGATCTGCCGCGCTTACGGGTTCGGCATCCGCCAGATCGCCCGCCATCTGGGCCGGTCGGCGTCGACGATCTCCCGGGAGCTGCGCCGCAACGCCGCAACCCGCGGCGGCACGCTGCACTATCGGGCCGTCGTCGCGCAGTGGAAGGCCGAACGGCAGATGTGTCGTCCGAAGGTCAGCAAGCTCGCCGCCAACGACCGGTTGCGCGAGTATGTGCAAGACCGGCTGTCCGGTGCGGTGACCGCCCCGGACGGGACCCCGATCCTGGGACCGGAGGTCCGTTCGATCGGCCGACGCCACGGTCGGCGTCAGGACCGCCGGTGGGCGACCGCATGGAGTCCGGAGCAGATTGCCAACCGGCTCCGGATCGACTTCCCCGATGATGAGTCGATGCGGATCTCCCACGAGGCGATCTACCAGGCCCTTTACGTTCAGGGACGTGGGGCGCTGCGCCGCGAGCTGACTGCATGCCTGCGCACCGGCCGGGCGTTGCGGGTGCCGCGGGCCCGAACTCGTCGGCGGGGCAAGCAGTTCATCACCCGGGAAGTGATGATCAGCGAACGGCCAGCCGAAGCGGCTGATCGTGCCGTTCCAGGGCATTGGGAAGGCGACCTCATACTCGGACTACGGGGATCGGCGATTGGCACCCTGGTGGAGCGCAAGACCCGGTTCACGATGCTGTTGCACCTTCCGCCGATGGACGGCCACGGAGCCACACCCCGGGTCAACAACGGGCCCGCGACCGCCGGCCATGGCGCGGAGGCTGTCCGTGATTCCATCGCCGCCACCATCACCACCCTGCCGGCACAGCTGCGTAAGACACTGACCTGGGACCAGGGCGCGGAGATGGCCCAACACGCCCAGCTTCGTGTCGACACCGGGCTCGTTATCTACTTCTGCGACCCCCGCAGCCCCTGGCAACGAGGAACCGATGAGAACACCAACGGCCTACTACGGCAGTACTTTCCGAAAGGCACTGATCTGACCAAGCACAGCGCCTCAGACCTACAGGCCGTCGCCATGGCCCTCAACACCAGACCCCGCAAGACACTCGATTGGCGAACCCCAGCCGAAGCACTTAATGACCATCTACTGTTGCTCCAACCAAGCGGTGTTGCTACAACCCCTTGAACCTGAGCAATACACCAGCAACGAATACGCCGACCATTTGAAGAACCTCGATATTCAAGGCTCGATGGGACGGGTCGGTCAATGCTGGGATAATGCGCTCGCCGAATCGTTCTTTGGCGCGTTGAAAAACGAGCTGATTCACCGCACCGTGTTTCCCACCAAGAAACATGCGCGGCGCGCGTTGCCGAATACATCGAGGTCTTCTACAATCGGACCCGGCTACACTCCGGGCTAGGCTACAAGACACCCGCCGAAGTCGCCCAGCAATACCACCAAAACAACTCCAACGCCGCGTAACAATTAAATGCTCACTGTCCGGAAACAGGTATACAGGTCACACCCCGTTGGCATAGCCATACACCAACAACATCAACAACATGTCCGGATCAAACCCGGCCCGACCCACACCACCCAACACCGACCGCTCATGAAACCCCGAAGTGTCCAACTGCTCGACCGTCTCGATCACAAACCACACCAAATGCGACTCCGGCAACCACTCCCGCATATCCGGCGGCAACAAAAACTGCTGATCCCGATCCACCGGCCGATACCCCAACGCCATGATCAAATTCTCCCGCGACACCAGAGCCCGACGCCGACACGACACGACCAATTTGCAACAGCCTCTGCATGCCATGTACAGCGGCAAGATCCCACGTAGCGTGGGATGTTGACATGAGCTCAGGAGGGCGTCCCCAACGCGGCGATTTCCAACTCGTTGGCGATGCGCTTGGCGATCTCCAAAGAGGCGGTAGCTGCCGGGGACGGGGCGTTCAGCACGTGCACCTGACGGGGCGCTCGCTGGTAGTAGAAGTCATCGACCAGTCTTCCGTCGCGGTGCAACGCCTGAGCGCGTACACCGGCACCCGTCGGCAGCAGACAATCATCAGGAAGAGCGGGGACGAGCTCGCGCAGGCTCGCCAGGAACCGCTTCTTTGACAGCGATCTAGCCGCCTCATCGAGTCCGGTACGCCAAAACCGCTTGCCCAACTTCCACAGGCCCGGCCAGCGAAGGCTGTCTACGACATCACGAGGATTGATCCTCAGCTTGGTGTAGCCGTGTCGAGCCAGCGCAAAGATCGCGTTGGGGCCAGCGTGGATCGATCCGTTGATCGTCCGGGTCAGATGTACGCCGAGGAACGGGAATGCCGGGTCGGGGACCGGATAGATCAGGCCTTTAACGAGGTACGACGCCTCCGGTGTCAGCTCGTAGTACTCGCCGCGGAAGGGGATGATCCGCACGTCTGGGTTCAGTCCGGCCAACCGAGCCAGCCGATCGCTGTGGAGTCCGGCACAGTTGACGAATTGATCCGCGCGAAATTCTTCAGTCTTGGTCGTGACCGTCACCGCATCAGACTGGGACACAATCCCGACGATCCGCTGGTTGACGCGGACCTCGCCGCCCGCCTGCTCGACATGACTCCGGAGTGCGTTGCACACCCCAGGGAAGTCAACGATGCCCGTCGACTCGACGCGTACGGCCGAGACAGCGGAGACGTACGGCTCGTACTCTTTAGCCTGGTCGGCGCTGATCATCCGGCATGGGACGCCATTGGCCTGCCCTCGCCGATAGAGCTCCTGGAGAGCCGGCACTTGCGAGAGTTCGGTAGCCACCACGAGCTTGCCGCAGATGTCGACAAAGACCCCGTTCTCTTCGGCGAACCGCCGCATTGAGGTTGCCCCGGCCGTGCCCAGTGTGGCCTTGAGGCTGCCGGGCCGGTAGTAGAGCCCGGAGTGAATGACGCCGGAATTGTTGCCGGTCTGATGTTGACCAGGGCTCGACTCTTTCTCGAGCACCGTTACCGAATGCCCGCGGCGCGTTAGCTCGCGGGCGGTCGCCAGCCCGACGATTCCTGCCCCAGCAACGATGACATGGCTCCCCATCTGTCCATGTCTACCAGCGCTGGGCGGGAGCCGCTTGGCTCAGGTCAGTTTGTCTGAGATTTGGTGCCCAGGGCACTAGGCCCCCGAGCCGTTGAGCCCTGCGGTCAGGGCGGCGAGACCGTACGCCGCGCCGAGCGCTTGCCGCGCCGCCTGCACTGTCTGCTCGCGATCAGCTCTCTCGGACGCAGGTACCACTGCCTGGATCTCGGCCCGCAGCTGTTCCGACGAGGCGAGCTGGCGAGCGGCTTCGGCTGGATCCCGGCGTTGTATGGCGAGCGCCGCAAGCTCGTCGCGTACGCTCGCCTCTCGCCACCGGTCGCCGAGCTTGTGATGCTCGGTCAGGCTTGCCAGCTGCATGCCGAAGGCGCGTTCAGTTTCGCCGCGGAGTCGAGCCACGACGCCGAGCTGATTGAGCGACCAGGCGATCCCCTCGCGAAACGACAGCTCCTCGCACAGGTCGAGGCACTGGCTGAGCAGAAGTCGGGCGCCGATCAGATCCCCTCGGTAGCGCGCCGTGGTACCCAAATTGATCAACGCCCAGATCACACCCTCCTGGTCGCCCAGCTCGCGCATCCGGCGGAGCGCCTCGGGCCCGATCGCCTCGGCCGTGTCGAGGTCCTCGGTCAACCAGGCCAGGAAACACAAATAGTTCAGCTGGACCGCAGCATCATGATCATCGCCCGCTTCCTGAGCCAGTCGCAACGCCTTACGATGCAGCCCGGCCGACTCCTGGTACCTGCCCTGCTCACGCGCTATCGCGCCCAGCCTGCCGATCGACCAGACCAGGCCTTCCCGATCACCGGCTTCAGCAAAGAGCGCCTGCGCCTCCTCGACCAGCGGCTTCGATTCCGCATAGTCGCACTGCAGGAACGCGAGTGTGCCGGCCAGCACCAGTACGGGTGCCCGCAGTTCTCTCGGCGCGTCCGGCCAGGCCCGCAACGCGCGGTCAGCCCAGCGCCTCCCGTCGCTGTAGCGACCCCGCAGGTAGCACCACCGGCCCAGCGCAGCCACGGTGCGCAAGGCGATCTCCGGCTGATGTTGGATCGACCATCCGATAGCGGGGCGGATGTTGCCGACCTCGCGATCGATGATCGACAGCCATTCGTGTTGATCATGACCTGTCAACTGTGGTGCCGCTCGCTCGGCAAGATCACGGTAGTACTCGGCGTGACGCCGGTGAGTGACGACGCGGTCCGGGTGCAACGCGAACTTGCTTCGCGCGTACTGCCTGATCAGTTGCAGCAGCCGGAATCGCGCCTGCTGGCTCCCCTCGTCCTGGCGTACGACGAGCGACTTGGACACCAGCGAGGACAGCACGTCCACGACCTCGATCTCATCCAGGCCGCCGCCGCATACCTCGGCAACCGCCGCCCGGGTGAAGCTGCCGCCGAATACCGAGAGCCGCTCGAAGATCAACCGTTCGGTGCCGGTCAACCGCTGGTACGTCCAGCCGACCATGGCGTCCACGAGCTCCTGCTCTCCGCCGGGGCCCGGAGTCTGCAGGATGCTGAGCTCACTCTCCAGGGTGTCGGCCAACTCATGGACGGTCAGCACATTGGTCCGGGCGGCGGCCAGTTCCAGGGCCAGCGGCAGCCCGTCCAGCCGGTGGCAAATGCGTATCACAGCGTCGGCAGCTTGTTGGTCGAGTTGGTTGTTGATCAGTGATCGGGACAGGAACAGCTGGCACGACGGGATGCTGCTGAGCTGATCGGCGGGTGTGCCCTGGGAAGGCAGTTGCAGTGGAACCACAGAAAGCGCCAGCTCCCCAGGGACCCCGGTGAGGTGCCGGCTGGTGATCAAGATCGTGAGTTTTGGCGCACTCGCCAGAATGGCGCGGCAGAGTTCGGCGCAGGCGGACAGGTGATGTTCGGCGTTGTCGATCACGAGGAGGCTCGAGAGGGGTCGTAGGTGGTCGATGATCTCCTTGACCGTGGTCTTGGGCGCGCGTACCCCGAGTGCTCCGGCCAGCGCACTCAGCACAGTCGTCGAATCGTTGAGCGTGCCTACCGGAAACCAATGCACCCCGTCGGGGAACTGCGAGGGCTGGGTGGCGGCGTATCCGACGGCGATCCTGGTCTTGCCGACTCCCGCCGGTCCGAGCAGGGTCAGCAACCTGGTGTCGTCGCGTTCAATGAGCTCGGCTACCGCTCTGAGTTCTGCGGCCCTGCCGATCGGATGGTCGGCAAAAACTGGGAGCGATGGGACCGATGGTTCTCCGAAGTTGGCTGCGGCGAACAGGGCGGAGCGGTCGGACTCGGGCAGGCTCAACCCTTCGGCCAGCAGTCGCATGGTGGTCAGTCGGGGTGAGCGGCGACCCCGCTCGAGGAGCGAAACGGCTTCCGGACTCAGTCCGGCGCGGGTGGCAAGGGTTTCCTGGGAGAGGCCGGAGCGCCTCCGCAGGCGTCGCAGCTCCTCACCGAACAGGTTCATCTTTTCCTTGCCACATTGGGAAAGCGTCTTGCCAGATTGATCAGATCTGCTACCTCGACGGTTTCGAGCGACTGTTCATTGTCCGTCTGCTGTTCGTTGTTGCACAATTGCCGCAATGTTCAAGATATGTGAGGCGGTCTTTGGGGGCCAGACCAGCCGTCGAGGGGGATTCCGGCCGATCCCATTCCTTTTGGAAGGGTTGCGGCTTGGAGCAGGAGGGTGTTGGTCAACGGGGGCCCGCTTGGCGTAGCGGGATGGCCGGCACCCTCCAATTTATTCTGTGATTGCTCGCGCAATCGCGCCTGAACCTCTGATTGCGAGCGTCGGAGAATCGCGCGCCCCTGTCTGGACGAGTGAGCGAGCCGACACGCTTTTCGTCGGCGAGCGAGCGAGGAAGACAGGGGATCGGTTCGCGCGATTGCGCGAGCAATCACTATAGAAGGGTGGACTTCTGGAGGGGCTGGCCTTACCCGGTGGCCGTTGCCGCCTTGTTCCTCGTAGTCATGCTCCGAGCAGGCGGAACGTACGCGATCGGGCGGGCAGCGCAGGAGGGGGTACGCAGGAGCCGGCTGTCTCGTGTGATGGCCAAACCTCGCTTTGCTCGGATGCAGCGGACGGTCGCCCGCTGGGGGGCTCCGGTGGTGACCCTGTCATTCTTGACGGTCGGAATTCAGACGCTGGTCAATCTGGCGGCCGGGGTGATGCGGATGCCGTTGCGCCGCTATCTGCCTGCACTCATCGTTGGCGCGATCCTTTGGGCATTCCTGTACGCGACGGTGGGATTCGCGACATTCGCTGGCTGGCGGCGGGTGTACGAGCTGTCACCGGCGGTCGCCATTGCCAGTCTTGTGGTGCTGTTGGCGGGTTTGGCAGGCTACATCGTCTGGCAGGTCCGGCATCGCCATGATGAGGACGAGCGCGAGCCCGCTAACTTGGGGGCGTGACCAGCCCGTTTGCGCCTGAACTCTGGCATGCGGTGGAGGGGTTCGACTTCACCGACATCACCTATCACCGGGCCAACGCAGCGCCCGTGGTGCGAGTCGCCTTTGACCGGCCCGAAGTCCGCAACGCCTTCCGGCCGCACACCGTCGACGAGCTCTACGCCGCACTGGACCACGCCCGGATCTCCTCCGATGTTGGCGCGGTCCTGCTCACCGGAAATGGGCCCTCGCCGAAGGATGGTGGATGGGCGTTCTGCAGCGGCGGCGACCAGCGGATCCGAGGCCGCGTTGGATATCAGTACGACTCGGCCACAAGTGCTCAGAGTGGCGATCCGGCCGCGCTCGGCCGGCTGCACATCCTTGAGGTGCAGCGGCTCATTCGTTTCATGCCCAAGATCGTGATCGCGCTGGTCAGCGGCTGGGCGGCCGGCGGAGGGCACAGTTTGCACGTGGTCTGCGACCTGAGTCTGGCCAGTGCCGAGCATGCCCGCTTCAAGCAGACCGATGCCGATGTCGGTTCCTTCGACGGGGGGTTCGGGTCGGCGTACCTGGCCCGGCAGGTTGGGCAGAAGGTGGCGCGGGAGATCTTCTTCCTCGGTGAGACCTACTCGGCCGAGGACGCGTACCGGATGGGAATGGTGAACCGCGTCGTACCGCATGCCGAGCTGGAGATCGTTGGGTTGGAGTGGGCCAAGATCATTTGCGGCAAGAGCCCGACCGCCCAGCGGATGCTCAAGTTCGCCTTCAATGCCATCGATGATGGGCTGATCGGACAACAGGTGTTCGCTGGCGAATCGACCCGGCTGGCGTACATGACCGACGAGGCCATGGAGGGCCGCGACGCCTTCCTCGAGAAGCGTCCCCCCGACTGGACTCCCTTCCCCTACTACTACTGACTCCCTCACATCGCCGACTTGTCAGAATCCAGTGGCGCTATAGCACCGCTGGATTCTGACAAGTCGGCGTTAGGCGACTCCGTACAACCGATCGCCGGCGTCGCCGAGGCCAGGAAGGATGTAGCCGACGTCGTTGAGCTTCTCGTCCAAACCGGCCAGCACCAGCGTGCAGGGTACGTGCAGCTCATCTAGCAGCTTGTTGAGCCGGGCGATCCCTTCGGGAGCCGCGATCAGGCAGATGCAGGTGATGTGGTCAGCGCCGCGCTTGACCAGGAATTGCACGGCCGACCCGAGGGTGCCGCCCGTGGCGAGCATGGGGTCGAGGACGTAGCACTGTCGCCCGGTCAAGTCATTCGGCAGCCGTTCGGCGTACGTGGTGGCCAAGAGGGTCTCCTCGTTGCGGATCATGCCAACGAACCCCACCTCGGCCGTCGGGATCAGCCGGGTCATGCCCTCGAGCATGCCGAGGCCCGCGCGCAGAATCGGCACGACCAACGGCCGCGGGGGCGACAGCTTCACGCCGACCGCGGCGGACAGCGGCGTCTGAACCGTGCGCGGGCTGACCCGAACATCGCGGGTCGCCTCGTACGCGAGCAAAGTGACCAGCTCTTCGGTGAGTCGCCGGAAGGTCGGGGAGTCGGTGGTTTCGTCCCGCAGCACGGTGAGCTTGTGAGCGACGAGCGGATGGTCGACGACGCGTAGTTCCACGCTGGAACCGTAGCGAGGCTGGATCTGAGATTGGGGATCGGACTCGTGTCCGGGCGAGGTGTCTGACACGATGGAGCGGGTTTCGCGTTCGTGCGGAGGAGGAAAGTCATGTCGGGGTTCGACGACGAGGAGTACGAGTCGTTCGAGCTGGATGGCGCGGGCAAAAGCGCTGAGGAGGTTAGCGGGCCGGCAGACACAGCAGATGAGCTCGACGATGATCTCGAGGATGACGAAGATTTCGACGAGGTTGATCTTGAGGACGCGGCCGACGACGAGATCGATTTCGTGCTGGCCGCCTACCGCGAGGATGGCCAGCCGTACGTGCAGTCGCTGGGCAAAGACCTCGCCAACGATCTCGAGGAGTTGATCGTCCAGCTGCGTCGGTTGCCGGGCGATGCCGGTGCGCTGGGGTTCGTCAGCCTGGTCGAGGAAGTCTTCGTGATCGCGCGGGTACGCGGTCAACATGTGCAGGTGCTGCTATCCGATGCAGCGGCTGCCAGCGACTGGCCGGTTGCCCGTGATGTGGTGGATTACCTCGGCGAGGAGCCCTTGGAGGAGGACGAGGAGGAGGGCGAGCCGATCGGCGACCTGGGCATCGTCGCGGATCTCGGCCTGAGCGACTTCGACATGGGTGCCATCATCGACAATCTCGATTTGAGTAGCGTCGACATGCTGATCGAGATCGCCGACAAGATCAAACTCAACCCGCCGTTCCGCAAGGCCGCCGAAGCAGCGGTAGGTGAGTGAATTCAGCGGCTTGAGCCAGTGGAACGACTCGATGCGGCTGGCACTCGATCAGGCCCGGCGGGCGGCGATGCATGGCGATGTGCCGGTCGGCGCGGTCATCATCGACCAGGCCGGCAACGTCTTGGCGGCCGCGGGCAACGAACGTGAGATCAGGCATGATCCGACGGCGCACGCCGAGGTCCTCGCGCTGCGTGAGGCGTCCAGGCGGCTACGATCCTGGCGGTTGACGGGACTCACGCTCGTCGTCACCCTCGAGCCCTGCACCATGTGCGCCGGCGCGCTCGTGCTGGCCCGAGTCGCTCGGCTGGTGTTCGGTGCCTTCGATCCGAAGGCCGGCGCGGTCAGCTCACTCTTCGACGTCGTACGGGATCCGCGGCTCAACCATCGCGTAGAGGTACGCGGCGGCGTACTCGAAGCCGAGTGCAGCGCGCTGCTGAAGGACTTCTTCGCCGCCCGCCAACCTGCAGCGCGCGAAGATCCCAGCTGAACTGCTCCGTCTGCCGGAAACCTGGGTTAACCCACTTTCCACACGCGTTACACACTTTGCAAACTGTGCAAAGCGTCAGCAACCTGGGTTAACACAGGTTTCCGCAGCAGATCTCTGCCTCTGTGGATCATGGAACCCTGAGCTGGCTTCTGATTCGCGTGCCCGAACCACCTTGGGTAATCTCTCCGGCGGTGGCGTGTCTGAGCGGCCTAAAGAGCGCGCCTCGAAAGCGCGTGAGGTGAAAGCCTCCGAGGGTTCAAATCCCTCCGCCACCGCCAACTGACCAGGCCAAACGCTGGCCGCGCCACAAGGTGGGCGCCGGCGTTTTTGGCTGTGGTCCCTCGGTCTCCTTTTTGCCGCGGCTGCCTGGCCGGCTCGGTGCGCCTTCATCACCAGTGCAGATCTACGGGTATCCGGGCTTGCAGGTCCTCGGCGGTGATGCCATGGCTGGAGAGGACGCGGACCCCTTCCGGGCCGGAGGCGAAGACGCCGTACTCGGTGTACACCCGGCTGACGCAGGCCAAGCCGGTCAGCGGGTAGGTGCATTTGGGCACAAGCTTGGATTCGCCGTCTTTGGTGAACAGCGACATCATCACGTAGACGTCTTTGGCGCCGATGGCCAGATCCATCGCCCCGCCAACAGCGGGGATCGCGTCGGGGGCACCGGTATGCCAGTTGGCTAGGTCGCCGTATTCGGAGACCTGGAAGGCGCCGAGAACGCACACGTCGAGATGGCCGCCACGCATCATGGCGAACGAGTCGGCGTGATGGAAGTAGGCCGCCCCGGGCAGTTCGGTGACCGGGATCTTGCTGGCGTTGATCAGGTCGGGATCGATGTCGTCGCCGTGCGCCTCTGGTCCCATGCCAAGCATGCCGTTCTCGGTGTGCAGGATGATCCCCCTGCCGGGCCGGAGGTAGTCGGCGACCTTGGTCGGCTGACCGATGCCCAGGTTGACGTAAGCGCCGTCGGGGATGTCGGAAGCCACGAGCCGAGCGATCTCCTCCCGGCTGAGCGGGCCACGGTCGGGCTGCTCGGTCGACGAGTCGGTGTTCGGCGTGGCGGGTGTGGGGATCGGTCTGCTGATCACTGTCCGGCTCCTTCCTCTTCGGGGGCGGGGATCGGGGTCGGAACCGTGACCACCGTGTCGATGAAGATTCCCGGGGTGACCACGACTTCAGGGTCGATCTGGCCGGCTTCGACGACCGCATCCACCTGCACGATGGTGTGCGCTGCGGCAGTGGCCATCACCGGCCCGAAGTTGCGCGCGGTCTTGCGATAGACGAGGTTGCCGAGGGTGTCTGACCGCAGGGCCTTGATCAGCGCGACATCGCCGGAGATCGGGTACTCCAGCACGTAGTCGCGGCCAGCGATGGTGCGCCGCTCCTTGCCCTCGGTCAACGGCGTACCCACACCAGTGGGGCAGAAGAAAGCGCCGATGCCCGCGCCGGCAGCGCGCATCCGTTCGGCCAGATTGCCCTGCGGCACGACTTCGAGCTCGATCTTTCCGGACCGGTAGAGCTCGTCGAAGACCCAGGAGTCCGACTGTCGCGGGAAGGAGCAGATGATCTTGCTCACCTGCCCTGCCTTCAGCAGCGCGGCCAGGCCCTGGTCACCGTTCCCGGCGTTGTTGTTGACAATGGTCAGGTCCGTGGCGCCGTGCCGGCGGAGTGCGTCGATCAGCTCCATCGGCTGACCGGCGGTACCGAATCCGCCGATCAGCACGGTCGCTCCGTCGGTGATCACCGAGACCGCTTCGTCGGCGTCGCTCGTGATCCTCGGCACGTCAGTTCTCCTTGCCTGGTTCGGATGTGCGCTCGGCCGGTGCGGCGTTCTCCAAGATCACGTTCTCCAAGATCACAGCCAGACCCTGGCCGACTCCGATGCAGATGGCGGCCACGCCCCAGCGTTCGCAGCGCTCTCGGAGCACCTTGGCCAAGGTGCCGAGGATCCGGCCGCCGGAAGCGCCTAGCGGGTGACCGATGGCGATCGCGCCGCCGTGGGTGTTGACGATCTCTGGGTCGATACCCCAGGCGTCCACGCAGGCCAGCGATTGGACAGCGAACGCTTCGTTCAGCTCGACCGCGCCGACATCGCCCCAGCTGATGCCTGCTCGCTTCAGGGCGGTATTGGCCGCTTCGACCGGGGCGTAACCGAAGAACTGCGGCTCCAGGGCGTATGCCGCCCGCCCGGCGATCCGGGCCACCGGGTCACCGCCGATGACCTGGGCCGCCGATTCGGAGCCGAGCAGCACGGCTGAAGCTCCGTCACTCAACGGAGAGGCATTGCCGGCGGTGATCGTTCCGTCGGGGCGAAACACCGGCTTCAGCGCGGCCATCTTCTCCGCCGGTGTGCCGGCACGTATGTTCTCGTCCCGCGCGAGGTCCGTGCCTAGCACCGCGGTGGTCAGGTCGTCGAAGAATCCGGCGCTCCACGCCTGGTCGGCGAGCCGGTGCGAACGCATCGCGAACGCGTCCATCCGCTCCCGGCCGACGCGGTGCCGGTCCTCCAACTGCTCGTTGGCCTCGCCCAGGGAGACGGTCCACTCGGCGGGCATGGCCGGGTTGACCAGGCGCCAGCCGAGGGTGGTGGACGGAGCGCTGATGTCGCCGGCCGGAAACGCCCGGTCCGGCTTGGGCAGCACCCAGGGCGCCCGGCTCATCGACTCGACGCCGCCGGTGAGCACGATCTCCGCGTCGCCGGTCTCGATGGTCCGCGAGCCGATCATGGCTGCGTCCAGGCTCGACCCGCACAGCCGGTTGACCGTGGTACCGGGCACCGAAACCGGCAACCCGGCCAGCAGCCCGGCCATCCGGCCGACGTTGCGATTGTCCTCGCCCGCACCGTTGGCGTTCCCGAAGACGATCTCGTCGATCCGCTCCGGGTCCAAGCGTGGCGAGCGGTCGAGCACGGCCCTGATCACGGTGACAGCAAGATCATCGGGCCTGATCTTGGCGAGCCCACCACCGAAGCGGCCGAACGGGGTGCGGATGGCGTCGTAGACGAACGCGGCTGTCATGAGTCTTCCTTCTGGTGTTGATCTTGTTCTGCTCGGCCTTCATTCAGCGCCTGGCGGGCGATGCGATCCCTCTCCCCGATGAGTCCGACAACAAAGGACTCCTCGACGGTACTCACGCTGCCATCCTCGACGAGCTCTCTCGATCTCTGTAGGGACTCCTGCATCCTCTGACGCATTTGGTGAGGGTCATGGCGCCGCCGGTAGTTCGCGCAGTATCTCGAGCTGCTTGGCATCCACGGACGTAGTACCCGCCGGGACCACTCGACCGGTCGGCCGTTTTGGCGGGTGCTCAGCGCCGTCTGCTCTTGACGATGGGCGGGATCCATCTCTATCTCGTCCTCACCGGGTTCGGCGGTCTGCTCGGCGTCCTGTTGTGCTCAATGCCATCGGAGGGGTCGTCCTTGCGATCGCGATGATCGCGGCGCCGCCTCGGTTCCTGCCCCTAGCGAGTGTGCTCGGCCTGCTGTTCATGGCGGGCACGTTGCTCGCGTTGGTGCTCGCGCTGACCGTCGGGCTCTTCGGGATACACGAGCAGTTGGGCACCCAGCTGGTCCCGACGACGCTCATCGTCGAGTCGATCGGCATCATCGTGCTCGCGGTGACAACCCGCCAGGCATTCAGGATGCGGCGCTCAGGCTGAGCGCAGGTCGGGAGGTGCGTTGGAGTCCGATGGGCCTCGCACCCACGCGAAGGCGGAGGAGATCTTCTATGAGCGCCTCGGAGCGCAACCACCGGATCGTGGTCGCGGGAGCCGGTTATGCCGGGCTGCACGTCGCCATGCGCCTGGCAACCAAGCTGCGCGACAATCCAGGGGTCCAGCTGACGCTGGTCGACTGGCACGACTTCCACCAGGTGATGACCGAGCTGCCACGGGTCGCCGGCGGCACCCGGGCTGCGGGCGCCGTCCGCATCCCACTGGACGACGTTGTCGCTCGGCGGGTCCGCTTCATCGAAACGCAAATCACCGGCTTCGACATAGCTGGCCAACAGCTGAAAACCCAGGCTGGACCGATCGGCTACACCCGCCTGGTGCTGGCGCTTGGCACCCGGCCCAACGACTTCGCCATCTCCGGCCTGGCAGAGCGCGCCATCTCGCTGTACTCGGTCGCCGACGCCGAGCGCGTGTGGGCGGCGGTCAACCAGGCTGTCGCCACGGCCGCGACCGCCACCGATCCCGACCAGCGGCGGCGCCTGGCGACTGTGGTCATCGGTGGGGGCGGCGCCACCGGAGTGGAACTGGCCGGCGAGCTGGCCGAGATGCTGCCAGAGCTGGCCCGCGGCCATCATCTGGCGCCCGACCGCCCAGCCGTGATCCTGGTCGAGGCTGGCCATACTATCCTGGCCGGCTCCTCCCCCGCGCTGATCGAGAGGGCCACCAGGGTACTGGCCGACCTGGGTGTCCGGGTGCGTACCAACTCGAGGATCGCCGAGGCGACCGCAGAGGGCTTCCGGCTCACCAGTGCCGAGCTGGTGCAGGGCGGGGTGTTTGTGTGGGCCGGCGGGCTGAAGGCGCCGGACATCGTCATGGGGTCCGGGCTGACCGTCGGCCACGACGGCCGGGTCAAGGTGGACCAGCATCTGCGGGCGCTGGATCATCCGGAGATCTACGTAGCCGGTGATGTGGCCTCGGTGGTCGATCCTCGGTCGGGCCGTTTTCTGCCGCCGCTGGCCCAGATCGCGCTGGAGGAGGCCGAAACCGTTGCTCGCAACCTCAACTCGGAGCTGGAGGACAGGCCGCTGGAGGCTTTCACCTTTCATGACAAAGGGTTTGTCGTCTCGGTGGGCGCACGGCGCGGCGTGGCCGACATCGCCGGCATCACTACCGGCGGCCGACTTGCTCACCTTCTCAAGGACGCCATCGAGTGGGAGTACCGCGAATCTGTCAAGCACTTGCGCGGATGGGACCCCTTGGCCGTCTGACTATGGCTCAAGACGGGCGTCCCACACCAACCGCCAGGAGGACAGGCCCTGGTACCGACGGGCTGTTGACATGGCGTCAGAGGTCGCGGCTGTTCTTGAAAGAGAAATGAGCCCGACTCAGCTGACTGCGGAGCATGCTAGGGCGGCGATGCCGCTGGCTTGACTGTCGGACGCCAATCCCAACAGAAAGCGCAAGTTACAGCTGGGATAGGCTTGGCAGACACGTATCGAGGGCAGCGCCGAGGAAGGCACGATGCCCTCGATGCCATTTGAGGCAGCAAAGAATACCGAGCCGGAGGGGTGCGATGCATGCCCAATACCGGCATCGCGATCAAGGAGGAATCATGAACAGCACCACGAGCGGCGGCGACCGACCGACGATCGTCTTTGTCCACGGCGCTTGGGCCGACGCCTCCGGCTTCGACGGCTCGATCCGCGCCCTGCACAGCCAGGGCTACCGCACGATCGGGGTGGCGAACCCGCTGCGAGGGCTGGGCGGCGACGCGGCGTACCTCGGCGCGCTCCTGCGGACGGTCGAGGGGCCGATGGTCCTTGTCGCCCATTCGTACGGCGGCGCGGTCATCTCCAACGCCGCGACCGGTAACGACCAGGTCAAGGCGCTGGTGTTCGTCGCCGGGTGGGCTCTTGATGAGGGGGAGAGCATCGAGCAGCTCCTCGGGCTGAACGAGGGCAGCCTGGTGCTGCCCGCGCTCCGGCAGGTCCCGTTCACGAACCCCGACGGCTCCGAGGGTGTGGACCTTTATCTCGATCAGGAGGCTTTCCCGGCCACTTTTGCTGCCGACGTCGACCCTGAGACCGCACGCGTCATGGCGGCGACCCAGCGCCCGTGGAGCGCTGCGGCGCTGAGCGCGCCGTCCGGGCCGCCGGCGTGGAAGTCGATCCCCTCCTGGTATCTGGTCGGTACCGAGGACAAGGCGATCCCTGCGGCGACGCAGCGCTTCATGGCCGAGCGCGCAAAGGCGACCATCGAGGAGGTCGCCGGCCTCCCATGCCTCCATGGTTTCGCAGCCGGACGTCGTGACGAAGCTGATCGTCACGGCGGTCAACGCGACGGTCGGCGCGACTGCGTAGGGGTCGCCCCCAAGGCGGAACCCGATCGGTGTATTCAGGCGACGGCCGCTGGCGTGGCGTCCTGGAGGTTGCCAGGCCGGTCACTGGCAGCCTGCCGAGCGATGGCCTGGCCGCTGTCGGGGTCGAACCAGTACAGGGCCGAGGTGTCCACGGCCAGATCGATAGCGCTGCCCGGTTGGGCACCGGTCTTGGGGTTGACCCTGGCGGTCCACAGGCTCTCACCGGCGCCGACCAGGGCGCTGGGCTGGCCCGGCTCCCCAGCGGCGGGCGGCGAATCCTTGGCGGCCTTGTCGAACTGGGCGACCATGACCTCGTGCCGCACCGGCGGGCTCTTGACGGGAAAGATCACGTCGACCTCCGAGCCCAGCTTCTCGGTCACCCCGGCCTCGGCCTTGATCTGTGGCCATCCCCGGGGGGCGAACGCCGCATCCTCCAGACTGGAGGGGCGCACCCCGATGATGACCTGCCGGTCCTGGAACCGCTCCAGCCCCGGATGCTCGGCGATGGCCTTGTCAGGCACGGGGACCTTGTGGCCGGAGAACACCACCGCCAGGCCGCTGTCGTCGCGGATCAGCCGGCCCTCGGCCAGGTTCATGGCCGGCGACCCGATGAAGGTGGCGACAAACAGGTTGACCGGGGCGTCGAACAGCCTCTGGGGCGTGTCGGCCTGCTGCAACTCCCCATCCTTGAGCACCGCCACCCGGTCGCCGAGGGTCATCGCCTCGATCTGATCATGGGTCACATAGAGGGTGGTGGTCCCCAGGCGGTCGTGCAGGGCGGCCAGCTCCGCCCGCGTCGACACCCGCAGCTTGGCGTCCAGGCTGCTGAGGGGCTCGTCCATCAGGAATGCCTGGGGGTCGCGGACGATCGCCCGGCCCATCGCCACCCGCTGCCGCTGCCCGCCGGACAGAGCGGCCGGCTTACGCTTGAGGTACGGCTCCAGACTCAGTATCCGGGCTGCCTCGGCGACCCGCCTGCGCTGCTCGTCCTTCGAGGTCTTGTGCAGCCGCAGGCCGAAGGCGAGGTTCTCCTCCACGGTCATGTTGGGGTACAGGGCGTAGTTCTGGAACACCATGGCGATGTCGCGGTCGCGGGCGGCAGGTCGTTGACCACCCGGTCGCCGATCCGGATCTCCCGGAGGTGACCTCCTCCAGCCCCGCCACCATCCGCAGCGCGGTCGACTTGCCCGACCCTGACGGGCCCACCAGCACCATGAAGTCGCCATCGCCGATATCCAATGACAGGTCGTTCACCGCCGGCACCCCGCCCGGGTAGACCTTTGTGACGTGGTCCAGTTCGATGCGCGCCATCTTGGGGCCTCCTATCTTCCTTGTTTCCTCTTGACCGCGGCCTGCCTTCCTGAGGCGAGTACCGGTCGTGGATCCTGCCCTCTTCAGGCGGCGGCCGCCCGCTCGATCGATCTCCATCAACGGTGAGGGTGACCTGGATGTTGCCGCGGGTGGCGTTGGAGTACGGGCACCGCTGGTCGGCGCGGGCCATGAGGTCCGCGGCCTGGGCAGGCGAGAGATGCGGGGCGCGCAGGTCCAGGGCCACTTGCAGGCCGAAGCCGCCATGGCCGGTCGGGCCGATCCCGACTCGGGATCTGATCAGGGAGTCGCTGGCATCAAGCTGGCGGCCCTGCGCCACGCCCAGCAACGCCGATTGAAAGCAGGCCGCGTAGCCCACCGCGAACAGCTGCTCGGGGTTGGTACCGGGGCCGCCCTGGCCGCCCATGTCCTCGGGCACCGACAGCTCGACTTCCAGGCGGCCGTCGGCGGTGCGGCCGTGGCCAGCCCGGCCACCCTGCACAGTCGCCTCGGCGGTGTAAAGAACCTTGCTCAGCGGCTTGACTGCCATCTTGCAACCCTTCCTTCATGCAGCGAAATGTCTCGTCCCTAAGGAGGTCTCCTTGCGCGTTGGCGGCGCGGCAAACAACCGTTCCCCGCGATTGAAACTAGCCTTCGGACGGTCGTGCGTCCTCCCCGCCAGCACCCATCTGGGCCCCCGGCCGGCTGGAATCTTGTGGTACCGACTACCTGCAACTCCCGTCGAGGTCAGGAGCGTCGACCACGGCGAGGACGCCCCGACCTGCCGACCGGGCGTTAAGTGAGAGGGGATCGGCCCGGCGGAGATGCTGGACAACGTTCGTTTCGGCGCCTAGCTGATGACGTTCTGTAGTAGAGCTGTCCCGGACGGGTCTGGCCGAGGTCGCCGCCAATACCGCTCACGCACAGCTTCGCCAGCGTAGTCCGAGACGCACCTCAAACTTGGTCCTTGTGAGGGTGACCCGATGACCGCTGACCGCTCGCACGGCCCGCTGCCGGTGCTGCTGGTCTGCTTGACGGTGGTTACTGGCCTTGTGGACGCGTTCAGTTATCTCAGGCTGGGACATGTGTTCGTGGCGAACATGACGGGCAACGTGGTTTTCCTCGGCTTCGGCCTGGCCGGTGTTGGGGAGATCTCGATTGTGGCAAGCCTTTTCGCGGTGTTTGCTTTCGCCCTCGGCGCGGCGGTGGGTGGGCGGTGGGCTGCCGGCCGAGCGCTGCACCGCGGGTATCTGCTGGCTGCGGCGACGTCGGTTCAGGCGGGCGTGGTGCTCGTCGCGTCGGTTATCGTCAGCGCCGGCGGTGTGCAAGGCTCGGCGGTGCGACTGACGCTGATCGGGTTGCTCGCTTTGGCT
>CAVUTQ010000025.1:0-166252 GCA_963744455.1 uncultured Actinomycetota bacterium | reverse complement strand
ACCGTCGTCGAAGGTGTTGGCCGCCAACTCGCCCTCCAGCAGCGCAGCTGCGCTGCGGCGCCAGCGGTCGGAACGGCCGTACCAGGGAAAGGCACATGCAGCGACGAGTCGCCCGGCCGCCTCGGCCACGACATGGTTGTTGGCAGACGAGCCACGGCTGGGAAAGGCGGCCAGGAACTCCTGGTGCCAGGCTATCTGGCGGACGGCATCGTCGTTGTGCTCGAACAAGTCGCCAACTTTCGGCCACTCATCGAGCAACCGGCGGGCCCACGTCCATGAGATCAGGCGGATTCCCGCCTCGATACCGCTTGTCCAGTGCACGCCACTGAGGAATGGGTTCGCAGTCCACCAGGAGCGCAGCTGTTCTCCGGCCGCCTCGGCATAGCGCTCGTCCTGCGTCAGCCACCATGCAGCCGCCAGCACGGTGACGTGATGCTGCCGGGACATCTCCCAAACCTGCTTGATGTTGCCCGTCTCTGCCTCGTCCCGGTGGTGGATACGGAATGCCAGCCGACTGTCGGGCGCACGGCGCCCGGTCGCCGGATCGTAGAACCAGTCCGGGTCGGCGCTGTCCGCACGGGGGATACCCAGCACAGTCCAGGTTCCGCCCAGGACCGCGTCGGCCGCCCCGATCAATGCGGCTGCAGCATCCGGCGGAATGCTGGCGCGGGTTGTCGCCGACAACGGCGAGGAGAAGATCCGCTCTTTGCGAGTGTCGGGCGGCAATGTGGCAAGCTCACCGTGCTGGACCTGGCGATGTGCCCAGAGCCGGCGACGCCCGGCATCCAGAGTGCGGAAACCCACCTCGCTTGGCGACATGCCGCGCAGTCGCCGGAGGTACCAACCCGCTCGAGGGCGGGTCACCAGGTAACCGGCCTTCCCGAGGACCAGCTGCCTGCCACGGCGAGCGTTGCCCGCGTGGTCGCCACCAGGGACTCCAGCGCGATCGGCATCGCCGACCCGGTACGGACAGCCTGTACGAAGCCGTCCAATTGGGCGCGCTGACCTTTGTCTTGCCCGGTGAGCACGCGGTGCCCGCTTTTACCTTTGGCCGACCAAACGGTGACCCGCTGGAAGTTGTCCAGCCGCCCGTTGCGGCCGTCACCAACGACGTCCAGCGTTTCTTTCGGAAAACGTGAGCTGCCGTCTGTCACATAAGAGATCGTCGCCACGGAGCTATTGGCAAAGCGCAGCATGGCCTGGACGTTGGCTGTTGCACCCATGGCGTGCACCTCAACCGGGTCGTGCCCTACCAAGGCGCTGAGCGTGTCGATGAAGTGTCCGCCCTCCCCAGCGAACCGCGACCCTTCCAGTTCCTCATTGAGATACCAGCTGTTCGGGGCCAACTGGCCTGCGTTGATGAGATAGCGCGCCGACACTGGACCACGCGACGGGCCGAAGCGCTGCTGCAAATCGAGGAAAAGCGGCGCGAACCTCCGGTTGAAACCGACCATGACTCGCGAGTTGCCGGTCTTTTCCACCGTGTCCAGGACTGTGGTGAGCTGCTCCTCATTGAGGGCCAGCGGCTTCTCGACGAAGACGGTGAGTCCACGCTCCAGGGCTTGGCACACCAGCTGCGCATGCGAGTGATGCCGGGTGACGATGAACACCGCGTCGAGGGTGTCATCGTCGAGCACCGACTCGACGCTCGTCGTGATCGTCGGAAAGCCGAACTTGCGCTGGGCGTTGAGCCCAGAAAGCGCCTTCGTCGTAGCGACTGAGACGAGCTCCACCTGAGAGCTGTCCCGCAGGTGCGGCAGCAACATCGACGTGGCGTAGTTTCCAGCGCCGATGAACCCCAATCGCACAGCAGCAGATGATCGCCGGCGCGATTCGGAGCTGGAACCGGCCTGAGCCGAGAGATCAAGCGTCCGGGTGAGAGAAGATGCGTCTGGAGGATCACCGTAGGACAACAGGAATCCGACGCCCTTGAGCGAGCCTGCACGCAAGCGTTCGTACACGTCTGCTGCCTCTTCGACCGGATGTACACCGGATATCAGAAGAGCCACATCCAGGGAACCGTCCGCCAGCAGATCGAGGAAGCAGGCCAGATTACGGCGCTCGGTCCAGCGGACGTATCCGGCCGGATAGTCAATGCCCTCAAGCTCGTAACGGTCGTCGTACCGGCCCGGGCCGTAGGAACGCGAGAAGCGAACGTCGAGCTCCTTGTCGTAATAGGCGTTCCAGGGCAGATCGAGTCGGGTTTTACCGATGTCCACCACGCGGGCACGATCTCGTGCCAATCGGGCCGCAACCTCGACGGGCCCGTTCGAGTCACCGCCGGCTGCCAGCAGGATATGGTCCGCGCCCAGGCCGCCGGTGCGATCGCGAAGAACTCGTTCCACCTCACGCAGTCCGTCATCGTCAGGTGCGGCACATATCAATGCACCGGCCTTTTCTGCAGTCCGGCAGCGCGACTCCACCACATCCAGGCCCACTACCTGCACGCCAGACGCGACCAAGAGCCGTACTACGAGCTGTCCGATGAGCCCCAGCCCGATGACACATGCGGTCTCACCAAGGCCGACTTCAGCGCGCCTGACGCCTTGCATTGCGATAGCCCCGACTGTCGCGAACGCGGCGTGTTCCGCAGTAACGCCGTCGGGCACTGGAACGCACAAATTAATGGGTATCCAGTTCACCTCCGCGTGCAGGGCGAATTCGTTGCCCGCTGCCGCGACGAGCTGACCTACCGAAAACTGCTCGGCACCCGCGCCAACCTCGACGACGACGCCGCAGATCGAGTAGCCGAGCGGGGTGTAGCTGTCCAGGCGGTTCATGGCCTTCTGATATGTCGCCAGAGCGCCCTGCTGGGTTACCGAGTCGAGCAGTTTGCGCACCTGGTCAGGCCTGGCCCGTGCCTTGCCGATCAGTGACATCCGCGCCTCGCTGACCTTCATCATCTCGGTGCCGGTCGAGATCAGCGAATAAAGCGAGCGAACCAGGACGCCCCCTGGCTGGCATGCGGGAACAGGGACGTCCAGAACTGCGAGGTCACCAGATTTGTAGTTTTGTGCCACTTGCTTCATAAAACATCCCCCGAGCACTTGTCGGCCACCGCAACACCTCTAGGGTGGCGCGACCCCCGCAGCCAAAGCGCCGCGGTACCAAAGCTCCATCGAGAGCAGCTGCCAGAGCTGCTTGGATTGGTCCCGTCGACCGCTGCGTTGATCGGTCACCATTTGGCGTAGTGGCGGCCGGCGCAGAAACCCCGACGATACCAGTTGACCGTCGAGTAAGACATCATCGATCAGCGGTCCGAGATCGTTTGTAATCCATGCGCGCAGCGGAGCGCCGAATGAGGCCTTCGGGCGGTCGACGATATCCCGCGGCATCCAGTCCTCGGCGGCGGCGCGCAAGGGCAGCTTCTGCGTCCTTCCCTTGATCTTTTGGCCGCCGCGGAAGCTGAATGCTGCCCGGAATACATGAGGGTCGACAAACGGCACCCGCACCTCGGTTGACGCCGCCATGCTCGAGCGATCGGTATAGGCGAGATTAAGTCCTGGCAGGAATAGGCGGGTGTCGGTCAGGCACATCCGATTGACGTGGTCGGTCAGCCGGTTGTCGGTATATAAGGTGCGATGGGCCTCCACAGCAGCCTGCACCCGTGGTGCCACCTCGGGGGCGAGCAGCGCCGAAAGCTCGGCCGGGTCGTAAAGGGTGTAACTGCGGCGGAACGCCGCCTCCTCGGGCAACTCCGCGAAGCTGAGGAAGCGCTTGGCCCACCGGCTGTACCGAAGTCCGCGCCCGCCGGCAGCAACGGGGAATCGGTTGACGCTCGGGGCGACCACGCGCGAGCGAAGCGAGTGAGGAAGCGTCCGGTATCGCGCTCCCAGAACGCATGCCAGGTGCTTGCGGTAACCGCCGAACAGCTCGTCTGCGCCCATCCCTGACAGCAGGACTTTTACGCCTGCTTCCCGGGCCGCCTGGCACATGAGTACGGTGTTGATCGCTGCCGGATCGCCAATCGGCTCGTCGAGCACATCGACCACTCTCGGGAGCATGTCGACGACGTCCGGGCTGATCTCGATCTCGTGGAGCCGGATGCCGAGGTGTGCTGCCATCTTGCGTGCGTAAATGGCGTCGTCGGGCATCGCTTCCAGCCGCTGATCCTGCGGACGGAATGTGATGGTGTATGCCTCGATGGACGGATCGCGAGCCGCGGCCATCGCGGTAACGAGGCTCGAGTCCAGTCCTCCACTAAGGAAGGACGCCACCCGCACATCTGCCACCATGTGCGCCGCGACCGACTCCTCGAGTACCGCTGACAGGTCCGGGGTTGGGTCGGCAGCGGCGGCCAGGGCTTCCTCGGCCGGCTCCCAATAGCGACCGGAACGAGTGGTGCCGTCGGCTCGCCATTCGGCCCACGATCCGGGTGGAAGTTTGAAGACCCCTTTGACGGCTGACTTCTCCTCCGGCAGGAAGTAAAACAGGGTCGACGCCACGAGGCCATCAGGGTCGATCGTCAGTTCCGGCCCAACCGCCGCCACCAGTGCCTTGAGCTCTGAAGCGAACAAGATGCCGCTACCACGCGGCATGACGTACATCGGCTTGATACCGAGTGGATCCCGCACCAGCGTCAGGGCAGCAGATCGCTCGTCGTAGAGCGCGAATGCAAACATCCCGCGGAACCGCGGAAGCGCGGCGGGTCCCCACTGCCGCCAGCACTCCAAGACCACCTCGGTGTCCGACTCCGTGTGAAACCCGACACCCTTGCTGCGTAGCTGGTTGCGCAGTTCGCGGTAGTTGTACAACTCGCCGTTGTAGCTAAGGTGCAGGCCATGTTTGACGAACGGCTGATCAGCCGCGGTTGACAAGTCGATGATCGAGAGCCGCCGGTGCGCGAGCTGCATTGAAGCCTGCGGCGACAGGTCCGTAAGGCCATCCGCGTCTGGTCCGCGATGGCCGATGCGATCGGTCATCGTCCGTACCAGCCGAGCGCCATCGGGTTGGAGAAATGCCCCAGCAACCCCGCACATGTCAGCCTCGCGCGCGACGTCGGCCGACGAGCGCGTCGAAGACGCCGACATAAAGATCGCGTTGGTAGGGCCAGCCCAATTCTTGCTCGATACGGACGCGGCCTGCCTTGCCCATGGCTTCTCGCTTGTCGCTGTCGCCAAGTAGGTCCACGATTGCCCGGGCATAGGCCGCTACATCGCCGCTCTCGACGTAGCACGCCGCTTCCCCAGCCGACACACGTGTCTCCTTCAGATCGAACGCCACGACCGGCAATTCGAACGCCATGTACTCCAGCGTCTTGTTCATGGTTGAGACGTCGTTGAGTGGGTTCTTCGGGTCGGGCGACAGCCCCACGGCGGCCGTCGAGAGCACATTGGCGACGGTCTCGTCGGGAACCCGGCCGGGCAACTCTACGTAGTCCTGCAGTCTCAGCTCGTCGCGCAGCCTCACGATCTGGTCGTAGCTGTCACCGGAGCCCATGAAGGTAAATGCGATGTCTTCGCGCCCTAGGTCGTGCACAACGTATGCCGCGGCTCGGATCGCCAAGTCAACCCCGTCTTGCGGCCCCATGACGCCGATATAGGCGACAAGGTGCTGTCGACCGCGGCGCAATGCGGGGACGGCGGCTTTAGGACGTAACCGCTCATGGTCGGGTCCGGTACGCACGACAGTCACCTCGGTCTGGGCTTTGCCGCCGCGGCGTTCTGCGATGCTTGGCGTAGGAGGCGTTGGTGGCTATGACATGGTCGGCGGCACGGAAGGTTGCCTTCTCCAAGGCCAGCAGCCCTCGCCGTGGCAGAGTCCTCCCGTGGGGAAAGCGCGAGTCGTAGAGCTCTGGGCAGAGGTCGTGATGGTCGAAAACGAACAGCGACCCGTCGCGGCGCCACAACCACCGGGCGATTGGCCAGAAGATGTCTGGTGGGTTGCACGCCTGCAGGATGTCGAACTTGCCCCCGCGACGTGCACGCAGCACCAGCCTCGCGGTCGCGAGGAATGAGTACGCGTACTCGGCGACAAAGCCGAGCGCCCGACCCCCAGGCGCATAGGGGCGATACTTCAGCAGTGTGACGCCCTCGAGGACTTCGTGCGCGGGATCATCTTTTCCCTTTGGGCACACGACCGTGACGTCGTATCCCGCCGCGGTCAGAGCCTGGGACTCCAACCAGACACGACGATCGAAGGGGACCGGCAGGTTTTGGACGATGATGAGAGTTCGTGGTCGTGCACCACTCTTCTCGCTTCGACCACTCACACCGCCCACCCGATTCCCTCGTAACCGGGAAGCCGTTCGATGTCAGTTCCGAGGCGACCATGCAGGTCGAGGATCCATGCTGGCCGTGCTTTGCGCAGCTCCTCGACGGCAGGGCCATCCGATGTCGCTACCACCGCCGCCTCACACCCTTGTAGCGCCTCTTGCGGCGTGGCGGCGAGCAATCGACGCAGGTGGGGCAGGCGGCTCTCGATGTACCGAAGGTTGGAGCCCAGGAGGCGCTCGGGGTTGATGATCGGGTCGTAGATCGTGATTTCGAAGCCCTTGCCGATCAGCCGCTCCGCCAACTCGACATTAGGGCTCTCCCGAAGGTCGTCGGTGTTCATCTTGAAGCTCAGTCCAAGCATTGCGACCCGCCGGAAGGGCCTGGCGATCAGTCGGTCCACGACGTCGGAGATCACCAGCTCGTTACTCCATGCGGCGCCGGCGAGAAGCGGTACGTCCAACGCGTTCAGGCGGGCCATATCAAGCAGGGCGCGCAGGTCCTTGGGCAGGCAAGAGCCGCCGTATGCGAACCCGGGCATCAGGTAGGCCGGGGAAATGTTGAGGACTGTGTCCTCGCTGAACACCCGCATGACTTCGCGGGAGTCGACGCCGTACATCCGAAAGATGCGCGCCATTTCATTCGCGAACACCACTTTCGTGGCATGGAAGGCATTGCAGGCGTACTTCAACGCCTCGGCGCTGCGAACGTCGACGAGTCTGATCTCACGGTTGAGGAATGAGAACATCGCGGACAGCAGGTCGGTCACGCGCTGATCGGCGGTGCCAACGACTACGAAAGGCGGGTTGAAGAAGTCGTTGACGCCTGAGCCCTCACGGAGGAACTCCGGGCACATCGCCGTCCCCACAGTCCAACCAGTCCCTGGCGCCATGTTGGCGAATCTTGTGCTAGACGAGTTCATCTCCGGTTCCCGGTGGGACTGTGCTCCTCACCACGACGGCATGGAAACCCGATGTTGGCGGTGTAGCGACTGCAAGTGCCGCCCGAATGTCCTCCAGCGCTCGCCGCAGGTAGGTCAGGTCAGTGCCGCCTTGTGGCATCGACGGCGTACCGACGCAGAGCAATGACACATCGGCCCGCGTCCAGGGCGACCACGGGATCTGTGGTCGCCCTCAGGTCGCCACGCTGAACTGCGGTTGCTACCAATTCATCGATGCCCGGCTCGACCACCGGGCTTCGTCCGGACTGAATGAGGCCGACCTTCACAGGGTCGACGTCGACGCCCCATACCTGGTGGCCTCTTGAGGCAAGACCCGCGGCTGTCACCGTACCGACGTAGCCGAGGCCGAAGACGGCGATCCTCATTGCCCCCCCGCAGGATCTGAACAGCTTCCCGGCCAGGATCGTAACAGCCAGGGCCCACTGAGGTGGGCGGTTCGCTTATCCATACACAATCCTCATCAAACGCCTCCTGAGAATCTCGGTATCACTGCCGACTTGACTTCGAGGGCGAACCCGCCGGAGGAAGTCAGGCGGCGCCGCGTTTGGCAAGTACAGCGGATACGGTCTTCCACAGGATCTGCAAGTCGAGGCTCAATGACCAGTTTTCGACGTAGCGGAGGTCGAGGCGGATGGCGTCGTCGCCCTCTAAATCGGAGCGTCCGCTGACTTGCCAAAGTCCAGTGAGGCCGGGGGTGACGAGTGATCGCCGGCTCGCCTCGCTCGGCATCTGGGCGAGTTCAGATGCGAGATGCGGACGCGGGCCGACCAGCGACATCGAGCCCGTCAGGACGTTGAAGAGCTGGGGCAGCTCATCGAGAGAAAAGCTGCGCAAAAACCGGCCGCAGGGAGTCACCCGCGGGTCATGAGCGAGCTTGAACAGGCCGCCTTTGCCCTCGTTGTGCGCCATGAGGTCCAGCTTGCGATCCTCGGCGTCCACCACCATGGAACGGAACTTCAACATCATGAAGGGTTTGCCGTCGCGACCGATCCGAGCCTGACGGAAGATGACCGGCCCACCATCTTGAAGCTTCACCACTGCGGCGATGCCGAGCAACAGCGGGGAAATGATCAACACCCCGACCGAGGTAAGCACCAGGTCGCTGATCCGCTTGACCAACCGTCGCCAGCCAGTGAAGTCCGGCTCCTCGACATGCAGCAGCGGAAAGCCCATAAGCGGCCGAATGTGCATTCGTGGTCCAGCCACCTCTACGATGCCCGGATCTACCAGGAGCTCGACTCCGGCGCCTTCCAGTGACCAAGCAAGCTCACGGAGGTAGTTGTATCGAGTGGCATCGTCGCTGGTCACAGCGACGGCATCGCAACCCATGGCGCGTACGACCTGAGACACCTGGCCCAGATTTCCGAGCACCGGAACTCCGGCCACGACAGGCCTAGGCAGCTCGGAGGAGGGTAGGCAAAGACCGATCACCTTCATGCCCGCCTCCGGCTCCCGCTGAATCCGGTTGCTGAGCTGCTGCGCCGCACTGAAGCTGCCCACGACGACGACATGCCGGAGACTGCGTCCGTGGCTCTGGAGCACATGCAGACACTTTCTGGCGACAAAGCGGACAAGCAGGCTCAACAGCACCGCTAACGGCGTTCCTGTTGCGACCAACTTCAGCAAGGCGTATAGCTTCAGCGCGCCGTCCGGGTCCAACGCGCCGGTAGGCACGGCCATGAAACCGGCCGGCAGTGCGCACGCCACCACAACCACCATGCCAGCTCGCATGACGGCGCCAGGCTCATCGAAGCCGAAGCCGATTCGATTACTACGGTACCCACGACAAAGAGCGATCGCAGCCGGCCAGACCACGAGGCCGACCAGCCAGAGCAGCAGGACCCGATGGCCCCACGAGAGCGTGTCACTGATTTCTGCAGGTATGGCTGCTGCAATGCCACCGACCAGCGCGTCAGCGCCGGCGACAATCATCAGGTACCGCCGGCTCCACGCCGCGAAACGCTTAGTTGCTGGAACGGTGCTAGCAGGATCTGTCGTCGTCGCGAGTTGATCGTTGCCTGCAAGATCAAGACTCCCAAGGCGCAGTGTCGGCGAGTCGTCCAGGAAGTCGATAGCCTCGTTGGCGCTCAGTCGTGGCGCTTCGGTGGTGTGGGAATCCGGGGCCAGCTCTCGCAGACCATGGCGCACCGAGTCCGCCAAAGCAGGCGCTAATGCAGCGCGTCTCGGCGATGCGCGGAACAGGCTCTCTGGCCTCGCCATTTCCCCCAACAACCCCCGACCTGGACACTCGCCGGCCCCCCCGACGAGTTGACGCGCCTGAACGACAACATTGGGGTGGCTGACAGTGGGGGAAGCGTGACGCTGCCGGACCCACCCCGACTCGATCAAGCACCCGAAACGTATCGCGGGACTGGATGCGGATTTGGGACCTACATCCAACCGTGATCTTGGCAGTCGTTGCCTGTCATAAAGGTCACAAATCGTGCAACCGGTTGTCTAAATGATCTTGGTCCGCAACCGAGAATTCCGACATGATTTTGCCGAAGCGGCTAAAACCCACTTGCGCAAGGAAAAGCACTGCTCAAGCTGACCCGGATCTTGGGCTGCTGGAGATCATCTTTGCGGCCGTGCCGTTGGCTTTGCCTCCTCCACGCGAGGCCAACGGCGGCGCCTCCCTGGGCGATGTTATTGATTTGTCACTTTCGGCGTGTCGCGGCCCTGATGTCACGACCGCGGCCACGGAGCGCGAAGGCTGGATGACCGCGCTCAGCGGCTGGCAGAACCGGGCATCCGGACAGCCACCAGCGAGGCCGCGTCCATCGCCGACCAGTCGCTCTCGAACTCCAGCTGGGCCAGCGCAGCGGCCGGAAAGCGGCCCTCGATCGCACTGACTGCCTCCGGTGTGGAAGTCGTCGGATCGGTCAGTTCGTACACCACTCCCGGTGCACCGGGGGCGTGGCCGACGAGCAGGGCAACGTGGCAATCGTCGGGAAGCTCGCGTACGGCGTTGATCAAGGTATCGGTGCCCGCGTTGTAGAAACGATCGGCGATTTCCACCCGGTCCGGATCGAGCTGATCACCCAGCTTCAGCAGGTCGAGTGTTTGTCGGGCGCGGGCAGCGCTGGAGCACAAGACGGTGTCGACCGTAATGCCTTGCGTCCGCAGATAGTCCCCGACCTCCAGCGCGTGGCGTTCGCCGTCAGGGGTGAGCCGTCGCTCGCTGTCCCTGCTGCCTGGCCGGACGTCTTCAGTCTGTGCGTGGCGAAGTACGAGCAGGGTGCGTCGCTGGGCCATGCCAGCAGCCTAAGGTGCCGGCTGCCGGGCTGAACGGCTCACGGCTTGATGGCTACGACGATGTCGCGACGGATTGAGGAGTCGACCCGGTGCTCGAAGTCCTGGTACGGACCGAAATCCAACGGCTCCAAGCCCGCTCGCGGCAACCTGTTCCAGCAGTCGCTCCCGGCGCAGACCGATCGCGTTCCAGGACAGGCCAAGAGCACCACCGGCCTTCAGCTGTTGAGCCCAGACCGGAAGTGCTTCGCTGATCAGACCAGCCGCGGAACGGTCCCGCTTTCGGCTGACACCTCGTACGTCGGTCTGGCTGCCATGCACCACACCGTAGGGGGCATCGGCCAGCACCGCGTCGAACGTGCGCTTCCCGAACAGCGCCGCCGACTGCCGGGTGTCGCCGGAGAAGACGGTCAGCCCAACCGACCGTTCCTGACCGGCGGGGGTCACCTCGGCGTCGAGACGTTTACCAATGATCTTGCCCTCGCGGCGTACCGGGCTGATGTCGAGAGAGTGCTTGAGCCGTTTGCGGCGCCAATAGGTTCGCAGGTACGCCGCGTACGCTTCAACCGCCTTGAGGTCCACTTCCACGCCGGCCGCGTTGCAGCCCAGCATCATCGCCGTGCTCAGCGTGGTGCCGCGACCGCACAGCGGGTCCAAGATCGTGATCGGCCCACTGATCGGGCGCCTCATCGAGGCCAATGTGACATTGATCAACAACCGGGTGAACTGCTCGTTGGTCTTGCCCGGATACTTCGGGATGGTGACCAAATCGTCGTCGAAGAGATCCGGCGTTGCCACCTCGATGGGCAGCAGCCGATCCTGGGTTCGTTGGAAGGCGGCGTAGAAACCAGAGAGCCGGCCGAGCGCCCTACTGATCTGATCGTCAAGGCTCTCCGTCGCCACTGCGAGGTATCCGACCCCGGCCACCGTCACCGGCTGGATCGCTGGATGATCATGAGCACCGAGCATGATCTTGAGTTCAGCTGCTACCAGTCGGTTGGCCTCGAACGCATAGACGCGATTGGCCGACGGCGCTAGCAAGATCAGATGATCAGCCACTTGCTCTCAGTCGTAGACGGGCGGCTAGGTCCGAACTCGCGAAACTGGTCACACACAACAGGTTTTCCGACCGAACTGTTGTTGTCTTTGACCACTTTCCGAGGGAACGGTGCTCACGGAGCGAACAAAATCAGTGCCGATAATGGCCACTGTCGCCATGCTCCTTGGCACGCGTGAAGCTCGCCTGAATCTCCTGCTCGGCTTCCTCCACGCCGACCCAGGTTGCGCCCTCCACAGATTTGCCGGGCTCGAGGTCCTTGTAGACAGTGAAGAAATGCTCGATCTCAAGCAGCACATACTCCCGGACGTCGGAGAGATCGCGTATGTGGTCGCGTCGATGGTCGGACGCCGGCACGCAGAGCACCTTGTCGTCGCCACCCGCCTCGTCCTTCATCCGGAACATCGCGATCGCGCGGCACTTGATCAGACAGCCTGGAAATGTCGGCTCGGTGATCATCACCAACGCATCCAGAGGGTCGCCGTCCTGACCGAGAGTCCCCTCAATGAAGCCATAGTCCGCCGGATACTGAGTCGAGGTGAACAACGTTCGGTCCAGCCGGATACGGCCGGTATCATGATCGACTTCGTACTTGTTCTTCTGGCCTTTGGGGATCTCAACGGTGACATCGAAGGCCAGTTCGCTCATCGGCTTGAGACCTCGCTCGACATTGGGTGCGGTCACGTGACCTCCTTAGGATGAGCACTGACTTGTGCGAGTGCACATCAGTAACTGTCCGGCGGCATGAGCCTAGCGTGAAGGAGGTGTGGGTAACCCTTGGGTCCCAAGCGGATTGCCGTGGTCGTGCTCGCGGCCATTGCTGTGATCGGCGTCGTCACCAGCGTGATCGCCGCGGCCATCGCGGTGCTGCCGCGAGAGAACCGGTACGCCCTTGGTACCCAGACAAGCAACAGCTCGCCGATCGCGACTGCCAGCCCGGCAGCCTCGAGCACCGGCTCGGCAATGGCCCACGCCGACGCCTCAAACGCACAACCTCCCCAGCCCTGTTCTGGCCGCAGCCGCAGCCCCGGTCGTTCCCAACACGACCGCGGTCGCCAATAAGATCCGAGCGATCAAGGTCAAGGGCATGACCGGCTCCTATTCCGGCTCAGTCGTCGAGGTTGGTACCGGCAAGGTGGTGTATGCCCACAACGCCACGAGTTCTCAGATCCCGGCCTCGACCATGAAGCTGCTCACCGCGACAGCGGCGCTGTCGATCCTGGGACCTGAACACACCTTCAAAACCTCTGTGGTCAGTCCTCAGCAGGGTCAGATCGTTCTGGTCGGCGGCGGTGATCCCTACCTGGCCAGGACGGGCAGCGCCGACTATCCCAGGCGAGCCACAATCACCGGACTGGCACGTGCCACGGCAGCCGAACTCAAGCAGGACAAGATCACGAAAGTCAGCCTTGGCTACGACGCCTCGCTGTTCAGCGGCCCGGCCTGGAACCCGCGCTGGCCCAGCTTCTACGGCGACTCAGTCTCGCCGACGTCTGCGCTCTCGGTTGACGAGGGTCGCGTGGGCTTCGGCTCCGGGAGCCCGCGCTACAAAGACCCGGCCAAGCAAGCCGCCACTGCCTTTTCCGCGGCGTTGTCCAAGCAGGGGATCAAGGTCACCACCACCCAGCGGGCGCGCGCGCCGAAATCGGCGCCGGTCGTTGCCACGGTTTCCTCGATGCGCCTGGAGCGGATCGTCGAGCACGTGCTCATGGTCAGCGATAACGATGGGGCGGAGGTGCTCTTCCGCCATGCGGCCATTGGCGCTGGGAGGGCGGGGTCGATCGCGGAAGCGACCAAGGTCGTACGGTCAGAGCTCACCGAACTCGGGATCTGGGGTCCCGGCATGACGATCAGCGACGGCAGCGGCCTGGCCCGCCAGACCAAAGTGCCAGCCGACGCCATGGTGAAGATGCTGCGGCTCGCCGCTAGCGAGCAACATCCCGAGCTACGGCCGGTGATCACTGGCTTGCCGGTGGCCGGGGTCGAGGGCAGCCTACGGATTCGATATTTCGACGACCAGAGCCTGGCCGGACGTGGAGTCGTACGCGGCAAGACCGGCACGCTGAACAAGGTGCGCGCTCGGGCGGGTTTGGTACGCACCACCGACGGCTCGCTGCTGGTGTACGCCTTCTTGATCAACAAGCCGAAGAACGAGTACAACGCCATGGTCTGGCTGGATCGCGTGACCACTGCGATCAGCACGTGCGGGTGTCGCTAGCTCTGGTCGTCGTTAGCACTTGTCATCGTTAGCCATCTTCAGACGGCCCACGAGTGTTCGCTGCCGCCATTCGACGCACGTGAGCCACCTTGAGACGGCAAACGTGTGGGCCGGGGCCGAGGCTTGATCTTGCGATCCGCCCGACCGTGCCCGCACGGAGCCCGCACATAGACTCGCCCGCATGACAACCTCGATGGTCGACTGGACCGTGGCGTTGAATACGGCTACCAAGCTGGTCAAGCCCGGCCCGGAGATCTCCCGCGAAGGTGCTGCGGCCGTCGTCGGTGAGCTGCGCAGCTTCGCCGACCGAGCGGAGGCGTACGTCCGCGAGGTGACGGGAATGGAAGCTGACAGCGGTACGGCTCCGGTGCTTGTGGTCGACCGGCCGCGATGGATTCAGGCCAACCTGGACGGCTTCCGACAGATCCTGGGTCCGCTCAATGCGAAGGTCATTGAGCGGATGAAGCAGTCAAGCCCGACCGTTGCCAGTGTGGGCCCGCGAATCACAGGCGTCGAAGTTGGCGCGCTGCTCAGCTATCTGTCGTCGAAGGTCCTCGGTCAGTTCGACCCCTTCTTCCCGGGAGCCGACCCCGACACACCCGGCGGTCGCCTGCTCCTGGTCGCACCGAACATCGTCTCCATCGAACGCGAGCTCGGCGTCGAGCCTGCCGACTTCCGGCTCTGGGTCTGCCTGCACGAGGAGACTCACCGCGTGCAGTTCGCGGCGGTTCCATGGCTGCGCGGTTATCTCAACGAGCCAGATCGCCCAGATCGTCGACTCGGCCGAGCTCGACCCCGCGATCGTGGCCCAGATGCTGCGGGACGCGCTCAAGCGCGTCATCGAGGCGGTCACTCACAACCAAGAGGTGTCGATCATCGACCTGGTCCAAACCCCCGCGCAGCGGGAAACGGTCGATCGCGTCACCGCTGTGATGTCGCTGCTCGAGGGTCACGCAGATGTCGTCATGGACAGTGTTGGCCCAGAAGTCATTCCCACCGTGGAAACCATCCGGGCCAAGTTCACGGTACGCCGGCAAGGCCAGGGCTTCGACAAGATCATCCGCAAGCTGCTCGGGCTGGACGCCAAGATGCGCCAATATCGCGACGGCGCCACGTTCTGCCGCACGGTGATGGCTGAAGTGGGCATGTCCGGCTTGAACAAGGTCTGGACATCTCCGGAGACCCTGCCAACCGCGGCAGAGATCACCAACCCGAGGCTCTGGCTGACTCGCATGCACCCTGAGCTGACTGCTGGCTGAAGCTGCAATATCGGTGGGTTATCGCGAGCTCGGCCCGGCCGGCCTGGCGGTCGTCCAAGCAGTTGACGGGGCGCTGAACAGCCAGGACACGCATCTGCTCGTCGCCTGCTCAGGCGGCGCTGACTCGCTCGCACTCGCCTTTGCTGCACGTTACGTGGCGATTCGCCGCTATCTCGAATACGCCGCAGTTGTGATTGATCACCGACTGCAGGAGGGATCAACCGAGGTTGCCGCTGGCGTCCAGCAGCAGCTCGACCGGCTTGGCTATGACGATGTGACTGTCACCACCGTTGAGGTGGACCAGTCGGCGACTGTCGGGCCTGAAGCAGCGGCCCGCCAGGCCCGCTACCTGGCCCTCGACGTCGAGGCACGAGCTCGTTCCGCCACTGTGCTGCTCGGTCACACCCTCGACGACCAGGCCGAGACGGTGCTGCTTGGCCTGGCTCGTGGATCGGGCGGCAGATCGCTGGCCGGCATGGCACCCCGAGCCGGCCACCTGCTGCGGCCATTCCTGCACCTCCGCCGTGGCACGACCGAGCAGGCGTGCGCAGAGCTTGGACTCGACCCTTGGCAGGATCCACACAACACAGATCCTCGGTTTACGCGGGTTCGGGTACGCGAGAACGTGCTGCCCACCCTGGAAACCGAGCTGGGTCCCGGCGTTGCCGAAGCCTTGGCAAGGACCGCCGAGCTGCTCCGCGACGACACTGAGCTGCTCGATCGGCTTGCTGCTGACGCGTACCGCACAGCGGAAGGGCTTGGCGGCACGGACACCTTGGATTGTGCCGCCCTGGAATCCCAGCCGCCCGCGCTGCGTCGCCGGATCCTCCGCTTGTGGTTACTGGCACACGGAATCGGTGACCTCACGCTGCGGCATATCGGCGCCGTGGAGTCCTTGGTTATCGACTGGCATGGCCAGAAGTCCATTCACGTGCCCGGGGCAACCGTCACCCGTAATAGGGGACGGCTGTCAGTTGGGTGAACTGCCGGGAACAACGGGGCTGCGCAAGCCGCAGGACCGATTTTCCTGTGGCAGGCTGAGGCCGTGGACGACACCCAGCTCAGCGGTGATTTGACGAGCGTCCTGGTTACCAAAGAGGAACTCGCCACCCGCATCACTGAGCTCGCCGCCGAGGTTGATCGCGACTACGCAGGCAAAGACCTGCTGCTCGTCGGGGTGCTCAATGGAGCGGTCATGGTGATGGCTGACCTCTCCCGCGCGCTTTCGATGCACTGCCGGATGGATTGGATGGCGGTGTCTTCTTATGGCTCCGGTAGCAAATCCTCAGGTGTCGTCCGGATCCTCAAGGATCTCAGCAGCGATGTGACCGGACTTGACGTGCTGCTGGTCGAGGACATCATCGATACCGGGCTGACCTTGTCGTACCTGGTCAGCAACTTGCGCTCTCGGGGCCCTGCCAGTTTGAAGGTGCTCACGGTGTTCAGAAAGCCGGAAGCGGCGCGGAACCCGGTCGAAATTGCCTACGTCGGATTCGACATTCCGAATGAGTTTGTGGTCGGCTACGGCCTGGATTACGACGGGCTCTATCGCAACTTGACCTCGGTAGGCGCGCTGTCACCCAGCGTTTACAGCTGAGCGATGCGCCCTGAGCCCGTTTCTATGTGCCCTGAGCCTGTCCTCTATGTGCCCTGAGCCTGTCGAAGGGCACGATGCGGACGCTTCGACAAGCTCAGCGAGCATGAAGACAGACGTGGTCGAGACGCGCCAGTCAGCTTGGACGCGAACGATAGCCTAGGCAGGAGGATCTCCCGGATCCCCAAACCTCACTAGGCAGGTCATGAACCTACGACGGATATTCCGCTCACCGCTGGCGTGGATCGTCATTGCGGTGATCGCGATCGGTCTGCTGATCGACTTCAGCCAGCGGGTGACGAGCGGATTCAAGGAAGCGCCTACCTCTCAGGTGGTCTCGATCATCAACGGCAACGAGCCGTTGAGCGAGGTCATCTTGATCGACAAGGAACAAGAGATCCGCGTCACGCTGAAGGACGCGAACAAGACTGGCTACAAGGCAACCTGGGTTGGGAATCAGAGTGACCAGCTGATCACCCGTCTCGACCAAAGAGTGGCTGAGAAGACCCTGGACCAGTGGAAAGGCGAGAACGCAACCCCAGGTTTCTTCAGCTCCCTGCTGGGCACCCTGATCCCGTTCATCATCATCGGCGTGCTGTTCTTCTTCCTGCTGAACTCGGTCCAGGGCGGCGGCAGCCGGGTCATGCAGTTCGGCAAGTCGAAGGCCAAAATTGCCAACAAGGACACGCCGAAGACCACGTTCCGCGATGTCGCCGGGTGTGACGAGGCGATCGAGGAGCTGGAGGAGATCAAGGAGTTCCTGGCCGAGCCCGCCAAGTTCCAGGCCGTCGGCGCCAAGATCCCCAAGGGTGTCTTGCTGTACGGCCAACCCGGCACCGGCAAGACCCTGCTGGCCCGCGCGGTGGCCGGGGAGGCTGGGGTGCCGTTCTACTCGATCTCCGGCTCTGACTTCGTCGAGATGTTCGTCGGCGTCGGCGCCTCCCGCGTCCGCGATTTGTTCGAGCAGGCGAAGGAGAACGCTCCCGCGATCGTCTTCATCGACGAGATCGACGCCGTCGGCCGGCACCGTGGCGCCGGCATGGGCGGCGGCCACGACGAGCGCGAGCAAACCCTGAACCAGCTCCTGGTCGAGATGGACGGTTTCGACGTACGCGGCGGCGTGATCCTGATCGCCGCCACCAACCGGCCGGACGTCCTCGACCCCGCGCTGCTGCGGCCGGGCCGGTTCGACCGCCAGATCGCCGTCGACACTCCCGACCTCAGGGGTCGCTTCAACATCTTGAAGGTGCACGCCGAGGGCAAGCCAATGGCCCCTGACGTCGATCTGGAAGGCGTGGCGCGGCGTACGCCTGGCTTCACCGGCGCCGATCTGGCCAATGTGTTGAACGAAGCCGCGCTACTGACCGCGCGGCAGAACGCCCGGATGATCACCGACGAGTACCTGGACGAGGCGATCGACCGCGTCGTCGCCGGCCCGCAGAAGCGCAGCCGGCTGATGAACGACAAGGAAAAGCTGGTGACCGCCTATCACGAGGGCGGCCACGCGCTGGTCGCTGCGGCGCTGCCTGGTACCGACCCGGTGCAGAAGGTCACCATCCTGCCGCGCGGCCGGGCACTCGGCTACACCATGGTGCTGCCGGAGCAGGACAAGTACGCGAACACTCGCGCGGAGCTACTTGACCAGCTTGCGTACATGATGGGCGGCCGGGCGGCCGAGGAGTTGGTCTTCCATGATCCGACCACCGGAGCCAGCAACGACATCGAGAAGGCAACGGCCCTGGCGCGCGCCATGGTCACCCAGTACGGGATGACCGAGCGGCTGGGCGCGATCAAGCTCGGATCCGGGGACGCAGAACCCTTCCTGGGTCGCGACATCGGTCACGGCCGCGACTACTCCGAAGAGGTCGCCGCGATCGTTGACGAGGAGGTCTCCAAGCTGATCAGCAACGCCCACCAGGAGGCGTTTGACATCCTCAACGAGAACAGGGATGTCCTCGATGACCTGGTGCGCGCGCTGTTTGAGAGGGAGACCCTGGATCGGCAACAGGTGGCTGCGGTCTTCCAGCCGTTGCGACTCTGGCCGAAGCGGCCGGCGTGGACCGGTTCTGATGAGCGCATTCCCTCATCCATCCCCCCGGTAACGCCGCCGCCGCCGTCGATCAACGGTCAGAAAGGGTCAAACGGTCAGTCCGGCAGCGGTCAGACACCGAGTCCCGGCCACGAGATTCCGGCTGGCGGTGCAATGCCATCTCCGGCCTGGGCAACCTGCGGGGCATCCGCCGGTACCGTCGCAGCTGCCAACCACCGGTGAATCCGATCCGCAGCCCCAAAGAGGCCCGGACTTTCGGTGACCGAGCTCGACGAGGCCGCCGACATTAGTCGTGACGGCGCCCGCAGTGTGGCCGGGATTGACCCGATCCACTTCCCCCAACGAGTCGGAGCGTTCGATCATGACCGCATCGTCGCTGCGGTACGCGAAATCCTGATCGGAATCGGTGAGGATCCGGATCGGGACGGTCTGCGCGAAACCCCGCAGCGGGTCGCCCGGGCGTACGCCGAAATGTACGGCGGCCTGCGGGAAGATCCGGAGAAGGTCCTCGCCACCGTCTTCGACCTCGGCCACGACGAGTTGGTCCTGATCAAAGACATCGAGGTCTGGAGCACCTGCGAACACCACCTCGTGCCATTCACCGGAGTCGCCCATGTCGGCTACATCCCCAACCGAGAGGGCAAGATCACCGGGCTCAGCAAGCTTGCCCGCCTCGTCGATATCTACGCCAAAAGGCCTCAGGTTCAAGAGCGACTGACCACCCAGATAGCCGACGCCATCAACCACATCTTGGAGCCCCGTGGGGTGATTGTCGTCATCGAGTGCGAGCACCTTTGCATGACCATGCGCGGCGTACGCAAGCCGGGCTCGAAGACCATCACCAGCGCCGTACGCGGCCAGTTGCGGAACGCCGTGACTCGCGCCGAGGCCATGCAGCTGATCACCAGCTGAACCGGCCTGCTGAGCTTGCCAGGAAGCGCGGGTGACGCGTACTTGACGGACTTCTTCTTCGCCGTCCAGGTATTGCAGCGACCGAAGTCGGCCGAATCCAGACCTCGATTGAGCCAGCGAATCTGCGCCGCGCTGCTGCCATGGTCGGGCTTACGGCTGGTCGGCGGGTCCTCATCGCCGGTATAGGCGTGCCAGATCCTGAGCTGGTAGCGGTCGTTGCTGCTGAGTCGGATCGATTCCGCAGTCACAGACAGGAAGACACCCTCGAAGCACTGCGCCTGAAGTTCGAGGCGGCGGCTTAGCAGATACCGATCGCTCCGGCTCTTCGTCCCGTACGAGCGCTGGGCATACTCACTGAGCATGCCGCTTGCGGCCTGCAGGTGATGCCCAAATTCGTGAGCCACCAGTCCGACATAGCCGAGTCGCGCGTACGTGTACGCCTCGCTGCCGTCGTCACCAGTCGCCGGCCAGTAGATCGTTCGGCTAATCGAGCAGTAGTAGGCCGGGGCGTCCTTCTGGCCGAATCGTCCGCACGGAGTCTTGATGGTGTTGCGGTAGACCTTGATCTTCGGCGTGGTCAGTTCGATGCCGTGCGCGGCCAACGGCTGGGCAAAGGCCTTCACCAGGCAGCCGACCAGCTTTTTCCCGTACGAGGCGAGGCTGGCATCTTTGAGCGGCGGCTGTGGCGACCTGACCTTCACTGTGCAGGAGACACGGCTACCGCCGAGATCAACAGCGTAGATGCTGTTCTTTGCGAGCGACCTGTTCAGCCGGGTAGGGGTTTGGCCGGTGCTGGATCCCGGCGTGCTGGCTGGCTCCGATGGCGGAGGAACTGCTGTCGGACTTGCCGTCGCCGCACTTCGGTGCGCCCGCGGCGGTGGCAACCCGGGTATCTCGCCGCCTGATTTGTGGCACCCGACCAGCGTCACGAGCGCGATCGTGAGCCCAAGAGCGATCAGCGCCCTCGTGCCCATGACCAGCCGGCGCCACGGGTGGAATGGCGAGGCCTGGTCGTGATGAGAGTGCGCAGGCCCGTCCGGCGGAAGCGGCACGGGGGAGAGCATAAGGTGATCTGAGTGAGCCCGCTGCCTGTCGTCCCGGATCTGCCGCAGCCTGGTCGCACTCTGGTCATCGGCGTGGTCAACGTCACGCCAGACTCCTTCTCCGACGGCGGCGAGTGGTTTGACCCAGCCGCAGCAATCACCCACGGGTTGGACCTGTTGGCCGAAGGCGCCGACATCATTGATGTCGGCGGCGAGTCGACGCGGCCTGGCGCGGCTCGACCAGAGGTTGCCGAGGAGCTACGGCGGGTACTGCCCGTGATCCGTGAGCTGGCAGCCGCTGGGGCTTGTGTCAGTACCGACACGATGCGTGCGGCGGTCGCGGCACCGGCGATCGCAGCCGGCGCCCGCCTGGTGAACGACGTCTCCGGAGGAAAGGCCGATAACCGGATGCTGCAGTTGGTCGCCGAGGCCGGTGTCCCGTACATCTGCATGCACTGGCGCGGCCATTCCGACGACATGCAAAGCAAAGCCTCCTACGCCGACGTCGTCGCGGAGGTTATAGCTGAGCTGCGCACCCAGCTCGATGAGGCAGACCGCGCGGGGGTGGCCGCGGACAAGGTGATCATCGATCCAGGGTTCGGGTTCGCCAAGACGGGTGAACACAACTGGCAACTGCTGCAACGGCTCGGGGAGTTCGACGTCCTCAGTCGGCCGATGCTCGCCGGCGTCTCTCGGAAGGCGTTTCTCGGCCGCTTGCTCGCCGATTCTGAGGGAAGCCCGCGGCCTGCCAAGCAGCGTGACGACGCCACAACCGCGCTCACCACAGTGCTCGCATTGCGCGGTGTTTGGGGGGTCAGGGTGCACTCGGTACGCGCGAGCCGGGACGCCATTGCGGTGGCGCAGCGACTGCTGGAGCAATGAACCCGGTTGTCGTGCACAGCCCCTGTTGAAGCAGTGTCGCCTCGGATAGGGTCGCATGCGTCAGGAGGTGACATGGCGGCACACACAGTCGTTGACGCCGGGCCCCATTCGATCTAACGGGCCCGTCGAGGCTGGCCGCGATCGGATCAGCCTGACTGGAATCTCCGCCTTCGGCCATCACGGCGTATTCGACTCCGAGCGCAAGCAGGGCCAGCGATTCGTGGTTGATGTGAGCTGCACCCTGGATCTTTCCGCAGCAGCCAGCACTGATGATCTTGGGCAGACGATCGACTATGGAGCCTTGGCGCAGGCCGTCGCCGCGGACGTCGAACGGGACCCGCTGAACCTGATCGAAGCCCTTGCCGACAGAATTGCTCTGACGTGCCTACGCTATGACGCCATCCAGTGCGTCGAGGTCACCGTGCACAAGCCTCAGGCGCCAATGCCGGTCGACGTTACCGATGTAACGGTCACGCTGACAAGGAGTAAAACGACGTGAGCAGTCCCAATCCTCATGCCATCGACGCGGACACCTTGAGCGGCATGAAACCGTTGCGCAAGGTCGTCTACTCCATCGGCTCGAATCTCGGTGATCTGCTCGGCAACGTGCAGGGTGCCGTGGACGCCTTGAGCGACACCCCCGACGTGATCGTGGTGGATGTCTCGTCGGTATACGAGACCAAGCCCGTCGGGGGCCCGCCCGACAGTCCGCAATTCCTCAACATTGTGGTGGTTGCAGAAACCACCCTGGAGCCGCAAACCCTGGTGGAGCGGGCATTCGCGATCGAGGAGGCATACGGTCGGACTCGCGAGGGCGAGCGGTGGGGGCCGCGTACTCTGGACGTGGATTTGATCATGGTCGGGAACGCCGTGGTCGACCAAGAGGACCTGAAGCTGCCACATCCGCTGGCGCACGAGCGCGCGTTCGTCCTCGTGCCGTGGTACGAGGTTGACCCCACCGCGGAGATCGTTGGCAAGGGAGCCATCGCGGATCTTCTCGTCAAGGCGGACGCATCTGGTGTGGTCCGGCGAGATGATCTTGTAATCGACCGAGACTGAGGATCAGCGGGCTTGGCTCAGCAACCTTCCGGCGGCTCGCTGCACCTGACACCGCTCCGCACGCTCGTCGTTGCGGCTCTGTTCGGTGGCCTGGCCGGCTGGCTCTTGGTGGTGACGGCGAACGCCTTCGACCTGGTCCCGCCCGAGGTGCCCTGGACTGCCCCCATTGGTTTGATCTTGGTCGCTGCGCTGGTCGGTGTCCTGGCCTATTCGACTCATCAGCGGATCCAGGTGCGCCATGAACGCATGGAACCCCAGCGCGCCGTTGCGTTCCTGGTGCTCGGCAAGGCGTCCGCGCTGGCAGGTGCGCTGGTGGCGGGCGGCTACTTCGGGTTCGCGTTGATGTTTTTGACGCGGCTGGATGCTGCCGCTCCGCGTGATCGGGTGATCCGATCTGCCGTGGCGATTGTTGCCGGGATCGTCCTTTGTGTCATGGGCCTGCTGCTGGAACGGGCGTGCAAGGTGCCCACTGAGCCGGACGAGGGCGCGGATGCCGGCGAGGGGGACGACCTGGAGGCCGACACGCGCGACTGAGCATGAAATCCGCGGCGGTCTGCACGCCGAGGCATATGTTGACGGGCGTGACTTCGCCAGCCACTGCGAGCCGCGGGCTCAAGGCCTCGCCACTTCAGCGCATTTCGGAAATCGTCTTGATCGTCGGCACAATGGCAGCTGCCGCTGCCGCTTCCGGACCGATCTGGGTCGTTCGTCTGGGCGTTGCCGCAGCCATCACAGCCGCTCTTGTGGCGTGTGCCTTTGCCTGGCGTGCGCTCAACACGGCCAGACGCGCTCATGGAGAAGCCATGCTCAAAGCCACGCGGGAGCATGGTGAGGCGCTGACCGAGGAACGTACCCGGAACGCTGCGGTCGTCGACACTCTGAGCCGACGGATCCGCGATGCCGGCAAAGTGATTGAGAAGCAGCGGGTGACGATTGCCCTGGAGCGGCAACAGATCTCTCGCTTGCAGAGTGATCGGGTCTTCCTCAGGGGAGAGGTCAAATATCGCGACGAGGTCATTTCAGGCCTGCACGAGACCGTACGGGAGCGTGAGGCGGAGCTGATCGTCTTGCGTGACGAACCGGACGCTGAAGTCCACCACATGCCGCGCCGGGTACTGGCCGAGCATGAGTCGATGTTGCAGGAGCTGAACGCCGCGGAGGGCACGGATGCCGGATCGCCCCCAAGTGTTGTCGACTTCAAGATCATCGAGATGGTCGTGCCCCACTCCGAGGCAGAACGCCAGCTCGCGTAACACCCGCGAGGCGCGCTACTTGTCGATGTCGCCGACGACGTAGCCGATCGAGGCGAGAGTGGCCTCCAGGGCCTCCGTACGCACCCCGACCAGCACCCGCTCCAGGCTGGATACGTTGTTGAATGACGGCGTCCGCAGCTTGAGTCGCCACGGAGTCTTCCCGCCGCGGGAAACCAGAAACACACCGGCTATGCCTAGCGGTGCCTCGATTGCCGAGTACGCCTCACCTTCCGGCACCCGGATGATCTTGCCCAGCTTCACCGAGACCGGACCAGGCAGCTCGGTGAGACGGTCTATGCAGGCAATGATCAAAGACGCGCTGATCGCCAGCTCCTCAGCGAGAACGCCCAGCCGGGACAGCGCATCGCCCGAGCGGCGTGCCGGAGGGGTGATCAAGTCAGCCAGCTCGCGGTAGGCCAGATAGGGGAGTTGCAAGCGCAGGTCAAGATCGACCCCGCTGGCGCGTGCTGCTGGGCCGCTCACCCCGAACTGCTGGATCGTCTCGTGGTCGAGCAGGCCAACTCCGCTAGTCAGGCCTGCGAACGGCGGAGACTCGATCATGGTCAGCACCGCCCCGGCTACCTGTGCCGCCTGCCTACCGACTTTGCGTTCCGCTTGGAGCCAGGCGTCGTCAGCATCGACCCCCAGGCCGCCGATCCGTGTCGCCATCGGATGGATGCGGTTTCCAGTCAGTCGCAGGCTCTGGTTGCGCAGCTCCTCACGCAATCGACGGAGTCCAGGATCGCCGGGAATCCGATACGGCACATAGCTGAGAAAACCGCAGTGGCTGAGGATCCGGGTGTGTTCGGCGAGCAGGGTACGCAGCCAGATGGCACGATCTGGAACCACAAGTCCCATCATCTGTTCGCAGACGAGGGCGACTGCGAGCTCGCCGAAGAAGGGAGCCTGCCAGTCGTGCCGGTCTGCCAACATCAGGATCTGCCGGTAGTCGCGGACCTCGAAGAGCTTCTCCGCGCCCCGATGCATTGCGCCTACCACGACCCTGGCTGAGGTGATCACGTCGCCGTCGGTCCATAACCGGAGCTCAAGAAGTCCGGCCTGACTGGGATGCTCAGGACCGAGGTCGAGCAGGATCGTTCCGGTCGGCATCTTGGCTGGCTGAGTGGAAGGCAGCATGCCAGGGGCAAGAGATCCAACCAAGACGCGGAGCGGTTGGTGGGGCATCAGGGCGGACCTTTGGCGTACGTTTTCACGACCGCGATGGTCAACGCACGGGTCAGCGAGCTTCATCGCCGATCGCGCGCCGCCGATCTGCAGGAGCAGATGGTGAAACGGCCACTGCGAGTGGATGCGAGCTGCGTGACATCTGCCGTTTCACCGGATGCGACGAAGACGGCGGCTTCGAGCGCGATCCGCGCGAGCGGAGCGAGCAATTCAACACTGCAGTAACCACCAGTGTGAGCCCCACACGTATTGTGAGCTGAGCGCCGAATGCTGGCTGCGGCGACCAAGATCAACCAGTGGATCGGGATGTGTCTCGGCTTGCAGCAGCTCCGGTACGACCTCGCCCTGCAAACCGCAGAAGGCGGTGGTCGCTCCCACCTCCTCACCTGCGGCCCGTACCGCGTCGATCGCAACATGCGCGGTGAGGTTCACGCTGGATCCGGGTATCGGCTCGAGCGCCCGACCGTCGCGGTAGGCCGCGAGGGAACCGGTGATAGGACGACGGGCGGCCGTATGCCCGTAGTCGATCATGACAGCGCAGCCGCCGCGTTTCATGATCAACCTAACCAGTTCGATCCATGCCCGGTCCCTGGTGAGACCGATCTCGGCACGCTCGCCGCCCGGCCACCACCGGTCGGCCCAGGCCAGTTGCTCACTCTCCAATCGCGGCCCAGCGTGCTCCTGGCCGTCATCGTTGATGATCAACTCCCGCCAGCCGTCGGCATGTCGCGCGACTACCGGGCACGGCAAGTCGTCCAGCCATTCGCAGCAGATGATCATGATTGGCTCGGGCCGGGCCAGTGCGGCGCCGGCCTCGCCAGTGGTCCAACACCCGTACCGTACGTCCCACATATCCTGAGCCCAGCCCACCCGCGCGGCCAAGCCTTCGGGCCGGGTTCGGAGATCAATTCCCAGGAGTTGCAGATCGGGTCGGATCACCGAAAGTTCCTCCAGCAGACGGCCATTGCCAGCACCGACGTCGACCACCTGGACGATCTCATCCTGGCGGCCGACCAGGGCGGCCAGCATCTCAGCGATCATCGGCCCGCTTGCTGCTGCGGTACGGAAATGGACGTCAGGGCTGTGAATGCGCCAGAATCCGTCCGCACCGTACGCCGATTCCACCCACGCGTCGAACCAGGTGCGCCACCCCCGTCCCGGGGGATCAGGGGGGCCCGCTCCCCCCGCCGACGAATGCGGGAGCATGGCCCTATGGTGCCTGATGCTGCATCCCTGACGTCCAGGCCCGTCCAAGCACATTCACTACCCTCCTTCCCCGCACTCCCGCCATTGCCATCTCTGCCGCACCGGCTCTCCGCGGAACCGCCGGGATGGATACGCGAGGTGGACGTCGTCGTCGTCGGATCGGGCATCGCGGGTTTGACGGCTGCGCTGGAGTGCCGGGATCTGGGAACGATCATGGTCGTCACCAAGCACGAGGTCGCGGCCGGCTCGACCCACTGGGCGCAGGGTGGGATCGCCTGGGTGCAGGCCGAGGGCGACACGATCCAACAGCACATCGACGACACTTTGGTGGCCGGTGCTGGCCTCTGCATCGAAGAGGCAGTGCGCGTGCTGGTCACCGAAGGCCCCGACGAGGTTGCCAAACTCATCCACCGAGGGGCTGAATTTGACCGCGATCTTGGCGGCGAGCTCGAACTGACCCGTGAAGGCGGCCATCAGCGAAACCGGATCGCACACGCTGGGGGCGACGCCACCGGCGCTGAGATCGAACGTGCACTGATCGCCGCGGTCACCGCCGATCGCGCGATCGAGATCGTCGAGCATGCACTGGTTCTCGATCTCATTCCGGCCGAGGTTGGCCCTGGCGAGAGGCCGGCAGTGGCCGGGGTCACACTGCACGTCCTTGGGGAGGGCACTCGCGGAGGCGTCGGTGCGGTCCACGCCAGGGCGGTTGTGCTCGCCACAGGCGGCATTGGCCAGATCTACGCCGTGACGACAAATCCGCCAGTCTCCACCGGAGACGGGATCGCGGCCGCCTTCCGCGCCGGGGCCCGGTTGCGGGACATCGAATTCATCCAATTCCACCCGACTGTGCTTTACCTCGGTGCAGGCGCTCGCGGCCAACTGCCGCTTGTCAGCGAGGCGGTACGCGGGGAGGGCGGCCAGCTGGTCAACTCCCGGGGCGAGCGCTTCATGGTCGGCAAACATGAGCTTGCTGAGCTGGCGCCTCGAGACGTCGTCGCCAAACAGATCATGAAGGAGATGGCGGCAGCCGGCGTTGATCATGTTTACGTTGATGGCCGGATGTTGGGCGAGGAGGCCTGGCGGGTGAGGTTCCCGACGATCTGGCACAGCTGCCGCCGAGCCGGTATCAACCCGGCCACAGATCTGATCCCGGTGGCACCGGCGTGCCACTACTTCTGTGGAGGTGTGGAGACCGACATAGATGGCGCAACGAACCTGTCGGGCCTTTATGCCTGCGGAGAGGTCGCATCGTCCGGTGTGCACGGCGCTAATCGGCTGGCCTCGAACTCCCTGCTCGAAGGGCTGGTCTTCGCTCGTCGGATTGCGGAGCGGCTGCAGGACCAGCCGCCGCCGCGCCGGCCTGCTGCGCAGGATCGTCGGCCAGCAGGACTCATCGATCGCTCAGTGGTCCCCGCGTTGCAGCAGGCCATGAGCCGTCACGCCGGCGGGCTCCGGGATGCTGCTGGACTCGACAGGTGCGTCCACGAGTTGGCGAAACTGGCACGACAAGCGGGCGCGGGGCCTGGCCTCGAGTCCTGGGAAGCAACGAATCTGATGACGGTGGCGGCGGCCGTCGTAGCCTCTGCCCGCCTCCGCGAGGAATCCCGAGGGGCTCATTGGCGCGATGACTTCGAGGGCCGTCGCGAGGCCTGGCGGGGCCACCTCCTCGTCGAACACGATGATCAGCAAGCCCTCCGGCATCTGTTCGTACCAGCGCAGCCGGGGAGCCCGGATCGGACACCGAGCCATTCATGATTTGCACCACCTTGGCGGAGACAGAGGGTCTCGTGAGAGCTGCGGGACTCGACCTGAATGCCGTGTCGTTGATCATCTCCGAGGCACTCGATGAGGATTTGGGGGGCCGCGGTGTGCTGCCGCTCGGCGCCGGTGTCGGGCTCGACGTCACGTCTTATGCGACGATTCCGGCCGCCCAGACCGCCCGCGGCGAGTTCGTCGTACGCGAGCCGGGGACCGTCGCCGGGCTGCCCGTGGCCGCGTACGCGGTTGCGAGGGTCTGCGCGCCGGTCGGCGACTTCGAAATCGCGCTGCGCGTAACCGACGGTGACCGCGTCATGCGCGGCGACGTACTGATCTCGGTCGCGGGTAATGCGCGCGCGCTACTGACCGCTGAGCGGGTTGCCCTGAACTTGATCACCATGATGTCGGGTGTGGCCACGGCAACTCGCGCCTGGGTCGATGCGCTCGCAGGAACCAATACCCAAGTTCGGGACTCGCGTAAGACTCTTCCGGGCTTGAGAATGCTGCAGAAATACGCGGTACGCGTTGCCGGTGGTATCAATCACCGGATGTCGTTGGCTGATGCGGCGTTGATCAAAGACAACCATGTGATAGCAGCCGGGGGAGTGGTCGAGGCTTATCGCGCAGTACGGCAGTCCTTTCCCGACGTTCCCGTCGAGGTAGAGGTGACCTCGGCTGAGCAGGTGCGTCAGGTCGTGGCAGCGGGCGCTACCGACATCCTCCTGGACAATATGAGCATTGCTGCCATGGCCGGTATCGTCGCGGAGTTGGCGGATCTCGCCACTTTCGAGGCTAGCGGCGGCCTGACATTACTGAACGCAACCGAAGTTGCGCAGACTGGTGTCAATTTCGTCGCGGTAGGAGCGATCACCCATTCCGCACCTGCCTTGGATATTGCTCTCGATTTTCTTCTGGAAAGTGAAGAATGCGAGTAATCTCGCCCATGTCAGGACTCTCTCACTTTCCCAAACTGGAGGAACTTATGGCGCAGCGCGTGCAGATCATTCTCGAAGACGATTACGACGGGGGAACAGCCGACGAGACGGTCAGTTTCGCATTGGACGGGGCGGAGTATGAAATCGACCTGTCGTCAAAGAACGCCACTGGGCTCCGTGAAGCGTTGGCGCCATGGGTGGCACACGCCCGCAAGATCGGCGGCCGGCGTAAGCGGGCCACGAAAGCGGCCAACGCTGCGAGCACCAGCGACATTCGAGCCTGGGCACTAGCAAACGGCCACGATGTCAGCAGCCGCGGCCGCGTCTCGTCAGATGTACGAGAGGCGTACGAGAAGGCTCATGCTTGAGCTGAGTGTTCGGTCGACTGTCCGAACGGCTCTCCTCAGGCGTCGGCAGTAGGCCCCAACCCTCAGCTCACAATCCTCATTATCGTTGCGCCCTGGGCGAACATCCATCGCCCAGGGCGCTCGCTGTCCAGGTCCAGGACGCGACGGTTTCGCGCTGGTCGGCGGTCGGATCCGCCGAGATCCAAGCCGTCCAGACCGCCTCACAAACCGTGATCGGCAAGGGGGAATATCGGGACGCCAGGTGAGAGTTGTCATGCGACAGTGCACTCTGGCCGATCCGGCGCAGCACAGGCTGGCCGGGTGGCCGACGGCCGGGACTGCGACGAATGTGCAGGAAGGCATGTGAGGGCGTGGCCGACTAGAGTGAGAGACATCGGTGCTCGTTCCGAGGAGCAGGGCGAGACCCGCACCGACAACGAGGGAGCAACCATCATGTTTGAGCGGTTTACCGACCGGGCCCGGCGCGTCGTGGTGTTGGCGCAGGAAGAGGCTCGCATGCTGAACCACAACTACATCGGCACTGAGCACATCCTGCTGGGACTCATCCATGAGGGCGAAGGCGTGGCTGCCAAAGCTTTGGAGTCCCTCGGTATTTCCTTAGAAGCTGTTCGGCAAAAGGTCGAAGAGATCATCGGCCACGGGCAGCAATCCCCCAGTGGACACATCCCATTCACGCCGCGAGCAAAAAAGGTACTGGAACTGAGCTTGCGCGAAGCGCTCCAGATCAATCATTCCTACATAGGTACCGAGCACATCCTTCTCGGCTTGATTCGGGAAGGTGAAGGTGTCGCTGCGCAAGTATTGGTGAAGCTCGGCGCAGACCTCAACCGCGTCAGAAATCAAGTTCTGCAATTGCTCAGCGGCTTCCAAGGCAAGGAAGCCGCAACTGCAGGCGCTCCAGAGCAGGGCAGCACTCCGTCGTCATCGATGGTGCTCGACCAGTTCGGTCGTAACCTCACCCAGGCTGCCCGGGAGAACAAGCTTGATCCGGTCATTGGCCGTGAGACTGAGATCGAGCGAGTGATGACTGTGCTCTCGCGGCGTACCAAGAACAACCCGGTGCTGATTGGCGAGCCCGGCGTCGGCAAGACCGCCGTGGTGGAAGGCCTTTCACAGGCCATTGTCCGGGGGGATGTTCCTGAAACACTGCGAGATAAGCAGATTTACACCCTCGACCTTGGTGCGTTGGTTGCTGGCAGCCGTTATCGCGGCGATTTCGAGGAGCGCCTGAAGAAGGTACTGAAGGAGATCAAGACCCGCGGCGACGTCGTGTTGTTCATCGACGAAATCCACACCCTCGTCGGCGCCGGCGCAGCCGAGGGCGCGATCGACGCCGCCAGCATCCTCAAGCCGATGCTGGCTCGCGGTGAGCTGCAGACGATCGGCGCGACCACGTTGGACGAGTATCGGAAGTATGTGGAGAAGGACGCCGCGCTGGAGCGGCGGTTCCAGCCGATTCAGGTAGCAGAGCCGTCCATCGCGCACACTATCGACATTCTGCGGGGGCTTCGCGACCGCTATGAGGCGCACCACAGGATCACCATCACTGATCAGGCGCTGGTCGCCGCGGCTCAGATGGCCGACCGGTACATCTCTGATCGCTTCCTACCCGACAAGGCGATCGACCTGATCGACGAGGCGGGCGCGCGGCTGCGGATCCGGAGGATGACGGCCCCGCCGGACCTGCGGGAATTCGACGAGAAGGTGGCCGCGGTACGGCTGGAGAAGGAAGCAGCCATCGACGCCCAGGACTTCGAGCGGGCAGCCGGTCTCCGCGATGACGAGAAGAAGCTGCTGACCGCACGCGCCGAGCGTGAGGCGCAGTGGAAGTCTGGTGATCTTGACGTGGTCGCCGAGGTGGATGAGGACATCATCGCCGAGGTGCTGTCCACGGCAACCGGCATCCCCGTGTTCAAGCTGACTGAGGAAGAGTCGGCCAGGTTGCTTCGGATGGAAGAGGAGATCGCCAAGCGCTATATCGGCCAACACGATGCGGTCAAGGCGCTATCGCGATCAATCCGGCGTACCAGGGCGGGCCTGAAGGACCCGAAGCGACCCAGTGGCTCGTTCATCTTCGCCGGCCCATCCGGTGTGGGTAAGACCGAGCTGACCAAGGCGCTGACCGAGTTCTTGTTCGGCGACGAGGACGCGTTGATCCAGCTGGATATGAGCGAGTACTCCGAGAAGCACACCGCGTCCCGGCTCTTCGGCTCGCCTCCGGGTTATGTCGGCTACGAGGAGGGCGGCCAGCTCACCGAGAAGGTGCGCCGCAAGCCGTTCAGTGTGGTGCTCTTCGACGAGGTCGAGAAGGCTCACCCTGACATCTTCAACTCGTTGCTGCAGATCCTTGACGAGGGTCGGCTGACCGACGCGCAAGGCCGGGTGGTCGATTTCAAGAACACCGTGATCGTGATGACCACCAACCTGGGCACCCGGGACATTGCTAAGAGTGTCTCCCTGGGCTTCAGCGGGGCAAGCGGTACCGAGGGCGGCTACGACAAGATGAAGGCCAAGGTCACCGACGAGCTCAAACAGCACTTCCGTCCGGAGTTTCTCAACCGGGTGGACGAGATCGTGGTCTTCCGCCAGCTCAGTCAGGAGGACATCGAGCGCATCGTCGACCTGATGGTGGCCCAGATCGAGATCCGTCTCAAGGACAAGGACATGGGCATCGAGCTCACGCCCGCGGCGAAGACGTTGATCGCCAAGCGTGGCTTCGATCCGGTGATGGGTGCCCGGCCGCTGCGTCGCGCGATTCAGCGCGACGTCGAGGATCTGCTCGCAGAGAAGATCTTGTTCGCGGAGCTGAAGCCTGGCGAGATCGTCGTGGTCGATGTCGCTGATCCGGGATCAGAGTATCCGTTCACCTTCACCGGCACTCCGCGTTCGGCAGCTCCGGACGTACCGCCAGTGGAGTTCGGCGGCATCGTCGAGGGCTTCAACGAAGGTTCCGAAGCCGCCAACGAGTAGCAACTCCTGAACGCCAGTCGGCCGCATCCACGTGGGTGCGGCCGACTCGTCTGGACGTCCGCTGATCTGGTCACGCTCGGTCAATATCCCACGCAGCGTGGGATGCTCACGCTGTACATGGCGTGCATGCCATGCACAGCGTAGACAAACTGGGTACAGCCGCTCGAGGCTGCTATTTACCCGAAAGGCGTACGACGGCGCGCCACCGTGACCTATCGTCGCTGACGCTGATGGTCACCATCTGGCAGAGTGGCGCGGTGCCCGTGATAGACCGGATTCCCCCTGTCTGGCTGGTGCTGTCGGGAATCATTTCGGTCCAGGTCGGGGCGGCTATCGCCAAGGACCTGTTTGATTTGGTGCCGCCGACGGCGATGGTTTGGCTGCGGCTCATTACGTCCGCCGTGATCTTGCTCCTGGTGGCGCGCCCACGGTTGACCGGGCATTCAGGTCGTGATTGGTGGATCGTCTTTGGCTTCGGCGTCAGTCTGATGACCATGAACTGGGCCATCTACCAGTCCTTCGCTCGGATCCCCTTGGGCATTGCGGTGACCATCGAGTTCCTTGGTCCACTCACTCTTGCTGTGATCGGTTCCCGTCGTTTCACAGATCTGATCTGGGTCGCCCTCGCGGGAATGGGGGTCGCACTCCTCGGTCTGTCCAGGACCAGCTTGACCCTGGCCGGAGTGGGATTCGCTTTACTCGCGGCGGTCAGCTGGGCCTTCTACATCCTGCTCAGCGCGCAGACCGGCCGTCGCTGGCCGGGGATCAGTGGCATTGCCATCGCCAGCGTGGTCGGGGCGATTGTGCTGGCGCCTCCGGCAATCGTCGAGGCAGGCAGTCGACTGCTCGACCCGACGATCCTTGCGCTCGGGGTCGCGGTTGGTCTGCTCAGCTCTGTCATCCCCTACAGCTTCGAGCTGATCGCGTTACGTCGCATTCCGCCTCGAGTCTTCAGCATCTTGATGAGCCTGGAGCCGGCCGCGGCCGCGATCGCAGCGATGATCGTGCTGGGGGAGTTTCTTAGTTTGGTGCAGTGGCTCGCAATGGCTTGCGTCGTCATTGCAAGTATCGGCGCAACTCGTACGTCGTCGACTTTGGATCAGCCCGCGCCGGATTGACCTGAATCCCGGAGGGTGGCAAGCGCTAATGACCGAATACGTCGGAATCAGTGACCACTGATTCGCCGCGGTCGAGCCCGCTAATTGTGGTCATTTCCTGCTCAGTCAGCTCGAAGTCAAAGATGTCGATGTTTTCCGCGATCCGGCCAGGATTCCCCGACCGCGGGATGGCGACTAGACCGAGCTGAGTGTGCCATCGGAGCACAACCTGCGTCGGGGACTTCCCGTGATCCTTCGCTATCCCAGTGATCACTGGATCGTTTCGCAGTGCATCGCTTGACGCGCCAAGAGGGCTCCACGACTCGGTGACAATGCCGTGCGTCGCGTGGTACGCCCGGCTCGCACTCCTCGTCGAGTATGGGCTTAGCTGGATCTGGTTGACATCGGGCGTGAAGCCGGCCTCATCGAGCACTCGCCGCAGATGGGCGGGTTTGAAGTTCGACGTGCCTATGGCACGGAGTCCACCTTTGTCCAGAATTGCCTGGAGGCCGCGCAGCGCATCGACGTAGCGATCTTGGTCGGGGTTCGGCCAGTGCACCAGCAACAGATCGATGTAGTCGACACCCAGCCGCTCGAGGCTCGCCTCGTACGCCTGACGGACGCCATCGACGCTATGCCACTCGCGGTTGAACTTTGTGGTGATGAAGACCTCGGACCGATCAATCCCGGAGTCCCGGATCGCTTGACCGACCGCATCTTCGTTGCGGTAGTTCTCGGCCGTGTCGATCAGTCGATAGCCAGCCTCGAGTGCTGTCCGGACCTGAGTAGCTGATTCGGCGCCCCGCAAGGGCGAGGTGCCGATTCCGAGCACGGGGATGTCGGCACCATTGCGGAGCGGGAAGGTCGGGGCGAGGTCGGGCATGAGATAAGTGCCTCCTGATCAAGGGCGTCAATCTAGCTGGGCAACGACCATCGGTTGCCTATAGGGACCACCAGCCCGTCTTGGACGAGTGAGGCCAGTGCGCGGTCGCGCTGCCCCAAATCTTGCCATGCCGCCGTCAGCTCACGGCCTGTGATCGGCTCCTCGCTGGATCGCAGCACAGCTAGCAAAGCGCCCCGGCACTGCCGGTCAGTCCCCACATAGGCCTGGCCGTGCCGCGGCACGCCATCCCAAGGCGGATAACCAGCTTGCCGCCACTCACACAGAGTCGCTACGGGGCAGGTATCACAGATGGGATTGCGAGCGCGGCACACCAAGGCACCAAGCTCCATCGAAGCGATGGCCCAACGCGCCGCGCGCTGCGGGTTTCGGGGAGCCAGCTCCTCGGCCAGCGCTCCCTCCCGCCCGTTCGGTGCCGAACTGGGATAGGCCCTTCCCCTGGCAAGTCTGGTCAGCAGGCGGCGGACATTCGTGTCGAGCACAATCTCTCGTCGACCGTACGCGAAGCTTCCGATTGCCGCCGCGGTGTACGGGCCGACTCCGGGCAGTTTCAGCAGGGACTCGCGATCTTCGGGCACCTGGCCGTCGAACTCGTTCATGATCATCTGCGCCGCCTGGTGGAGCCGCAGCGCTCGTCTCGGGTAGCCGAGGCGGCCCCAGGCTCGCACGGCGTCACCAGGCGTCGCGGCGGCGAGCGATGCGGGCGTGGGCCACCGCTCCAGCCAGGTCTGCCACGGGCCGCGTACCCGCTCCACGGGGGTCTGTTGCAGCATGAACTCGCTGACCATGATCGCCCACGGTGTCGCGTCCGGGCGTCGCCACGGCAGATCGCGCGCGTGCCCGGCGTACCAGCCCAGGATTCGCCGAACCATCACCCGGGCTTTGCCGATCGGCAGCTGTCGGCTCTCGACGCCGTGGGACACGTGCGCCACGGTACTCTGTCCAATGGCTCGCTCCGCTCGCTGCGGATCGCGCTTGGAGTCCGCCTACTTCGTCGTCGCTCCTAGACGAAAAGCGTGTCCGCTCACTCCTCCTCAGCACGGCGGCGCGCGATCCGCGGCCCGGGCGGCGTGTCTCCCTACTCGGCCATGCCATGCTGCCTAGGCTCGGCTGCATGAGCGGCCTGCTGCGCCCGGTCGGCCCGGAGCCCGCGCAGACCTACTGGGCGCGGCGCGGACTAATCCTGGGTGCAACGGTCGTGCTCGCAGTCGCTGTGGTCTTGATCATCAGCGGCACCAGCAGCCGCTCGGCAGTTCGAGCGAATCCAGCGCCTTCCACCGCCGGGTATCTGGTGCCGAGTCCGGCATCACCAAACTCGATGCAGACAACGATGGGCACGCCATCGGCTGTCGACCCCTCGACTTCTGCCTCATCGACGACTCCAGAGCCCAGGGCCACCGCGCGGAAAGCGTCGACGAAGAAGCCAGATCGGAGCGGCCCGGTCGACTGCTCAGCCGAAGAGCTACGGCCAACCCTGACTGGCAAGCAGCGCCTCGCACCTGAACAGCCCGCGACTTTCCAACTGTCCATGATCAACGGCTCGGACCGGACCTGCATCGCGCGGGTGACCAGCAAGAACTTCGAGTTGAAGATCTATTCCGGCAGCGACCGGATCTGGAGCACCGCGGACTGTCGGTCCACGATCAAGCCGATCAGCCGCGAGCTGGCCTCCGAACATGCCGTTGCCTGGTCTCTCACCTGGGAAGGCAAGCGCTCCAAGTCCAACTGCAAGTCGAATCAAGAGGCGCTGCGCCCGGGCACCTACGTTGCGACTGCGCAATTGGAGGGCGCGAGCCTGTGCAGCTGCGCATGCTGTTGAGGAGTGAGTAGCTAGGCCCTTGATTTGAGCTGCTCGCGCATCGCGCTCTGAATCCGCCGCCGTCGTCGTCGCCGAGGAAAGGCGCCTCTGCTGTTCCTCCTCCGTGCGACGGAGCGCGATTCGCGACGCTCGCAGCTGCCATGCGTTCCGTGTACGCCGACTCGGCCAGCCGGACAAGGCCATCCCGTATCACACGGGCACGGCTCTCACCGACCCCCTCGACTGCCTGCAGGTCGGTGCTACTGGCACCGAAGAGAGCCTGAAGGGTGCCGAAGTGCTCGATCAGGCGGTCTCCGAGGTAGGGAGGCAGGCGGTTGATATGCGACATCTGCCGGAAGCCGCGCGTCGTGACGTGGCTTTCCAGGTGCATGTTGTGCGGGAACCCGGCAGCCCGTGCGACTGTGAGCGGATCCAACAGTTCGTTGGTGTTCAGACGCTGCAGACCTACGAGACCAAACGCTGATGAATCGCTGGGACGATAGTCCCGCTCGAGCAGGCGGCGCAGCTCATCGATCCCGGCGCGCAGCTCATGAAGCTGGAGGGTGAGCAGCCGGCCGTCGCTGCCCAGCTCGACGACGTATGTGTCGAGTTCCTCCTCCAGCCGCCGCACCATCTCCAGCCGCTGGGCTACCAGCGCAAAGTCTCTGACAGTCACCTGATCCTGGACCTCCAGTGAGGACAGCCGGGTCGTGACCTCCCAAAGCCGCCCTCGGTACCGTTCCAGGGTCTGCAGTGCCTGGTCTGCCCTGGTCAAGATCTGGTCCGAATGCTCGACGAGATGGCGCCGGTGATCGAGGTATAGAGCGATGGTTGACATCGATGCCGAAACTGAGACCACAGGCAGTCCGGACTGGCGCGACACCCTGTCGGCGGTGCGGTGCCGAGTGCCGGTCTCAACGGTGTCGGTGTCCGCGTCGGGCATGAGCTGAACCCCAGCCCGGATGATGCGGTCGTTCTCCCAATCGAAGATGATCGCTCCGTCCATCTTTGCCAGCTCACGCAGCGCAGTCGGCGTGTAGACGACGTCGAGCGCGAAGCCACCAGTCGAGATCTGAGAGATGATCTTGTTCCGGCCGAGCACGACCAATGCACCGGTACGCCCCCGCAGGATTCGCTCAAACCCATCCCGGAGCGGCGTACCTGGCGCCATCATCGCGAGGTAGTCCAGCAGCCGGCGGTGCTGATCGAGGTCCGACGCCACAAATCGCTCCCTCCGTCAGCCTCGAGGATTGAAACGGGGGCGGGCCTGCCGCGTCGTTGCGACCAGACCCACTCCCTCGGCAGACCGTATCAACTGCTCCGCTCACCCAGCGCGCCGTGTCGGCTCAGCGTCGCTAGTCGCGCGGGAGCAGCCCGAGCGCAGCGAGCGCTTGCTCGAGGGTCGTCACCGAATGCACCAGCATGGCCGCGTGAACCGTCATGGTCTGTTCCCGAGGGTTCTGCCGTTCGGCGGGGATGACCGCTTCCGCCGAACCGAGCCTTGCTGCCTCGTTGAGCCGGCGATCGGTTCCGGGGACACGGCGCAGTTCACCGGCTAGGCCGATCTCGCCCAAGGCGATGATGCGCTGCGGCACTGGCTTGTTGCAGGCCGCTGAGGCGATGGCGAGCGCAGCCGCCAAGTCAGCCGCCGGATCGCTCACCTTGGCTCCACCGACCGTCGATACGTAAACGTCGCGATCGTTGAGCCGTAGCCCGCAGCGTTGCTCCAGCACCGCAAGAACCATGGCAATCCGTCCGGACTCGACGCCGTTCATAATGCGCCGCGGTTGCGCCAAGGTCGGCTTGGCGACCAGCGCCTGAATTTCCGCAAGCAGCGGCCGGCGTCCCTCCACAGTGACCGTCACCGCTGTGCCAGGCACTGGCTCGCAATGCTGTGAGGTGAACAGACCTGACGGGTCGGGCACCTCGAGGATTCCGGAGTCCACCATTTCGAAGCAGCCGACTTCATCGGCCGGTCCGAAGCGGTTCTTGGTCGCGCGTACCATCCGAAAGCCGGAGTGGCGGTCACCCTCAAATGCGAGCACAACATCGACCAGATGTTCCAGCGTCCGAGGACCAGCAATTGCCCCGTCTTTGGTCACGTGTCCGACGATGATCACTGCCATCCCGCGCCGCTTCGCCACCCGCACCAATGCACTCGTCACTTCGCGGACCTGGGTCACCCCCCCGGGTGATCCCTCAGCCTCAACGGTGCTGATGGTCTGCACCGAGTCGAGCACCATGAGGGACGGCCCCACCTCCTCGACATGGCCGAGGACGGTGCCGAGATCGGTCTCGGCTGCCAAGTAGAGCTGATCGGCCACCGCGTTCGTACGGCCCGCGCGCAGTCGCACTTGGGCGGCCGATTCCTCACCAGTCACGTACAGGGTGGTATGCCCCCTTCGTGCCCAGCGGGCCGCGACCTCGAGCAGCAGTGTGGACTTTCCCACGCCGGGCTCTCCGGCGAGGAGCACCACAACGCCTGGCACCAGGCCGTCGCCAAGCACCCGGTCGAGCTCGGCTACGCCGGTTCGGGCGTGGGTGGCAAGCGCGGCGTTGACCGTGCCGATCGGAACCGCCTTGCTGACTGGCACCGATGAGGAGACCCGGGACAGCTTCGGGGCGGCCTGCTCGACGACACTTCCCCACGCCTGACACTCTCCACAACGGCCGACCCAGCGACTCGACCTCCAGCCGCATTCAGTGCAGGTGTGGCTAGGTTTCGTGCTCGTCTTGGGCATGCCGGTGACGTTAGAACCCCGGACTGACAATTCTCGAACTCTCTCAGAGAGCGCTGCGGCTACTCTGACCACAGCACCGTCGTCCCCTGGGAGCGTCATGACTATCGAGCAGCCTGCTCGCGATGTCCGCCAGGTCACAGCGGACGAAAGAGCCTGGTTCGTCTCCGGAGCACTGCTCATCGTCGCTGGCCTGGCAACGGCAGTCTCGGTCGTGCGGCAGTGGTCACTGTGTGGCGCAGACTCCGGATCTCAGGCCTGCCTGGCGTTGCAACAGACCATGAACATGCTGCCGATCCAAGCGGACACGATGGTGCTGCGGGTGCCATGGGCAGCCCCATTGGCCGCGTTGGGACTCACACTTGCTACCGGCGCCTGGATCGCTTTCCTGCTGCTGTACCCGTTGGGTCGTGGCACCAAAATCTTCGGTGCAGGCGTCGCCGTCCCGTTGGTGATCATGAGCATCGGCGGGTGGTTTGGCGTGTGGTCGGTCGAGAGCTGGGTCGCTCGCGGCGGTACCTGGATCATCCTCGGAACGATCTCGGAGTTCGTGGCGATTGGCTTCCTGGTCTACGCGACCATGAGCCGGGAGGCCGTGAGCGTGACAACGATGCAACGGCTGGTGGTCTTGATCTTCGGCGTGACTGCGTTCGGCACCATGCATCAGTCCGCGGAGTTCATCCTCCTCGCCCTGTTTGACCAGGTGGATCAGGGCGTGCCGCGCTACCTGGGCCTGGGCACGGCACTCACCCTCGGCCTGACCGGTGCAGGCGTGATCGGGCTTACCGTATGGGCGCGCAAGAAACCTCGTCGCCACGAGGTTTCCGTCCTTGGTTAGTAGGCGGTCGATCCCGCAAGCGTTGCGGCCACCTCTAGCACGAGTGCATTGCCGGCTGGTTCACCGACGGTGATGCGGAGACCATCCCAGTCACTGCCGGAGGCGTACGCGCGTACCGCCACGCCGGCACGGCCGAAGGCCGCTGCGTACGCCTCAGTCTCCAGGCCGCCGGCCAGCCAGACGAAGTTGCCCTGAGCGTCTGGAACGTCAAAGCCGAGGTCGCGCAAGCCGACGCCCAGCGCGTCCCGCGCCTTGACGAGCTCCGCGACCCGGTCAAGCAGTTGCGGCTCAGCGTCCAGGGATGCGATCACAGCCGCCTGGGCGGCGATGGACACTCCGAACGGGAGCGCCACGGCGCGGACGGCCGCGGCAACCTGAGGATCGGCGACGCAGTAGCCGACGCGAAAGCCGGCAAGCCCGTACGCCTTGGAGAAGGTCCGCAGCACCACAACGTTGGGTCGTCCCGCCATCGCATCCAAGCCCCGAAGCCCCTGCGGATCGGTCATGAACTCCACGTAGGCCTCGTCGAGGACGATCATGATGTGGTCGGGCACGGAGTCGATGAAGTCGATCACCTGTTGGTGTTGCAGCGCCGGGCCGGTCGGGTTGTTCGGCGTGCAGAGCATGATCACCTTCGTGGCCGGGGTAATCGCCCGTCGCATCGCTTCAAGATCATGAATGGCGCCCGGAGCCAGCGGCACCGGCACCTGAGTCGCGCCCGTCAGCTGTACGGCGATCGGATAGGCCTCGAAACTGCGCCACGCGTAGACCACCTCATCGCCGGCCTCACACGCCGCCTGAAGCAGGTGGTAGAGCACCGCCACTGAGCCGGTGCCGAACGCCAGCTGCTCCCCGGGCACGCCGAGCCGGCTGCTCAGCGCGCTGGTCATGCGAGTGTTGGCAATGTCGGGGTAGCGGTTCATCTGGGCCACGGCCGCGGCGGCGGCCTCCATGACGCCGGGAAGTGGCGGGAAGGGGTTCTCGTTGCTGGACAGCTTGAACGAGGGCGCCCGATCCGTCACGGGAGCAGGCTTGCCGGCCTTGTACACCGGCAGTCCCGCGATGGCTGACCGCAAACTGATCAAATCCGCACCTCACCGCGCGGCGTGCTGAAGATCGCAGCCGCAAGGCCGGTGCGGTCTCGGGGCCGGCACCAGGCGATGTCGACGTCGGCCAAGATCTCCTTGCTCCGTCCACCCAGCCACTGATCGACGCGCGCCCGATCGCCGGCGATCTCGATCTTGAGGAGCTCGACCTCACGACCGCCTACCGAGGGATGGATCGCATCGCGCGACCACTGGACGAAGAAGGGAAGCTGTGGATCGACCTGAAGGTCCTTGACGCCGAGCTGGTGCCAAGTCAGCACTGTCCCGTCCGGCAGATGGCGATGGCCCTCGATCGCCGGGCGACCCATCCGCTGCTCGATCGGAGCAAGATCATCAACCGCGATCACCCAACCCAGCCAGCCCCCACCTTGCGCTGATCGCGCACGGACAGCCTGACCAAACGACGCCTTGTCAGCCGCAGGATGATCCAGCACGCCGACCACCTCGACATAATGCCCGTCTGTCAGCGGCAGGATCCAGTTGCGAGTGCCGAACCGTGGATGGAATCCGCCGTCGAGAAACCTCACCCCCAGCTGCGCTCCCGAGCCACTGCGCCGTAGCCTCCAGGCCTTCCGGCCCGGCCGCGAACGACAGGTGATCCAAGTGCATGCCCACATTGTTGCTGGGGGCCTTCTGCGCAGAGCAGGGGGCCTCATCCAGGCGCCTGATGCCGGGGGTTATGGTGTCGGATCGGCCGGATGCCGCATGGCCTGGCCGCGTCGGGACTCGAATGCCCGACACATCTCGACCAGGACCTCGTACGCCGCCGCGCCCATGAGCGCGACCAGCTCGGCGCGATTCTCCTCATACACCGGACGAATGCCGTGATGCGCCTCAGTGTTGGACGAGCAGTACCAATCGAGGTCGGCTCCGCCGGGACCCCAGCCGTCGCGGCCGTACTCGCCGATGGTGATCTCGGTGTAGGTCGTGTCATCGGTGCGGGTGACCGTACGAAACTGCCGGCGGATCGGCAGCTGCCAGCAGACGTCAGGCTTGGTTTCGAGGAAGTCACGGCCCTTGCTGAGTGCCAGCAGGTGCAGCGCGCAGCCTTGACCGGCTGGAAAGCCCGGACGGTTGAGAAAGATGCAGGCGCCGTCGATCACCCTCGTCTTGCGGCCAGGCAGTTCACCCTTGGCGAGATGCTCAGGATGCTCCTCCTCGGCCCAGCCACCGACACGGGCGTCTTGCTTGTACTGCCACTGGCTACCCTTCAGCTGCCGGACCGCCTTGCCGACTCGTTTCTCGTCCTCGGCGTCAGCAAAATGGGCGCCCAAGGTGCAGCAGCCGTCGTTCGGCCGGTCGGCGTAAATACCCTGGCAACCTTGGCCGTAGATGCAGGCCCATCGCGAAGTGAGCCAGGTGAGGTCACAGCGAAACACCTGGCTTTTGTCGCCCGGATCTCCGAACTCGACGAACGCGCGAGGGAATCCGATCAGCACTTCGGGCACGCGCGCCAGTGTATGCCTGCGGCCTCGGGCGTGAGCGTCGGTAATCGCGCGCCCGCCGTGCTGAGCGCCAGCCTCAGCGAGCGGAGCGAGCAATGTAAGGGAGTAAGCAGACACGCTCGTTCGTCTGCGAGTGACGACGAAGTAGGCGGATTCCACGCGCGATGCGCGAACGGCCTATGGGGGCGAGGTCTAGGCTTGGCGCGTGCCCGTAGATGACTTGCCACGGTCGAGGGCGCGGGGAGCGGAGCTGGTGCAGGTGAACTCCGAAGGCCAGCTGATCAAGATTCCACCCGCCCGGATCGGACTCTCCACCTCCTCGGTGTATCCCGAGAGCACCTCGAGCGCGTTCGAACTCGCTCGTCGGTTGGGTTATGACGGGGTGGAGATCATGATCGGCATAGACCCGGTGGCAGCAGACATCGATGCGGTGGAGAAGCTGCGTGACTACCACGGGGTGCCCGTGCTGTCTATCCACTCGCCTTGTTTGTTGATCAGTCAGCGGGTCTGGGGGACAGATCCTTGGGCGAAGCTCGAGCGATCAGTCCAGGCGGCACGTCGGCTCGACGCCGATGTGGTGGTAGTCCATCCCCCCTTCCGCTGGCAGCGAGACTACGCCAGAGGCTTCGTCGAAGGAGTCCGGCGACTGGCGGAGAGCAGCGGCATCTTGGTATCTGTCGAGAACATGTATCCCTGGCGTACCCCGGGCGGCGAGCTGAAGGCATACGTGCCCGGTTGGGATCCGACTGAACTGGATTACGACGATCTGACGCTGGATCTCTCGCACGCCTCGACCGCCAACCAGCAGTCGATCGATCTTGTTCGTTCCTGGGGACCGCGGCTGCGGCATGTCCATCTCACAGATGGCACCGGATCGGCCAAGGATGAGCACCTGGTGCCCGGCCGGGGCGACCAACAGGCTGGGCGAGTGCTGCAGTACCTGGCGGAGCGGAACTTCGCCGGCCACGTGGTGCTCGAGGTCAACTCGCGCAAGAGCGGCACGCGGGCGCAGCGGGAGGCCGACCTGGCCGAGTCGCTGGCTTTTGCGCGGCTGCACCTTGCTGCGCCGATTCAGCCCTCGTACGCCGTGGACGCGACCGGAGTTGCCAGCGCGCTCTGAGTAGCGGACCCTCGTCTGAACCGAGGACCGTCCACCCGGTAGCGCACATGCGTCACATTGGGGGCGTCGATCACCCGGATCTTCGTCAGCTGCCATGGCTGATCGAAGCCGCTGAAAAGGCGGATGCCCTTTCCGAGGACGACTGGCGACGACGTGGAGCTGCAGCTCATCCACAAGTCCAGCCACGAGGCACTGCCTGGCGATGTCGGCACCGCCGCCGATTGTCGCGTAGCGGTGACCGGCTGCCTTCTTCGCGGCATCGATCGCGGCCGCAACGCCGTCGGTGACGAAGACGAACTCGGTCGTGCGCCCAGGTATCGGAGGCGGGGGATGGTGAGTGATCACGAAGTGCGGCACCGCGTACGGCGTGTCCTCCCAGCCACCAGCCTCCTCTCCCGTGCCGAAGGCACCGCGGCCCATGACGATGGCACCGGTGGTTTCGACCAGTTCTCCGATCACCGGCCGGCTGACTTCCGTCGGATTGAAGTACCAGTTGTACAGGCCCGCATCCGCACCGCCGGGCCCGGCGATGAGCCCATCGAGTGAGACCGCCATGTCCAGGAGGACTTCGGCCATGGCCACACTCCTCTCTCGATCGTTGATGACCGTGGAAACGGCCACCCTTTCATGATCAGACTGGCGACGCGCCACGAATTCACCGGCACTAGGTCAGGCTGGACAGGAATTCGTCCAGTAGCTTCGCGACGACCTGGGGCTGCTGGGCCTGCCAGCCCGCGCCGGCCTGTGGCACGACACGCAGATTGCCGAGCGGCAGCGATCTGGCTAGGACTGCACTGGGCCCTCTGTTGGCGACGTCCTGCTCGCCGACGATGACTAGTGCGGGCGCTGGTACCCGCTCGGCGAGGGATCGGAAGTCCGCCGGCCGGACCTGGTCGAGAAGATTGAGGACTTCAGGGGGCCGGGCGCCAAGTTGCTGGACGACCGCCGCCGGAAGCAAGCTGAGGACGCCGTAGTAGAGGGAGCGGACCACGATGGCCTCGAGGCGGGCGTTGGTGCTCAGCAAGACTGCGGCGACCTGCTCTCCACGGGTTGCGGCGATCTGCAGAGCGACCATGCTTCCCAATCCATGGCCGACGAGCACCGCTCGATCGATGCCGGCGCTTGACATGGCGTCAAGCACCCTGAGGGCCGGGTCCTCCAAGATCACTGTCGTGGTGGTGCTGACCGCTATGTCGGGCGTGAGCACTTGCGCAACATCGCTCAGCGCTGCCTTCAGCGCCGTCGTCTGGGTGCTGGTGTCGTGCAAGCCGGGCAACAGCACGACCGTGTGGCCGATGCTCATAAGCCAAGGCTAGAGTCGGGGCAGTCTGCAGATCGTGAATCGCAAGGCATCCGCGAAGGGAGGAAGCGAATGCTGCGTCGCGCCCTGCTTCGAGTCTCGCGTAGTCAGAAGATCAAGAACGTGGTGACCACCGCACCGGTGACTGCGGGTGTGGTCGAGCGCTTCATTGCCGGCGAGACCTCCGATGAGGTCGTGGCCGTGACTCGCCGCCTGGTCGGTGCCGGGCTGCTGGTCAGCATCGACTACCTCGGCGAGGACACCACTGATCCAACGCACGCCGACTCAGTGGTAGTCGCTTATCTTGATCTGCTCACCAAGCTTCGGGAATCTGGCCTCAGCGCCTCGGTCGAGGTTTCGATCAAGCTGACCGCACTGGGCCAGCAGCTCCGGGACGGCCCGCAGCTTGCGCTGGAGAATGCCGAGCTGATCTGCCGCGCGGCGCGTATGGCCGATACCGCGGTGACCCTCGACATGGAGGACCACACCATCACGGACTCGACTTTGGAGATCCTGCACACGCTGCGCAAGGAGTTTCCCGACACCGGGGCGGTGCTGCAGGCGTATCTGTACCGGACCGAAGATGACTGCCGGGATCTGGCTGTGGCCGGATCGAGAGTGCGACTCTGCAAGGGAGCGTACGCGGAGCCGGAGACCGTGGCATTCCAAGATCGTCAGGAGATCGACAAGTCCTACGTGCGCTGCATGAAGATCTTGATGGCGGGCAGTGGCTTCCCGATGGTTGGCCACTCACGACCCGACGTTGATCGATATTGGCCTCAAGTTGGCCGCTGACTATGGACGGGGACCAGGGGACTTTGAGTTCCAGATGCTTTACGGCATCCGGCCGACCGAGCAGCAACGGCTCGCCAAACTCGGCCATGCCGTACGCGTCTATGTCCCTTATGGCACCGATTGGTATGGCTACCTGGTACGACGCCTCGCCGAGCGCCCCTCAAACCTGAGGTTCTTCGCCCGGAGCCTGATCACTAAGAACTGAGTGTCAGAAAGCTACGTGCACGTAGCTTGCAGCAGCTCTGCATAGGTTGCAACGTGTGCAGACCGTCAGCAATCCGTGCAGAGGCTTGCGCAACTAGAGCCAGCTGACGTGGGGAGCGACGAGGGCGTATCCCACGAAGGCCGCGATATCGAGCAGGGTGTGGGCAACGACGAGCGGGCCGACGCGCTTCCAGCGCAGATAGATCAGGCCGAAGATGACGCCCATGATCAAGTTCCCGACGAAGCCGCCGATGCCTTGGTAGAGGTGGTATGAGCCGCGAATGACCGCGCTGAGGGCAATGATCGCGGCGGCGTTCCAGGCAAGCTGACGCAATCGGGTGAACAGGTATCCGATCACGACGACCTCTTCCAGCAGGGCGTTCTGGGCAGCCGACAAGATCAACACAGGGATTGTCCACCACTGATCACCTAGCCCCGACGCCTGTACCTGTGTATTGAAGCCGAGTACCCGGGCGAGGGCGTACAGGCCAAGCCCGGGTATGCCGATGACGACAGCGATCAGGGCCCCGAAGCCGAGGTCGAACCGAGGCTGGCTGAGGTCGAGGCCGATCGTCCGGCCAGCCGGCGCATTGGTGAGGTTCAGCAGGTACAGCGCCAGCAGCACCGGCATCAGGCCGAAGGCGATGCCGACCAGCTGATAGGTCAGGTCGAGCCAGGGACGGTCTGGGGTTACCGAGGCATTCAGAGTGGAGGTCTGCTGGGCCAACGGCACATCGCGCGTCAGCCGCTCGATAATGCGTAACACCGAATAGACCGCCGACTGCCCCAACGAAAGACCGAGCACGATAGCGACTTCAAGACCCAGACGCGTCCGGTCCGCCGCAGACTCGGGCGCGCCCAGCTCGGTCACGACGCCCATCCTGCCTTCTCAGCTATGCGGCGTGCTCGTTCAATGTGGTCGCTTGCCTATGATCATCACTTTCGTACTCGAGATCACACGAAACTACCTGCCCCCGGGGCCTGAGAGTGCTGATCCCAGCGCTATCTCTACCATCCCCGACGGAACCTCACCGCGTGGCAGGACGGCCCATGCCTGGGAAAGGAAAAGTGGTCTGCGTGCAAGGACTTAGGCTTGGCGACATGCGTGTTGGGGTCTTTGGTGCCACAGGTCAAGTTGGCGGCGTCATGCGGAAGCTGCTTGAAGAGCGCCAGTTTCCGATCAGTGAGGTGCGGTTCTTCGCCTCAGCTCGCTCCGCGGGCCAGCGCCTCTCCTGGGGTGACGATCGGATCGTCGTGGAGGACACTGCCACGGCTGACTTCGCGGGCCTCGATCTCGCACTCTTCTCCAACGGCAAGGCAGCCTCGCTGGTGACGGCGCCCAAGGTGACGGCCGCCGGCGCCATTGTGATCGACAACTCCTCCGCCTGGCGGATGGACCCGGATGTTCCGCTCGTGGTCTCCGAGGTCAACCCGGAGGACGCGATGCGCCCGCCCAAGGGCATCATCGCCAACCCCAACTGCACGACGATGGCGGCCATGCCGGTATTAGCCCCACTACACCGAGCCGCCGGTCTGGTACGCCTCCAGGTCGCGACGTACCAAGCGGTCTCAGGATCAGGTGGCGCGGGCGTGTCCGAGCTCGATGGTCAAGTCAAGGCCGTGGTCGATCGGGCGAGCGAACTCACCTACAACGGTCACGCTGTTGACTTCCCCGCTCCGAACAAGTACGCCAAGGCGATCGCTTACAACGTTCTTCCGCAAGCCGGCTCGTTCGCCGAGGACGGCACGGGCGAGACCGATGAGGAGCAGAAGTTGCGCAATGAGTCGCGGAAGATCTTGCACATTCCCGATCTTCGCGTCTCCGGCACTTGTGTCCGCGTGCCGGTCTTCACCGGGCATTCGCTCGCCGTCCACGCAGAGTTCGCTGAGGAACTCAGTCCTGACCAGGCAACTGACCTGCTCGCTCGCGCTCCGGGTGTCCAGCTCATGGACGTACCGACGCCGCTGGACGCCGCTGGACAGGATCCGAGTCTCGTCGGGCGGATCCGGGCTGACCAAGCTGCGCCGGCAGGCAAGGGTCTGATCATGTTCATTTCGAGCGACAACCTGCGTAAGGGCGCAGCGCTGAACGCCGTGCAGATTGCTGAGCTGGTGAGCAGCCAGCTGGTTGCCGGCGGGCGGGCTGGAACCCTGTGACGTCACCGACTTCGACCTCGGGTGCGCATCCGCTGGCCATTCTTGGCGCGGGTGTGATGGGCGAGACCGTGCTCTCCGGTCTGCTGCGGGCCGGTTGGCATGCCGATCAGATCATCGCCACCGATCGCAGGCTAGAGCGGCAGCATGAGCTGACCACCAAATATGGGATCAAAATGCTCGAGAACACGGAGGCCGTGGCCGAGGCGGAGACGGTGATCTTGGTCGTCAAGCCGCAAGACATGAACGACCTGCTCAATGAGATCTCGCAGGCGATCAAGCCGGGCGCGCTCGTAGTGTCACTCGCCGCCGGAGTCGACACCGCCTTTATCGAGTCCCGCTTACCAGAAGGGGTTGCCGTGGTGCGGGTCATGCCAAATACGCCGGCTCAGGTGGACGAGGGGATGGCCGCGATCTCTCCCGGATCGCACAGTAACCAAGATCATCTCGATCGCGTGACAGAGATCTTGTCGGCCACGGGTCGGGTGATCACTGTGCCGGAGCGATACCAAGATGCCGTAACGGCAATTTCGGGCACTGGACCCGCCTACCTTTTCTTCGTGGTGGAAGCCATGATCGAGGCCGGCGTACATCTCGGACTGCCGCGGGACACCGCCACTGAGCTGGTGGTGCAAACGATGCTCGGCTCGGCCAAGTTGCTGCGGGAGACCGGAGAGCATCCCACGGTGTTACGAGAGCGCGTCACCTCGCCGGGCGGGACCACGGCAGCGGCCGTACGCGAGCTCGAAGATCACAAGGTCCGGGCCGCCTTCTTGCGTGCGATGGAGGCCGCACGCGATCGCAGCCGTGATCTTGCCGCCGCTGCCCGAGAGGACAAACAGGGCACAGGCCGAGGATGACTGGGCTGCTCGTCTTCTCGGACGATCTGACCAAATACGACTTCGGATCTGATCATCCGATGGCGCCGGGTCGGGTCACCAACACCATTTCACTGGCTCGTCAACTCGGCGTATTGAACCGGCTTCGGATCGTGCCACCACCTGAGATCGATCTTGCGCTGTTGCAGACCGTGCATACTCCGGACTACATCGCGGCTGTGCAGCGCGGCGAGCCCAATCAGCGGTACGGGCTCGGGACGAGCGACAACCCGGTCTTTCCCGGAATGCACGAGATCGCAGCCCGGGTCGCCATGGCAAGCGTTGAGGCGGCTCGCAGGGTCTGGACTGGCGATGCGCAGCGCGCCTGCAACATCAGCGGAGGCTTGCATCACGCCATGCCGAGCACAACCAGCGGCTTCTGCGTGTACAACGACGTTGCCCTCGCCATCCGCTGGCTGTTGGACAGCGGCTGTGACCGAGTGGGCTACGTGGACGTGGACGTGCACCATGGCGACGGCGTACAAGCGATCTTCTACGACGACCCGCGCGTCATGACGATCAGCCTGCACGAGACGCCCGCGTACCTCTTCCCTGGCACGGGGTTTCCCAACGAGATTGGTGGGCGGGGAGCCGAGGGCACCGCGGTGAACATCGCACTGCCCCCCGGCAGTACTGACGCCGACTGGCTTCGGGCCTTTCACGCAGTAGTGCCACTGGTCCTTCGCGCGCACAAGCCGACGGTCCTGGTGACCCAGCACGGCTGCGACTCGCACAGACAAGATCCGCTGGCCGACCTCAACCTTTCCCTTGACGGTCAGCGCGCCTCATATCTCGCACTGGCGAGTTTGGCCGACGAGCTGTGCGCCGGCCGCTGGGTGAGCACCGGCGGGGGCGGATACTCGGTGCTCAATGTGGTGCCTCGGGCTTGGACGCATCTGCTGGGCATCGTCAGCGGCCAGCCGGTCGACCCGAGCACCCCGGTACCTGAGAGCTGGCGAGCCGAAGTAGGGGAGTCGGCGCCGCTCACCATGTCTGATGGCGCCGATGCCAGTTTCCGTCCATTCCATGAGGGCGTCACACCACAGAGCCGCGTCGATCAGGCGATTCTGGCAACGCGACAGGCAGTCTTTCCCGAGCTGGGTCTCGATCCGAGCCTGTAAGCCCGACCTCGAGCGTCACTACGTTGGGTAATCAGCTCGTCGTCAATCCTCTCGGCGGCGTGTCGCTGACTTTTCTTGTGTATCTGCTGTACCAGCAGCATCGTTTGCCACTATTCTCACTTCAGTACCTACGACGCCGGAGGGGAAGCCGGCGCGGACGGGGTACAGATTGAGAGTCGCAAAATGAACGACGAATCGAAATCGGCAGAGTCAGCGCCTGGTGGCGTGACTCCGCTCGCCAGCAACCTCCAGGCGGGCAAGTTCCTTACTGTCGCTGAGGTGGCCGCCATTCTCCGGCTCTCCAAGATGTCGGTCTATCGGCTGATTCATTCCGGCCAGCTCGAGGCCGTGCAGTTCGGCCGGAGTTTCCGGGTGACCGAGAAGGCGCTCAATACCTACCTGGAGAACGCGTACTTCAGCGCCGGCTGACGTCTACGGCTGGTGAAACTGCACCCCGAACTGCCGTTGACTTGGCCACAGCGCGTGCTCAGGCAACACATCCACGCCACAGGAGCGCGAGCCAATCCCGTGGACCGCGTCATCGATGAACAAGTAGACACGATCGCTGGGAGCAAGCTCGTATGGATGTCGCGCTAGATCGAGCTGTTGCGGCGTGTTCGCGCTCAGTGTGAAGCCAGGGCGATGGTGGCTCGGATTCGGCCAGGTAGTGAGGCGCAACCTTGCGGACGTTCCGTCGGAGATCACCAGCGAGCGCAACTCGGCGCGATGTCCGGTCTCTTGTGGTCGGGAGTAGGCGACATTGAGCCCGTCGATGTTGGCTGTGAAGCGGCCGACCCGTGCCGCCTGCCGCGTATCGGGGTAGGACTCGTTCGGGCCGGTGCCGAACCAGCGTGCATGCCGGAGCTCGCGCGGCAGGTCGAACCGTACGCCGACTCGCGGCCAGGTGCAGTCCCACCCAGGGGACGGCACGACGTTGACAAGCAGCGCAAGTCCGTCGGTCAACCGCCAGTGGTAGGTCACATCGACGAAGAGGTTGCTTCCCGCGGCCGAGACTCGTACCGCCGCCCACAGTTGATCATGGTCGCAAGTGAGAAGATCCAGCCGGTGCAGCAGCCGGTCAAGGCCCCGATCCCGCCAGCGTTGTTCCGATGATGGGCCGGGTACGCCTTCGCCGTGGGTGTCCTCCGGACGGCCGAGCTCAAAGGAGCCCCTGGCGCTGCTCCGGTCGTTATCGGTCGGTCCACGCCAAAGCTCGAGCCGGGGACCGCCGACGTCGGTTCCGTAGAGGCTGAGCAGCCGACCGGTGTGGGTGTCGAAGTGCGCAGGGCCGAGCGTGATCACCGACTCCGACGGCCTGAGGAGTGGCGGTGTCGGCCAGGTCGGCAGGGTCGAGATCGAACCCGGCGCGGTCAGCTCGAACTGGGCCAAGGCCACCTCATGACCGCGATCGGCCCACACCGTCGGTACGGCTAGCTCGGCTCTCAGCGTCAGCCAGGTCTCGCCGTCGCCAGGCCTCACCAGATCCTCAGGCAACGCGACAGCTCCCTGTTGACCGGGCGGAATCGCCGGGACCTGGACTATCTCCTCCGCGCCAGGATGCCCGTCCACGTCTTTCACCGCGACGAAGCGAAGGTGCTCGGTGGAGAGCGTGTGGTAGCGATTCCGAACTGTCACGAGCCTGCCCGCGAGCTCGAAGACGACAGGCTGGTTAACCCGGGTGAACTCGGCGAGGCTCGGCGTCGGCGTACCGTCCGGCAAAACCATGCCGTCCATCACAAAGTTGCCGTCGTGCACGACTTCGCCGAAGTCACCGCCATAGCCGTAGAACTCAATGCCGTCCGGGGTACGCGTCAACAGTCCATGATCACGCCACTCCCAGACGAAGCCGCCGTGCAGCCGGGGATAGCGCTCGGTCAATTCGTCGTAAATGTTCAGGCCGCCTGGGCCATTGCCCATCGCATGCGCGTACTCGCACATCACAAAGGGTTTGCTGCGGACTCGCTCGGCATCGGCGGGCCCGTTGAGGTAGGAGATGACACCGCGCTCCGCACCAATCGCCTCGGTCTCGAGGTAGTTCGGGTACATCCGCGAGTACAGGTCGGTGTAGGCGCAGGTGTGGTCGCCCTCGTAGTGAATCGGCCGCTCGGGGTCACGACTCCGCACCCAGTCGGCCATCTGGGCCAGGTTTCTGCCGGTTCCGGCCTCGTTGCCGAGGGACCAAATGATCACCGACGGGTGGTTCTTGTCACGCTCGACGGTACGTTCCATGCGGTCGAGGCAGGCTTCGGTCCAGCGCGGATCATCGCTCGGGTTTCCTTGCCAGTCACAGTCGACAAACCCGTGTGTCTCGAGGTCACATTCCTCGATCACCCAGAAGCCAAGCTCGTCAGCAAGATCAAGTACGCGTGGATGCGGCGGATAGTGACTGGTGCGGATGGCGTTGATCCCGGCTCGCTTCATCATGATCATGTCGGCTCGCGCGTACGGCTCGTCAAACATCCGGCCTTTGATCGGGTGGATCTCATGCCGGTTCACGCCGCGGAAGATCAGCTGACTCCCATTGACGCTGAAGATGTCACCATCAATCCCAACCCGCCGGAAACCCAGCCGCAGCGTGAGCGTCTCGGCTGGTGTGCTGACGCGCGCCTCGTAGAGCTTGGGCACCTCCGCACTCCACGGCTCAACCTGTCCGACCGAGAACGCCCCGACGTCGCTGGGCGATGCGAAGCGCTGCTGGACGCCGAGCTCGGCAATCTCGATCACAAGTGGGAATGCGCGCTCCGAGGCGGTGATTTCCGGATCGATCGACCCTGTGCCGTCTTGCGGGTACTGCGTGCGCAACCAGATGTCATCCACCGCCCCCGCTGGGCGGCTCAGCACCGTGACGTCGCGAAAGATCCCAGGCAGCCACCATTGATCTTGGTCCTCCAGATAGCTCATCGAGGACCACTGGTGTACCCGTACCAAGATCACGTTCTGGCCTGGCCGCACCACGCCAGTGATGTCGAATTCCTGCACCAGCCGGCTGCCCTTGCCAACCCCGATCTCGATGCCGTTCAACCAGACGTGATAGACCGACTCCACACCGGCGAAGCGAAGCAGCACCCGTTCCGATGACCAGTCAGGCAGTTCGAAGGTCCGGCGATGATCACCAGTTGGGTTCTCGTCGGGGACGTGCGGCGGATCGATCGGAAACGGGTACTGCACATTGGTATAGATCGGCCGACCGTACCTGCCCTGCTGAGCCTTCGCGGAGGTGCCGGGCAGCACCCAATGAGACGGCACCGGGATGGTGTCCCACGCCGCGTCATCGAAATCCGGATCGGCGGCGGCATCGTCGAGGCCATGAGCCACCGGCGACCACCGAAACTTCCAATCACCGTTCAGGCTGAGCATCGGAGCATCGCTCGCCAGCCAGGCCCTAGGCCGACTGCGCAGGCCGCTTCCAGGAGAGAAGTCGTCGAGGTAGCTGCTCACGAGACCAGTCTCGTAGTGAGCCGCTTGTGAGTGCTATGCGGGCTGAGCCCTTCGACGAGCTCAGGACGGCGCTTGTCGAAGTCCGCCGGGTGAGCCCTTCGATAAGCTCAGGGCGCATGCATGTCGACAGCCCAGGCACATAGGCCTCTGACTCGCATCTATCAGTGGCGCCCGGTAGCATTCGGGAGTTGTCCGGCGACAGGCGCCGGCAGTGATCAGGTCCGGGACCGGAGTGACGTCTCGGGAACGAGGGGTTACACGTGGGTTCGGTCATCAAGAAGCGTCGCAAGCGGATGGCGAAGAAGAAGCATCGCAAACTGCTCAAGCGCACTCGGATCCAGCGCCGTCGCGCGGGCAAGTAGCTTCGCGGCTGGACCATGATGGCCACGAAACGGGTCGTCCTCGTCACCGGAGTCTCGCGTGACCTGGGTGCCCGGTTCGCCCGCTCGCTCGCTGCTGACGAGCACGTCGAGGTCGTCGGGCTCGACGTGATCCCGCCTCGCCACGACGTCGGTTTGGCCGATTTCGTACGCGCCGACATCCGCAATCCCGTTATTGCAAAGGTGATCGCCGCGCGTCGGGTCGACACTGTCGTTCACCTTGCCGTGGTGGCTACGCCCGGAAGTGCCGGTGGACGCTCCTCCATGAAGGAGATCAATGTCATCGGCACGATGCAGCTGCTCGCCGCATGCCAGCGGGCGGACACCCTCCGGAAACTGGTCGTGCAAAGTTCGATATCGGTGTACGGGGCATCCCCGCGAGACCCGGCTAGGTTCACCGAGGACATGTCGCCACGCGCCCAACCGCGTACCGGCTTCGGCAAAGATTCCGTCGAGATCGAAAGCTACGTTCGTGGGCTGGCGCGCCGCCGGCCCGATGTGGTTGTCACGACCCTGCGGCTGGCGAACCTGATGGGCGCAGGCGTGGACAGCCACGTCACGCGCTACCTCTCGCTCCAGGTCGTGCCGCGAGTCATGGGTTTCGATGCGCGCCTCCAGTTCCTGCATCCCAGCGACGCCGTCGCTGCTTTGCTGCTGGTGACTCGGCGTGACGTGGCCGGAACCTTCAACGTGGGGGCGCCCGATATCGTCACCCTCTCGCAGGCCCTCCGCAAGATGGGCCGGCCCGCCGTCGGCGTCCCGAGGGCCGCTGCGCCGTTGGTTGCCACGCTGGTCCGCCAGGCGCGCCTGGTGGACTTCTCAGCCGACCAGATCGACGCGCTGACCTATGGTCGTGCCATGGACACGTCCCGATTCACCTCCGAGACAGGATTCGTCCCTAAGTTCACCAGCCTGGCAGCGCTGGAGGAATTTGTCGGCGTGAGCAAAGTTGGGTTGCTGAGCCCGGAGCGGGTTGACAGTGCCCTTGAGGCGGTGCGCCGGGTGCTCGAAACTGCGGGGGTGCGAGATGGCTGAGGCGGAGATCATCCCGTTCGGCAGCCGCGGCCCACGGCGGCGTGCTGGCAGTGCCGGACCTGATGCGGCGCCCGAGGAGGCGCGGACTTCCGGCGACCAGGGCTTCGAGTCTGAGGAGGTTCCGCCAACTCCAAAGCTTGGCGCACTGCTTGGCGAGCTGGTTCGACTGGCGTCCCGCTCGCTGGGCAGTCTGACGTCAGTGCCGATCACCCGGCTGGGCAACCTCGCAGCCGACCCACAGCACGCCGTGGCTTCGTTGGCGGAGGCGCTGGGGGTGGGCTGGGATGAGTCGCTGGAGGAGATCGTGACCTTCCTGCGTCAGCGACTTCATGGCGACTATGCGGTCGATGAGTTCGGATTCGATCCCGAGTTCACTGCAAAGATCTACCTGCCGCTGCTGCGGCGGCTCGCTGACTCCTGGTTCCGGGTTGAGGTGCGAGGAGCGGAGAACCTCCCCACGGATGGCTCAGCGCTGTTGGTTTCGAACCACGCAGGCACGTTGCCGATCGACGGGATGATCTTGCACACGGTGGTCTATGACGAGGTCGGGCGCCATGTCCGGATGCTCGGCGCGGACTTGATCTTCAAGACGGCCTTCTCCCATGATCTTGCTCGCAAAACTGGCACCACCTTGGCCTGCCAGGAAGATGCTGAACGGCTACTCGCCTCCAATCAGCTGGTGGCAGTCTTCCCGGAAGGCTTCAAGGGCCTTGGCAAACCGTACGCCGATCGCTACAAGCTGCAGCGGTTCGGCCGCGGGGGGTTCGTCTCGGCCGCTCTACGAGCCCAGGTGCCGATCATCCCCATAGCGATTGTCGGCTCGGAGGAGATCTACCCGCTGATCGCCAGGGTGCCGGCGCTCGCCCGGATGCTTGGCCTGCCGTACCTTCCCATTACGCCGCTGTTTCCGTGGCTTGGGCCGCTCGGCGTGATCCCGCTACCGAGCAAGTGGATCATCCAGGTCGGCGAGGCAATAACCACCGACGAGCTCGGTTCCGGCGCCGCCGACGATCCCATGATCGTGTTCAACATCACCGATCAGGTGCGGGAGACGATTCAGCAGACCTTGTACGCCCTGCTCATGCAACGGCGGAGCGCTTTCTTCTAAGCCGCCGAAGTGTTCTGGGCCCTGGCGGTGATCTTGCTGGCCTTTGCCGGCTTCACCGTGTTGGTGGTCAGGCTGCGCCGCCAAGTACGCGCTGCCGACGAGCCGAGCGATGCCACAGTCGGCGCCGATCCTGTGCGGCGGATTGATCTCGACCAGCTCAGAGGCTTTGTGTACGTCGGCGCCGTTGCCCTGGCCCTCCTCGCGGTGGCGGTCATCCTGATGGGCCTGTTCGCGAACCGGAGCGGCCGCGCCGAGGGCTTGGCCGTACTCGGGTTCTTCGGCTACGCGGCCTACCTTGTCGCGGCCACACTGGTGCTCTATGTGATGAGCCGCAAGAGCTAGTGACACGACACTAGTCTCCGGGCACTACCCCCTCAGGGCTCGCTTGACGGCAAACCCCGTCGCCACTGCACCGGCAGTCGCGCCAGCTGCCCCGGCACCAAACAACCCGAGACGCGCCGCCTTGCGACCGCTCCGATAGTCCTGGATCTGCCAGTCCTGTTCCTCGGCGTGCGCCAGCAGCCTGCCGTCGGGGTTGATCGCGCACGGGTGCCCGACCAGGGACAGCATCGGTAGGTCGTTGTAGGAGTCTGAGTACGCGAAGCAATGGGCAAGATCGAATCCGTGCTCATCTGCCAGCGCGCGCACCGCATCGGCTTTGGCCGGGCCATGGAGCAGATCACCCTTGAGCCGGCCGGTGTAGACACCGTCGATGTGCTCGGCCGTCGTGCCCAGCGCGCCGGTCAGTCCCAGCCGCGCGGCGATGATGCCTGCCACCTCCACCGGTGCCGCGGTCACCAGCCACACCTGCTGCCCAACGTCGAGATGCAGCTGAGCAAGCGACCTGGTACCTGGCCAGATGCGGTGAGCGATCGACTCCTCGTAAACCTCGTTTGATATCTCGGTCAGCTCGGTGACGGTGTGCCCTTCAATGAAGCCCAATGTCACGCCGCGGGCATCCTCGATGTGGCCCGCCTTCTCCTGTCCCACCAGGCGGAAGTAAACCTGCAACCACAAGCCCTTCAAGATCACTCGCGTCGGAAAGAAGCCGCGCCGATACAGGCCCTTGGCGAGGTGGAACAGTGAGGCTCCCTGGATCACGGTGTTGTCGAGGTCGAAGAACGCCGCTGCCGTTGGATCCTCGTGTATCAGTGGAACCTGGTGCTGCTCGGTTGGGCTGACCGCATCCGGGCCGGGATGGAGGGGTCCCACTGCGGCAGGCGGATCGTCGTGGTCTACGGGAATTGCAGACGCGTCACTGCCGGGCAAGGACTCAACGTGGCCGACGGGCTCGGGGGGCATGCCCTCCGATCTGCTCATCGCGCCCTCCGGTCCGATCACGTCATCACCATAATGTCCTCCTCCGCTGTTCCTCGTGCCAGACTCAGGTGGGTGAACGACCAGGACACAGCCGTCCAGTTGCTTGACGCTGAACGGCTGGAGAACAACCTTGCCGATCTTGTGGCTCGGCAGGCCGAGGCCCAGCCCGGGGCCGTAGCGCTCGTTCAGCCGATGCCGGTGCGACGCACCATGACCTGGGCCGAGCTCGACCGCCGAATCGACGCCGTCGCCGCTGGACTGTCAGCCCACGGACTGGTGGCGGGGCATCGAATCGCTCTTGTCGGTCCGAACAGCATCGAATTCGTCGCGGCCTACTTCGCGACCTTGCGCGCCGGCTACGTCGCCGTGCCGATCAATCCCCAGTCCACAGCCAACGAACTGCGCGCACTGCTGGACGACTCCGGCGCACGTGTGCTGTTCACAGCCGCGGCCCAACCGCTGGAGGGTGTGCATCAGGTAGACCTCAGTCCTCAAGGGCTTGATGAGTTGTCGGACGCAGCAGCCGAGCCCGTGAGCTCGCCCAGGGATCCAGAAGCGCTGGCCGTGCTGCTCTACACCGCCGGCACCTCAGGGGAGCCGAAGGCAGCGATGCTCAGCCACCGCGCGTTGCTGACTCACCTGGACAGCGTCGCGTCCCTCGAGATTCTGGACCGCGAGTCGGCGGTGCTGGCCATGCTGCCGCTGTTCCATGTATTCGGCCTGAACGCGATACTCGGGAGTTGGGCTATGTCGGGTGCCCGCTTGGTGATCGTGGATGGGTTCGACGGCTTCGCCGAGGTGCTGGCCGGCGAGGCCATCACCAATCTGCCGTTGGCGCCGCCGGTGCTGGCGCGAATCTTGGAGGACGAGGGGGCCCTTGCCAGCCTCGGATCGGTGAGGACCGTGGTGTCCGGCGCCGCGCCGCTGCCAGTTGATCTTCAAGAGCAGTTCACGGCGCGTACTGGACTCAGAGTCGACCAGGGCTACGGACTGACTGAGGCGGCGCCAGGCGTTACGGCCACTTTGGGCGGAGAGCTGCTCGGGCATGGTCACGTCGGTCGCCCGCTGCCCGGCGTGGAGGTCAAGATCGGTGACGGTACGGACCCGGCCGAGCCCGGCGAGATCTGGATACGCGGTGACAACCTGTTCTCCGGCTACTGGCCGGACGGTCGCGGCGGTCCAGGCGAGCTCGGCTGGTTCCCGACTGGCGATGTGGGCTACCTGCTCGACGGCGAGCTGTTCCTCGTCGATCGGGCCCGTGAGCTGATCATCGTCAATGGCTTCAACGTCTACCCGGCCGAGGTTGAGGAAGCGATCGCCGAGCTGTCGGGCGTTGAATCGGTGGCCGTGGTCGGCCGGCCCTACCGGCGTACCGGCGAGCAGGTTGTGGCATTTGTCACCGGTGCGGGCCTGAGTGTCGAGGCGGTCAACGAATACTGCGCCGACCGGCTCGCGAAGTTCAAGCGTCCGAGCCTGATTCGGCTGGTCGAGGAGCTTCCGCGGGGGATAACCGGCAAGGTAAGAAAAGGCGTCTTGCGGCACAGCTTGGAGGCGGCCAAGTGACAGGGCATGAGGCTCCGTGGCGGCGTCGATGACGACATTCGCTGCGAGGGCAGAGCGCGTCGTCGTGCTGACCCGGCAGGGGTGCCATCTGTGTGACGAGGCGATCGCGCAGGTGGCCGAAGTCTGCGCCGAAACCGGCGAGGCGTACGCGGTGCTTGATGTCGACAGCGATCCGGAACTGCAGCGTCGCTACACCGACCAAGTACCTGTGACCTTCGTCGACGGCGCACAGCACGACTTTTGGCGGGTGGATGCTGCACGCCTCAAGGCTGCCCTACTGCGGTCTCGCTGAGCGATGTTGTTCACCGCTGCCACCTTGCGTGGTCTGGCCGAGGGCACGGTGAAATGCACGTACCGACGCTGGGAGGTGGTACGACCTAAGGTCGGGTCGAAATTCACCACATCCGCCGGAGTCGTCGAGGTCACCTCGATCACAGCAGTCGACGATGAGCAGCTGACCGACCAGGACGCTGTTGACGCAGGCTTCGACTCGGTCGCCGCCCTGGTCAAGTGGGCGAGTGGGAAGGGCCGCGGCGATCTCTACCGGATTGGCATCGTCGTGGCCGGACCTGACCCACGTGTCGCACTCCGGCGATCAGTCGAGCTCGCTCCGACAGATGTCTCGGCGTTGAGCGCGCGACTTGACCGGATGGATCGCGCGGCCGAGCAGCCCTGGACCCGCAGCACGCTGCGGCAGATTCAACGGCTGCCTGGCGTGGTGTCGACCGACCTCGCGGCGGAGGCCGGCCAGGAGCGTCGTACGTACAAGCTCAGAGTGCGCCGGCTCAAGGCGCTCGGACTCACCGAATCGCTGGAGCGCGGCTACCGACTCTCCCCCCGAGGCCAGGCGTATCTCGCAGCACTCGAATCGTCGACCCCGTAAGTCCGGGCAGTCGCTCCTGATTGGTCGTCTCTGCCGTTGTGATGGGAGATGGACGCCCGGAGGGTCTCGAGTGGCTCGTTTGGACGCTTGTGATCGCAAACGCACGCCTGAGGCGGCCCGGCCAGCCAGCTGCGACGTCGGAAAATCGCTCGAGCTGCAAGAACAGCTGCGAGCGTCGGCAATCGCGCGCCGCCGTGCTGAGGAGGAGCGAGCAGAGACGTGCTTTCCGTCTGCGAGCGACGACGAAGTAGGCGGACTCGCAGCGCGCGATTGCGCGAGCAGCTCCAAGAGAATTGTGCAGCTGTTCACAAAGCTCCTAGAGTGGCGCTGTTTGGACCGGATCCGAGCGCTGATTCAGGAGTTGTGTGTCGCATACCTTCCCGACTGACCCGCCGTCGCGTACGGCGGCAGGTCAGCATTGGCGAACGGTCGCCACACTCAAGGGAATTCCGGACGCCACGGTAGCCCGGCTGCCTGTCTACCTTCGAGCTCTCAACCAGCTGGCCGAGCAGCAGATCGACACCATCAGCAGCGGTGCGCTCGCCGAGGCCACGGGCGTGAACTCCGCCCAGCTCCGCAAGGACCTCTCGTATCTGGGCTCGTACGGCACCCGGGGCGTCGGGTACGACGTGCAGTACCTGCGGCTCCAGATCGGCCGCGTAGTGGGCTCCGCCCACGATTGGCCTGTGATCATCGTGGGCCTCGGCAACCTCGGCACGGCTCTGGCCAACTACTCCGGTTTCTACTCGCACGGGTTTCGTGTTGTCGGCCTGATCGATACCTCGCCTGAGCTGGTGGGCAAGCGGATTCATGGTCTGGCGATCTCCGATCTGAAAGAACTGGAGGAGGTCGTCGCTCAAACGGGCGCGGTGATCGCGGTAATGGCGACTCCGGCAGAGGCTGCTCAGGCCGTCGCCGACAGACTTGTGTATCTGGGCGTCACCAGCATCCTCAATTTCGCACCGACCGTGCTTGTGGTGCCCGATGGGGTCAATGTCCGTAAAGTCGACCTGGGCCAGGAGCTGCAGATCCTGGCCTATCACGAGCAACGTAAGACCGTCGACACCAGTCAGATCTTGACTGAGAGCAGAGGGGCGAGTTCATGAGCATTCTGGTGGTCAGTGTCTCGCACAAGTCGACCTCGGTCTCTCATCTGGGTCAGCTGGCCCTTGATTCGCCTGCTTCGGCCAAGCTCGCCGAACAGTTCGTGGAATCCGAGCACATCGACGAGGCCGTGGTGTTGTCCACCTGCAACCGAACCGAGCTCTATGCGTCCGTCTCTCGGTTTCACGGTGCTCTGGACGACGCGACCCAGGTCCTCGCCGATGTTGCCGGCCTTCGTGGCAGTGAGCTGCGGGCACTGTGTGCGGTTTTCTTCGACGAGGGCGCCGTCGCCCATGCCTTCTCGGTGGCGTCCGGTCTTGACTCGCTGGTGATCGGTGAGAGTCAGATTCTCGGGCAGGTCAAGGGGGCCCTGGCCCTCGGTCAGTCTCATGAGACCGTGGGCCCGGTCCTCAACTCTTTGTTTCAGCAGGCGATCCGGGTGGGCAAGCGGGTGCAGACCGAGACCGGGATTGGCTCAGCCGGTCGTTCGCTGGTCAGCGCCGCGTACGGACTCCTGACTGAGCAGCTGGGTGGGCTGAACGGTCGACGGGTGCTGGTCGTCGGGGCTGGCGCGATGGCCGGGCTGGCAGCCCGGACCGCCGCAGCGGACGGCGCATCCGTCATCTGCGCCAACCGCACGCTGTCCCGCGCTGAGCGGTTGGCCGAAGCGGTCGGCGGGAAGGCAATCGCTCTTTCAGAGCTCCCCCAGGCGCTGGCAGAGACCGATGTTCTGGTGACTTGCACAGGCGCCAGAACCCTCACCATTGGCGTCGACGACTTGGCGGGTACGCCAGTGCGCGGGGTTGTCGATCTTGCTCTTCCGGCCGACGTGGCACCACAGGTGGTCGAACACGGCATTTGCCTGGTCAACCTGGATCGGCTCGTCACCGAACAATCGGATGCGGCGAGTGCCCAGGAAATCGAGGACGCCCGCGCGCTGGTTCGGCAAGAGGTAGCCGACTTCCTTGGCCTGCGCCGTGCCGCCCAGGTCGCCCCAACCGTCGTCGCGTTGCGTTCGATGGCCTCGGAGGTGGTGGCAAGCGAACTGCGCCGGTTGGACGCCCGGCTGCCGCTTCTTGATGATCATGAGCGGGACCAGATCGAACAGAGCATGCGACGCATTGTCGACAAGCTGCTGCACGCCCCGACCGTACGAGTACAAGAGCTGTCAGCCGAGCCCGACGCCGTGGATTACGCCGCCGCGCTGCGCGAGCTCTTCGCGCTTGACCCGCAGACCGTCGCCGCCGTGATGTCGCCAGAGGTCGGGCCCTAATGCTTCGTTGGACCTGATGGCGAGGGCCCCTCTGAGCCGACCCATCCGGCTCGGCGCACGTAAGTCGGCGCTGGCCCGTGCACAGGCGGGCCAGGTAGCCACCGCGCTGGCGGCCGACGGCATCAACACGCACCTTCGTGGGCATTACGACGACCGGTGATCTTGATCAGCGCCAGCTCACCGAGATCGGCGGTACCGGGGTCTTTGTCAGCGCAGTACGCGACGCTCTGCGTCGAGATGAGATTGATGTCGCGGTGCACTCACTCAAGGATCTGCCGACGACGCCTGCCGAGGATCTGGAGATCATCGCGATTCCCGCGCGTGAGGACACCCGGGACGTTCTGGTGGGGCGGCGACTCGATGATCTGTCCGACGGCACCCGGCTTGGTACCGGAGCTCCGCGGCGTGCGATGCAGATGATCGACTGGGCGGCAGGCCGGGACATGCAATTGGAGGTCGTCCCGATCCGGGGGAATGTCGAGACCCGAATCGAGCGAGTCCGAGAGGGGAAGGTCGATGCGGTGATCTTGGCCGCGGCGGGGTTGCGCCGGCTCGGCCTGCTACCAGAGATCGAGATGGTCTCCGAACCCATCGTGGTCAAGCGGCTCCCAGCACAGATCCTTGATCATCAGGTGATGATTCCAGCACCCGGACAAGGGGCCCTCGCGCTAGAAATTCATCGTTCTCTCAGCATTGAGCTGCGGGAACGGTTGGCAGTTCTCGACAACTTAGTTGCGCGAGCAGAATCCCTTGTAGAACGGGGTTTTCTCAGTGCACTGGAAGCTGGCTGTACCGCTCCGGTGGGGGCCCATGCAGTGGTTACAGCAGTCCGTGGTACAAGTCTCGATTTGACTCTGAGGGCGGTAATTGGGAGAACGTTACTGAGCAACTTGTCAGAACCCACCAAAGCAGGCTCAGTCCTAAGGCTGGAGGCGCACGGATCGGCCACTGATCCGGAGCAGTTCGGGGTCGCCCACGCTGGTGAGGTACTGGCGCAGTTGCGGGAGCAACACGTTTGAACAACCTGAGGCTCTCAGCCGCCAAGAGGCGGCTGGGCTGAACAACAGAACGCGAGAAGTCAGTGAGCACATCCTCGGCTCGTAGGCCCCGGACCTCCACGTCAGCTACTCCAACCGCACCCATCGCCAAAGGTCGAGTGATCTTTGTCGGCACCGGACCGGGTGATCCCGATCTGCTGACGCTGGGCGCCATTGCGGCCCTGGCGGACGCCAGTTCGGTGATCTTGGACAATGATCGGCAGCAAGAGATTCTGGCTCATCCCGCCATCACGCTGGCCGAGGGTGCCGAGGTGCTTACGCTTGGCCTGACCGAGGCTCGCAGGCCATTAACCCCTTCAGCGCGCGCCAAGATCGTGCTCAAGCAGGCGTCGACTGGTACCCGGGTGGTGCGGCTCGTCAGCGGCGACCCATTCCTAGATAACGCTGTCGCCGACGAGGCTGCAGCGTGCGTGCGGGGTGGCATCGACTTCGAGGTCGTACCCGGGGTGTCCAGCCTGACCGCAGTCCCGGAGTACGCCGGCATCGATCTGATCCATGCTGGAGGGGTGCAGTTCGCTTCGGTCATTGACGGCAAGTTCAGTAAGAACGGAACGGCTCAATGGGGTTCCGCCGCGACGATCGTGGTGAGCACCGTGGTTTCGATGATCGGCGGTTTGGTCGAGGCAGCAAAGTCCGCCGGCCGGCCGGGAGATGATCATGTGGTCGTCACGCTGCACGGAGGCAGCACCGAACAGATCACTTTGACGACCAACATGGATGGGCTGGTGGCCGCGGTGCGGTCGGTGAAGGCGCCGGCTTCCGACCCGGTACACGTCATCATCGGGGCCGCCGCAGAGCAACGTCACGAGTTGAGTTGGTACGAAACCAAGCCTCTCTTCGGATGGCGGGTGCTGGTGCCGCGTACCAAAGACCAGGCGGCGCCGATGGTGGCGCGTTTGCGCACCTATGGAGCGCACAGCGAAGAGGTGCCCACCATCTCAGTCGAGCCGCCGCGCAGTCCGCTGCAGATGGACAAGGCGATCCGAGGGCTAGTCGAGGGTCGCTACGAGTGGGTGGCGTTCACCTCGGTCAATGCGGTCAGGGCCGTACGGGAGAAGTTCGAGGAGTACGGGCTGGACGCTCGCGCCTTCTCCGGTTTGAAGGTTGCCGCCGTTGGTGAGGTGACCGCCAATTCTTTGCAGGCTTGGGGAATCGAACCTGATCTTGTGCCGCAGGGCGAGCAGTCCGCCGCGGGTCTAGCAGCCGAGTTCCCGCCGTACGACGATGTGCTGGACCCGATCAACCGGGTCTTTCTGCCGCGCGCCGACATCGCCACGGAGACCTTGGCCGAAGGCTTGAAGGACTTGGGCTGGGAGGTCGAGGACGTCACCGCCTACCGCACCGTACGGGCCACCCCGCCTCCCGCACCCGTCCGTGAGGCGATCAAGACCGGCAAGTTCGACGCCGTAGTGTTCACGTCGTCATCGACAGTGCGCAACCTGGTCGGCATCGCGGGGAAGCCGCATGCCTCAACGATCATCGCGGTCATTGGGCCGGCGACGGCGCGCACCTGTGAGGAGCATGGCCTGCGCGTGGACGTCATCGCCGCCAAGCCGTCGGTTGTGGACCTGGCGGATGCACTGGCCAGTTTCGCCGCGCAACGCCGCGACGCCTTCCTGGAAGCCGGCGAGCCGGTCCTGAAGCCCTCACAGCGGCGTCCTGGCACGCGTCGTCGTGTCTGACGGAGCTCAATCAATGCGCCCTGAGCCTGTCGAAGGGCTGCAGAGCAGGTGAGTGAGCAAGCTGTCGCAGGGATGCGCCCTGAGCCTGTCGACGGGATGCGCCCTGAGCCTGTCGAAGGGTTGATGCCGGGCTTCGACAAGCTCAGCCCGCAGGAATCCGTCACCGGCCGAGGCGACTACGGACGACCGCAGCTGTGCGGGCGATGGTGGCCGAGACCAGCCTCGAGCCGCGCCAACTGATCTTGCCCATGTTTGTAGCTGAAGGGTTGCGAGAGCCACGGCCCATCAGCTCAATGCCTGGTGTCGTGCAGCACACCCTCGATACGCTCCGCAAGGCGGCGGTGGAAGCCGCAGACGCAGGCCTGGCAGGCGTGATGCTCTTCGGCGTCCCTCTGCGCAAGGACGCGCGCGGCTCCGGTGCGCTCGATCCGGACGGCATTTTGACTGCCGCGATCCGAGCGGTGCGTGAGGAAGTCGGCGACGAGTGCCTGGTCATGTCCGACGTCTGCCTTGATGAGTTCACCGACCATGGACATTGCGGCGTGCTCACCGCGTCCGGCGCGGTCGACAATGACGCGACCGTCGAGATCTACGCCCAGATGGCGGTGCTGCACGCGGCCGCCGGAGCTCACGCCGTTGGACCGAGCGGCATGATGGACGGCCAAGTCGGCGCCATCCGGGACGCCCTGGATGCGTCGGGAGCCTCAGATGTAGCGATCCTCGCCTATTCGGTGAAGTACGCCTCGGCGTTCTACGGGCCCTTCCGCGAGGCCGTCGCCTCCTCACTCACCGGCAATCGCAGGACTTACCAGCAAGATCCCGCCAACATCCGCGAGGCGCTCCGGGAGGTGGCTCTCGACATCGAACAGGGTGCCGACATCGTGATGGTGAAACCGGCACTCGGTTATTTGGATGTGGTACGTGCGGTGCGGGAGGCGGTCGATCTTCCGGTGGCGGCATACAACGTGTCCGGGGAATACGCCATGATCGAGGCCGCGGCGGCCAATGGCTGGATCAATAGGGACGCGGCGGTTGACGAGGCGCTGACCTCGATCCGCCGCGCTGGCGCCGATTTGATCTTGAGCTATTGGGCCCTCGAATGGGCAACAAGGCGGCGATGACCGTCCGACCGGTTGCAGGCACCGTACGCAGCGAGGCTGCCTTCGAGCGGGCCAAGACTGTGATACCGGGTGGGGTCAACTCGCCAGTCCGTGCCTTCAGATCTGTCGGCGGCACACCGCGATTCATCGCCAGCGCCAGCGGCGCGTACCTCTACGACATCGACGGCAACGAGCTGGTTGACCTGGTCTGTTCCTGGGGTCCGATGCTGTTGGGCCATGCCCACCCCGAGGTCATCGATGCGGTGGCTGACGCGGCTCTGCGCGGTACCTCGTACGGTGCACCCACGCTAGCCGAAGTTGATCTTGCTGGCGAAATCATCGATCGGATGCCGGTCGAGCAGGTCCGCCTGGTCAACTCTGGCACCGAAGCCACCATGTCGGTGCTGCGCCTCGCCCGGGGTGTGACTGGCCGCAACAAGATCATCAAGTTTGCCGGCTGCTACCACGGACATGTGGACGCGCTGCTCGCTGCCGCCGGCTCTGGAGTGGCAACGCTGTCGATACCTGGCACTCCAGGTGTGACAGACGCGACCATCGCGGACACCCTCGTGCTCGGCTACAACGACCGGGATGCCGTTCAAGAGGCCTTCGCCAGCTTCGGCGAGGATATCGCTGCGGTGATCACCGAGGCTGCGCCCGGCAACATGGGTGTTATTCCGCCTGGGATTGAGGATGGCATCGGCTTCAACGCCTTTCTGGCCGGCATTGCCCACGATCATGGCGCCTTGTTCATCTCCGACGAGGTGATGACAGGCTTCCGGGTGAGCCGATCGGGACAGTTCGGCCTCGATGGGGCAAGGCCCGACCTGATGACCTTCGGCAAGGTGATGGGTGGCGGTTTTCCTGCGGCGGCGTTCGGCGGCCGTGTCGACCTCATGCAGAACTTGGCACCGGTTGGCACGGTTTACCAGGCCGGCACACTCTCCGGAAACCCCATAGCCACGGCCGCCGGTCTCGCGACGCTGCGGTTGGCGACGCAGGAGGTCTATGAGCTGATTGACCGCACAGCGGCCCAGCTGCGGGCCGCCGTGAAAGCTGCCCTCGATACCGCTGGTGTGCCACATGTCATCCAAAACGCCGGGAACTTGTTCAGCGTTTTCTTCGTACCCGAGGGCGTGACCGCCGTGCCGGACTACGCCATCGCCACCCAGCAGTCCACCGCGGCCTACGCCGCGTTCTTCCATTCGATGCTTCGCTCAGGCGTCTATTTGCCGCCGAGCGTGTACGAAGCTTGGTTTCTCTCGGCTGCGCACGATGATAGAGCCGTGAATCGGATCGTGGACGCGCTGCCAGCCGCGGCTGCCGCCGCGAGCGTCTCGGGATAGCGGGACGAGGGGCCGATGGGTCAGAACCGGACAATTGTGCATCTCGTACGACACGGCGAAGTGGACAACCCCGCGGGGCTGCTCTACGGCCGCCTCCCCGACTATCACCTCTCTGAGCTGGGCAGGGAGATGGCCGAGCGGGTCGCTGAGCATTTCCGGGAGCGGGACGTCGTACACCTCAGGAGCTCGCCGCTGGAGAGGGCACAGGAGACGGCCGCACCACTGGCCGAAACACTCGGTCTGCCGGTGGTCATCGACGACCGAGTGATCGAGGCGGCCAACTATTTCGAGGGGCTGCGGCTTTCCTTTGACGGTGCGTTGCGTCATCCCAAGAACTGGCTCTACTTCCGAAACCCGTTCAAGCCGAGCTGGGGTGAGGCCTATACGGAAATCCTGACCAGAATGCGCCCCGCGATGAAAGATGCTGGCGATGCCGCGTTCGGCCACGAGGCGTTGATCGTGACCCATCAGCTCCCGATCTGGATCGCACGTATCAACGCGGAGGGCCGCCGGATGATCCACGACCCGCGGAAACGCCAGTGCACGCTGGGTAGCGTCACATCGTTCACCTACATCGACGGCCGCGTTACGTCGGTCAGCTATTCAGAGCCAGCTGCTGAGCTACTCCGTCCGCATCAGACCAAGAAGTTCGTTGCAGGGGCCTGATGCGGCACACGGCGGTCCGCATTGCTGCGGCTTTGGCCGCCACACTGATCCTGGTCTCCTGTGCTCGCACCGGGGCAGATGAGCAAACCCGGAGTGCGGGCCAGGTGGGCTATCCCACAGTGCCGCGGAACCTTACCCGGATCCCGCCCGACCAGCGCAAAGAGTTGCCGACCGTGTCCGGCCCCGCTCTCGGCCGCAACCAGACAATCTCGAGTCAGGATTACCGCGGCAAGGTTGTGGTGATCAACGTCTGGGGCTCATGGTGTCCACCCTGCCGCAAAGAAGCACCCGATCTACAGGCGGCGAGTGTCGAGACCAGAGAGATCGCCCAGTTCGTTGGCATCACCAGCAAGGACTACGACCCGGCCCCCGCTGAGGCATTCGTTCGGAGCTTCAAGATCACCTATCCCAGCATCTACGACCCCACAGGGAAAGTGCTGCTGGCGTTTGCCGGCGAGCTCCCGCCCAGCGCCATTCCCTCGACCATGATCATCGATCGAGAGGGCCGACTTGCCGTCCGCGTACTGAGTGAGGTTTCCAAGATCACCCTGGTGGACATGATCAACGATGTCGCGAATGGTCACTGATGACTCCTCTGGACTTGGCGAGCTGGGCGGAGACCGCGGTCGGCGGGTCGATGGCCTTGGCGCTTCCGGTGGCGTTGCTTGCTGGGATGGTGTCGTTCTTCTCGCCCTGTGTAGTGCCACTGCTGCCGGGCTACCTGTCGTATGCGACGGGCTTGGGAGCCGCCGAAGTCGTCGAAGGATCACCGCGCCGCGGCCGGATGCTGGCCGGTGCCTCGCTGTTCGTGCTGGGTTTCGCGGTGGTCTTCGTCATAACCGGCGTCGTCGCCGGTTCCGCAGGACAGTTGCTGGCGGCGTACCGGGACGTGATCACCCGGGTGCTCGGCGTAGTGATCATCATGCTCGGCCTGATCTTCGCGGGTGTGTTGAAGATCGGCCAACGCGACTTGCGGCTGCATCGCGTTCCCGCGGTAGGCGTTGCTGCGGCACCGTTGGTCGGTGTGGTGTTCGCGCTCGGTTGGACACCCTGCCTGTCACCGACCCTCGGCGTGGTGGTCAACCTTGGCTTCAACGAGGGCACGGCGGTACGCGGCGGACTGCTCGGCTTTGTCTATGCACTCGGGCTCGGCATACCGTTCGTGATCGCCGGACTGGCCTTTACCAGAATGGCCTCTGCCGTCGCGTTTCTCCGGGAGCGCCAGCAACTGGTGATGCAGATCGGTGGAGCGCTGCTGATCGTCGTCGGCCTACTCCTTGTCACCGGCACGTGGAACACCTTGACTGCGGTGCTGCGACAGTGGGCGTCGACCTTCGAGACGGTGATCTGACATGACGGCGATCAAGACGCGCGAGCCGGCGGCCAAGTCGAGCAAGGCGACCTGGTCGAGCCGACCTGCCAAGATTGGGCTGGCGCGGTGGGTTGCGCTATCTGTGGACCCAGCTCACCTCAATGCGTACGGCACTGATCTTGTTGTTCGCGCTCGCACTTGCCGCGATTCCCGGCTCGCTGGTACCGCAGCGCAGGACATCGCCGGTCCGGGTGACCGACTTCCTCAACGAACATCCGAGACTGGGCCCGATATACGACAGGCTCAGCCTCTTCGATGTCTACAGCTCGCCCTGGTTCTCCGCGATCTACCTGTTGCTGTTCGTCTCTTTGGTGGGCTGCATCGTCCCGAGGATCGGCGTGTACGCCAGGGCACTGCGCGCGCGCCCGCCCAAAACGCCGCGCAACCTCGTCCGGCTGCCCGCGTACGCCACGGCGGATACGACCGACAGCGATCGTGACGTTCTCGACCGGGCCGCGGCCGCGTTGCGGCAGCGGCGCTACCGCGTTGACGCCCACGGCGACAGCGTGGCGGCAGAACGTGGCTACCTCCGTGAGGCTGGCAATCTGGTGTTCCACGTCAGCCTGGTCTTCGTGCTCATCGGGGTAGCGATCGGCGCGCTTTTCGGCTTCCGTGGCACCAGCGTGGTGATCGTGGGTCAGGGCTTCTCCAACAACCTCACCCAGTACGACGACTTCTCGGCCGGCGCTCGGTTCACTGAGGCGGATCTGGCGCCCTTCAGCGTCACCGTGAAGGATTTCGACGTGAAGTTCGAGACTGGACCGGTACAGCGCGGGGCAGCCCGGCTGTTCCGGGCGGGAGTCGAGGTAACCGAGCGGCCCGGGGCAGCGCCTCGTCAGGAGATTCTCGAAGTCAACAGGCCGCTCCGCATCGGTGACACGACTGTGCATCTGATCGGGCACGGCTACGCCCCCAAGGTCACCGTCAAGGACGCCGAGGGCAACGTTGCCTTCTCCGGCCCTGTCGTGCTGCTGCCGCAGGACGGCAACTTCAGCTCGATCGGGGCTATCAAGGCTCCCGACGCTCGGCCAGAGCGCCTCGCCTTTGAGGCGTTCTTCTTCCCGACTGCAGTGCTCAACGACCAGGGACCGCAGTCGGTCTTCCCGGATGCCCTCAACCCTGCGCTCTTCGTGAACGTCTGGCATGGACCGCCGAAGGTGGAGACCGGTAAACCGGAGAATGTCTACTCGCTCGACACCGCCGGGCTCAGCCAACTGAAGGAAGCCGACGGCCAGCCGGTGCGGATCGGCCTCAGTGTGGGAGATGGCGTGAACCTCCCCGATGGCAGGGGCTCAATTCAGTTGGACGGCTGGGTGCGCTGGGTCAAGGTGCAGATCGGTGCCACACCCGGCGTACCGATCTCTCTCATCGCGCTGGGATTTGCCGTCACGGGCTTGTGCTTGTCGCTGTTCGTCCGTCCACGCCGGGTCTGGATTCGGGTCCGCGGCGATGGGGCAGGCCATAGGGTGGTGGAGGTCGGCGGACTGGACCGTGCCGATGCTCGCGCCGGCCTCACCGAGGACGTCGCCGAGCTGGCCGCCGAGCTGTCACGCACGCCTGAGGATGTGAGCGCGAGATGACCTACGAGTACTACTCCAGCCTCGCCCTGGTCAGCTCGGTGGTTGTCTACGCACTCGCGATGTGCGCCCACACGGCCGAATGGGCCGCCGCGCGGCGACTTGGCGCATCCAAGCCTGTTGCGCGGGAGTTGGTGGATGTTGCGGCCGTGGAAGGCAGCGACGGGCAGCTGCCCCCTGAGCCGTCACAAATGAGCCCTGAGCCCTCTCAAATGCGCCCTGAGCTTGTCGAAGGGCGTGCTCAAACCGACACCGCTCCTCATCACCGACCCGGAAACCGATCCCGCCGCCAGCCGGCGGGTCGAGCAGTTCGGCCGGATCGGTGTGGGGCTGACCGTGCTGGGATTCCTGCTGAGTGTTTTTGGTGTGCTGACACGGGCGCTTGCTGCGCAACGAGCGCCGTGGGGCAACATGTTCGAGTTCACGATCACGGCGATGGTCTTTGTCGTCGGGGTCTACCTGATCTTGGTGTGGCGGGCCGGACTCCGTTGGCTCGGACTCCCTGTCACTATGCTCGCCGCCGTTGGAAATGGTCTCGCGGTGACGGTGTTTTATGTCGCGGTGGCGCCGCTGGTACCGGCATTGCACTCGGTCTGGTTCCTGATCCACATCGTGGCAGCGGCGATCTCAGGGGCTGCATTCAACGTCGGCGGAGTGATGTCGATCCTCTATCTGGTCAAGAAGCGCGCCGAGGATCGGGGCACAGTCCGCGGCTACCTCGAGCGGCTCCCGGAATCGCGCAAGATCGACGTGATCGCCTACCGCTTCAATGCTTTTGCTTTCCCGTTGTGGACCTTCACAGTGGTCGCGGGAGCAATTTGGGCCGAGTACGCGTGGGGACGTTACTGGGGCTGGGACCCCAAGGAGACCTGGGCCCTGGTTACCTGGGTGATCTATGCGTGTTATCTGCACGCGCGCTCAACGGCCGGCTGGCGCGGCACCAGAGCGGCCGTGATCGCGATCATTGGCCTGGCGTCGTTCTGGTTCAACTTTGTCGGCATCAACCTGCTGGTCTCGGGCTTGCACTCTTACGCCGGCATCTGAGCCGGACACCGCGTACATTTGCTACGGCTGTACCCAGCTTGCTCACGCTGTGCACGGCATGCATGCCATGTACAGCGTCAGCATCCCACGCAGCGTGGGATATCGATCGCCTACGAGCGGCGACCGTCACCGCCTGGTGGCATTGTGGCGATCATGGACGACCTCGTACGGGCCATGGATGCTGCCGCCAGTCAGGAGAATGCACGGGCACTTGCCAGGTACTTCAAGGTCGCACCCGGTAGCTACGGGGAAGGGGACATCTTCCTCGGTCTCAAACTTGGCGAGCTCCGCCGGCTGGCCAAGCCGTACCTCAACTCAGCCTTCGAACCCGATCAGTGGCTTCCGATGCTGCGCAGCCCCATTCATGAGCATCGACTGATCACCTTGGTCGTCATGAGCGAGCGGGCGAAGAAGCTTGTCAAGCGCGGCGACGATGACGAACTGCGGCTGATTTATGACACCTATCTCGGCAACACCAGCCATGTGAACAACTGGGACCTCGTCGACATCAGCTGCGGCCCGATCGTGGGGGGCTACCTGCTCGACCGCGACCGATCACCGCTCTACCAGCTGGCTCGGTCTGGCTTGCTGTGGGACCGCCGGATTGCCATGGTCGGCAGCCAACGCTTCCTGCGCCGTGGTGAAACGACCGATCTTTACCGGCTGGCCGAGATCCTGCTGCCTGACCGTCATGACCTGATCCACAAGGCCGTCGGCTGGTCGCTCCGAGAGGCGGGTAAGAAGGTCGACGCTGATGAACTGCGTCGCTTTCTTGATCAGCACGCGGCAACAATGCCCCGTACGGCGCTGCGTTATGCGATCGAACATTTCGATCCGGCTGAGCGCCAGCATTACCTCTCGTTGCCGCGAGCACGGCCTTCAAGCACTATGCGCGAACGCAAAGGTTAGTCCGCTGCTAGCAGCGCCGCCGGGTACCTGGTGACATCACCGTCGAGAGGTCCGGTGCGGTCAGGAAATGGCGATGCTCGGCTGCGAAGGCCGCCAGGATTCCCTTCTTGTTCCGGGTACGCCCCGGGTGCGGGATGTCGTGGAACTTTTCATTGAACTCGATGGCGGCCTCGGTTGCGCGGTCCTTGAAGCCACGCAAGCTGCTCGAGTCGACGTGCAGCATCTCGGCGACAAGCGCCATGTCACCGGCGGCGTCGCGGAGCGCCCGCCAGACTCTCACCCACGACGCGTCGGCCAGGAGGTTGTCGATGAGCGGAGCCCACTGGAGTCGTCGCTGCCAGGGCACCGGCGTCGGGTTGATGCCGCTGGAGATCGACTCGCGATAGCGCACGAGTGTGCCAGGATCGTTCTTCGTCTTGTCCATCAGCGCAGACGCCTTGAACCAGTGGTGAGCCGAAGCCGCGTACAGCGTCCGACCGCTCTCAGTGAACTGACTGTAGGTGACGATCTGAGTGGCCGGACGCCCGTGGTGTAGGCGGAGCAGGGCGGTCAGCCCAGTGCTGGTCGGCGAGCTGAGGTTGAAGTCCACGAAGGCGATGTCCCAGGTCAGACCGCAACGGAGCTGCTCGTTCAGCCGGTCGATTGAAGGGGCCACCGTGAGATCTCTCCCGAACGCCCGCTCGAAGTTTGCTCGCTCGCCGGGCACGTCGTCCACCAGCAACACTCCGCCCGTGCTCACCGACGGCCCTCACTGCACTTGATCATCTGTAGAAGCTTGATCATCTGCGGACTTTGATCACTCACTTTCTGGTAGCCAGCGGGCCGTGACAGTTTTGCTGGCCCCGTTCTGTATTGACGTCAGCGATCCGGAGAGGCCTCTCAGACGAGCCTCCAGGCGCGCCGAGCTCGTTGCGGGAGTCTTCCACACTCCGTCTGCCATGGGCGGAGCATCATCAGTCACTGAGATCGCAACCTGTCCGCCATCGGGCGCCACAGCTACCTGGATCGCGCCCGCTCCGGCATTCAATGCATTGCCGACCAGGTCGTTCAGTACCAACCGCGCAAGATCACGATCGCTGGCGGATAGCGTGTCGACACTAATGTCGATGCGAGCCTTGGCACCGACGGCGCGCGCCAAGGTGAGTACTGGCGCCTCGAGATTCTGTACGCTCGTGGAACTGTCATGGCCGAGCTGGGCGAGGGTCAGCGTCTCACGCAGCCGGCTGTTTGCCGAGACGGCAAGGTCGTACAGGCCGGGGGAGACATCGCGGATCTCGCGGGCCTGCTGCTCGATGAGCCTGAGATTGGTTGAGAGCGCGCCGTGCGTCTCGCTGATCACCAATTCGCGTCCCGCGTGCGACTCCGCCTGAACCAGATCGGGCAGCGTCTTCATGATCAGGTCAGTGTCTGATATTCGCGAGCCGACGACCGCGAGAGGCAGCAACGAGATAGCCAGCGCTGCGGGCCAGCCGTTGGGTCCCCAATCGGCGGGCAAAGCAATCAGACAGACAGGCAACGCTGTGATCGGCCCCGCGAGGCGCCGGAAGATCTCGTGCCAGGCTGGAGGGTCCATCTCGTCAGGATTGAACCACGTATGGTCGTTGAAGATCAGCAAGGATGTCGTGATCAAGAAGATCGTGGCCGCCGCCAACATGATCAGGCGCGCCCAGAGCGGATCATCAGTCGCTATCCATGAGGGGATCGCGATCAGCACGAAGGCTTCCGGAATCTCGAAGTACGAGCCAAGGCTCAGACGGTGTAGACCATCGGTTTTGATCACGTTCCGGAGATAGGCCTGCGACAACCAAAAGCGCGGCTGAGTACCGCGTCGCAGGTGCCGCTCGTTGATCCACAAGAGAAAACTGCCAAGAGAGGCAGCTAGGCAGAGCGCGATCGCCAGCAAGCTGCTGCGACTGCCGATGGACAAACCGGCGATGATGACCAACGCGACCACCCGGACGTACCACGCATGCATCGTGTAATTGCTGGAGCGCCGGGCGAGCGCGAGAAAGCGGATCCTGTTCCGCCGATGACGGCTCAGCCTGCCGCCCAGGCTTATGCCAGCCACGCCTTATCGTTGCCCGATTCTCCCGCGCACGGCAAGCGCTACCGGGCAGTAACGCTGTGGCGTGCTGGCACGATGGCGGGGTGCGGCACTTTGACCTTTGTATCATCGGCACCGGATCCGGCCTCCCCTGATTGGCCTCGGCGGCTGAGACCGCCGTGGCGCGTGGCCCGCTCACTCTGTATGAAACCTACGTAAACGCAGGTTGCATACGCTCTACACACGTTGCAACCCGTGCAGACCGACCGCAGCCTACGTAGGCGTAGGTTTCGGACGAGCAAGGGATTGATGGGCGTACGGGAGCGAATGGCCGTATCGGCGGGCTCAGCGAGGCTCGGTCAGCCGCTTGATTGTCTTGGCTACGCGATCAGCACGGGTCTCAGGCTTCTTACCCTCGTCAATCCAGCGCGCGTACTCGGTGCGGTGGCTGTAGGGCAATTGCTCGTACGCGGCCTTGGCCGCTGGATTCTCCGCGAGTGCTGTGGTGAGCTCAGCTGGCTCTACCACTACGCGCTCCTGGAGATCCTCGACCAGTTCGATCTGGACCACGTCGCCGACCCCCACGTCGAGCTCCCTGAGCAGGTCCTTACGCAGGCCGAGATAGCTCTGACCGCCATAAACCGCCAGCCGGGAGCGATACTCCACACCGTTCACATGCGCCAACACCGCCGGCCTTTTCGAGCCAAACATTGCCGCGACTTCCTTAGGCACCACGACTGCGTGACCGCCCCCCTGGCCCGTCGAGAGAACCTCGGCCGAGAAAGCCATGACGATGATTTAGGAGCTACGGCGCGAGTTGATCAACTTCCAGGTGCCGGGTAGCAGCACAGCCGCCAACAGAATCTTGATCGCGTCGCCGATCAGGAAGGGCAGCACCCCAAGTGTGAGTGCCTTGCCGAACGACATATCCGCTATGACCATCAAGCCAGCCACCCCGCAGCCGTAGATGATCAGGTTCCCGAGCGCCATCATTCCGATGGTCGACAGTACGCGACGGTCAGCGCCTCGCTCGGCAAGCCGCCCGACCAGCCAAGCCGCCACGACGAAGCCCACGATGTAGCCGAAGGAAGCAAACGCCCAGCCGCTCTGCTGGTTGGCGAACCACGGCACGCCAGCCACCCCGGCGAGCAGATACAGGGCCATGGAGGATGCTCCCCGGACACTGCCCAAAGCAGCACCAACCAGCAAGACGGAGAAGGTCTGCAGCGTGAGCGGCACTGGCGTAAACGGTAAGGGGATCGAGACCTGAGCAGTCAGACCGACGAAAATGGCTCCGCCAATCACCAGGGCGATGCTGCGGACCAGGCCGCCGGGAATTACGTCGCCCAGAGTGCGTGGGCTTACGCTGGTGACACTCGACATGGGGTTGTCCTCCAGACCGTGTGGGCATACGTGTGGATGCTGCATCGCCTCCGCACCAGGATGCGACAACCCTAGTGTCCGGACTGCTGAGGCGGCCAACCGGCTCATGCGGTGAAATTGACGGGGATCGAGGTGCTGTGCGTCCAGCGATACGCGGTCGGCGGGCCTGGCTCCTCCGCTGCGCGATCCTGACCACTGTCGTGTTCGCTGGCTGCGGCGTGGGGTCCACTGCGACCCCGACGGTTCCAGAGAGGCCCGGGTCAACCACGTCCAGAATCCGCGAAGCGGACACCCTCACCGGACGATGCGAAGAAGCCAACAGCGTCGGAGTCATTCACCGTGCAAGAAAGCTGCGCACAAGTCGTCGCCAAGATGAGTTTGTCGGAGCGGGTCGGCCAGCTGCTGATGGTCGGTGTCAGCTCAGAGGGGATCAGCGGTTCGGAGAAGGCGATTGTGGAGGAGACTCGGGCGGGAAGCATCATCCTGCTCGGCACCACAACAGCAGGAAAGAATGCCGTCCGACGAGTCGTCAGCGACGTACGCGGGGCGACGCGGAATCCAGAGGGTGTGCGAGTGCTGATCGCCGCCGACCAGGAGGGTGGACGCGTTCAACGGCTCAAGGGTCCCGGTTTCGCGACGATTCCGTCGGCGCGCGTCCAAAGCAAGCAGTCCGATACTGACCTTCGCAGGAACGCGTACGACTGGGGCCGCGAGCTGAAGGAAGCCGGGATCAACGCCAACCTGGCGCCGGTGGCCGATGTTGTGCCCATGCCGATGGTCTGGGTCAACCAGCCGATCGGTCAGCTCCGTCGCGGATATGGCCCCTCACCCAAGAGGGTGGCCGCAAAAGTGGCTGCATTCACCGAGGGCATGGACCGTGCCCGTGTGGCGACGGCGGTCAAGCACTTCCCCGGGCTGGGACGGGTACGCGGCAACACCGACTTCGTGAGTCGCGTCGTCGACACGAGGACGACGCGAGACGATGTTGCGCTCGCCGGCTTCCGTGCGGCCATCAATGCCGGTGCCGACATGGTGATGGTGTCCTCGGCCTTCTATAACAAGATCGACGACGATAATCGCGCAGCGTTCTCGAGCATGATCATGGAAGAGATGCTGCGCGAGGATCTCGGATTCTCCGGTGTTGTGATCTCCGATGATCTAGCGGCCGCTGGGCTGCGCAGCCTCCGCCCAGAGGTACGTGCGCGCCGCTTCGTTCGCGCAGGAGGCGACCTGCTGATTGTTGGCGATGCCAGGCTGGCGACCTCGATGGCCGACGCGATCAAGCGTGAGGCATCCGACAATCCGGCTTTCGAAAGGCGGGTGACGAATAGCGCAGCACGGGTCGTGGCCATGAAAGATCGCCGTGGCCTAGCTCATTGTTGAGGGCTGCGCGCGGCTCCAAGAAACTAGCCGTCGACCTGCAGCTGCTCCAAGGCCTCCCGGGCCGGCTGCATGAGTTCCGGCGTGGTATCGGGGATCGAGGCGTAGTACAGACCTGACCGGTTGCCGGCGGAGACGATTGCCACGATGAGGTACTTCGCCCTTGGCCTCCAGGCCTTCGATGTCAAAGGTGAGCTGGGACTCCACCAGCCAGCCTTCATGGCCGTCAATAGTGATCTTCTCGTTCACCTTGACATTGCTGTTGACCGGATTGTCGCCATAGAAACGCGCCGAGAATGCACTTCACGACGATCTGAGAGCCCTGCTCTGGGGTGAAGAACCCATCGCCGGCCTGCAATTCCCCGACGAGGATTGAGGCGACCCAGTTGGCCGCCCTTGCCGTCATAGTTTGCCTGGTCGACAACCGATCTGGTTCTGGACGTCGCTCCCGAACGGCACCCGATTTGTCACCCTGCGGCAACCCCCAGGGCGGACCCGAGCTCGGGGTAGGACACCGGGCCGCCGTGGACTCGTCCGTCGGCCGGGTGGCTGGCAGGCGCCTCAGGGCTTGCAGTAACCTGCGGCGGGCAGGCGTCCTGGGAGGGTTGCGGTGCGGGCGCGCCGCCTGCGGTGCCGGTGTCGCCGCCAGTCACGGCACGGATAGCAAGGACGGCGACGACGATAATGACGATCACCAATGCGGCCCCGGCGATCCACCAGCCGATCGGCGATCTCTTCTTCTGTAGCTCCTGGTAGTTCGCGTACGCGCTGCCGCCGTAGTCCTGGCCGTAAGGAGATTGGCCGTACCCGGGCTGTCCACCCTGCCCGTAAGGTTGGCCGCCCTGCTGCTGCGGCAGCCCCACGCCAACGAGACCTTGCGATGGTGGAGGTGCGCTCGGATTGGGCGAGGTTGCTGCCGACCAGGCCTTGCCGTCCCAGTACCGGAAGAGACCTTGTCCGCCACCCGGATCGGGATACCACCCAGGATTCGCACTCACGGGCCGAGTTTATGTGCCGAGGGGACGAGCCCGGGCTGCTAGCCGTCGACCTGCAGCTGCGTCAGGGTGGCCCGAGCTGGCTCCACGAGTTCGGGAAGCGTGTCAGGGATCGTGGCGTAGTAAAGACCTGACCGGTTGCCGGCGGAGACGATTGCCACGATGAGGTACTCGCCTTTGGCCTCCAGCCCCGGGATGTCGAAGGTGAGCTGGGATTCCACCAACCAGGCCTCATGGCCGTCGATAGTGGTTTTCTCGTTCACCTTCACGTTGCTGTTGACCGGATTGTCGCCATAGAACGCGCCGAGAATGCACTTCACAACGATCTGAGAGCCCTGCTCTGGGGTGAAGAACCCGTCGCCGGCCTGCAATTCCCCGACAAGGATTGAGGCAACCCAATTGGTGCCCTGGCCGTCAAAGTTCAGCTGGTCGAGAACCATCTGCTGCTGGACGTCGCTTCCGAACGGCACCCGGTTGTCACCAGTCGGCGCCCCCCAGGGCGGACCCAGCTGTGGGTAGGACACCGGTCCGCCGTGGACTCGTCCGTCGGCCGGGTGGCTGGCGGGCGCCTCAGGGCTTGCTGTGCTTTGCGGCGGGCAGGCGTCCTGCGAGGGTTGCGGCGACGGGCCCGCCCGCGGTGCCGGTGTCGCCGCCGGTCACGGCACGGATAGCAAGGACGGCGACGACGATAATGACAATCACCAATGCGGCCCCGGCGATCCACCAGCCGATCGGCGACTTCTTCTTCTCGAGCTCCTGATAGTTCGCGTACGCACCGCCGTAGTTCTGGCCGTACCCGGGCTGTCCACCTTGCCCGTACGCGGGCTGTCCACCTTGGCCGTACGCGGGCTGTCCACCCTGTCCGTACGCGGGCTGTCCACCCTGCCCGTAGGGCTGGCCACCTTGCTGCGGCGTCCCTCCACCGACAAGACCTTGCGTCGGTGGAGGTGCGCTCGGATTGGGCGAGGTTGCTGCCGACCAAGCCTTGCCGTCCCAGTACCGGAAGAGACCTTGTCCGCCACCCGGATCGGGATACCACCCAGGGTTCGCACTCACGGGCAGAGTCTATGTGGCGCCGGGGGTAGTCCCAGGCGTGCGGGGCATGGGCCACATATCAGTTGTCGATCAGGCGATACCCGAGACCGCGTACGGTTTCGAGGACCGCTGGCTGTCCTGTTCGCCCTTCATTGAGCTTGCGCCGGAGCTTCTCGACGTACTTGCGAGCCCTAACAGCGCCGTCCACCTGCTCGTTGTAACCGATCACCGCGGCGATCTCCGCAACGGAGACGACTCGCGGGGCTTCCGCGAGCAGGTACTCGACGAGGGCGAACTCGCGAGGTGCTAGGCGGACCACCGTGCCCGAGACCCGGACCTGATGCGCTTGCCGGTCGAGGTCAATCGGCCCGTACTGAAGACTCGCGGCTGACTCCGTCCTGGTCAGGCCGAGTTGGCGCATGGCTGACGCCAGCTGGTCAGGGCCGGCAGGGAGACTGATCAACTCGCGAGCCCCTGCCTCGAGACCATGAAAGGCGTACTGATGGGACTCCTCGTCACCCGTGAGACCGATGATGACGGGAATGTCGGACCGGCCGACAATCGTCCGGATGAAGCGTAGGAAGTTCACGCCAACGAGATCTGTCGGCGCCAGGACGGCGCCAGGATCCTCAGCCATCAGGTGGAACAAGGCCGAGGGGCCGTCGGGGTAGGGACGCAGGTCGATTCCGCTCGCGAGCAAACGGTCGTGCCCGCAAGGTGCGAGTATCCGAGACGGTGACTCGACAGCGATTACTCGGTACGGCCAGCGAATCGCGCCCAGACTGGCACCAAAGCGTGCCGCCTGCCAGGTCATCGCGTTTGTCGCAGGCTGGTGTCAGCTCATCCGAAGCGACCCGAGATGTAGTCCTCGGTGCGCTGGTCAGAAGGGTTCCCGAAGATCTTGGTCGTCTTGTCGTACTCGACCAGCATGCCAGTGCGGTCGCCGCTGCCTTCAGCGGCCAGCGCTGTGAAGAAGGCTGTCCGATCAGCGACACGCGCAGCCTGCTGCATATTGTGGGTGACAATCACGATGGTGTAGATCTGCCTGAGTTCCTCCATGAGGTCCTCGATCCGGCCGGTTGCGATGGGATCAAGCGAGGAACAGGGCTCGTCCATCAAGATCACCTCGGGCTTTACGGCGATGGTCCGGGCAATGCAGAGCCGCTGCTGTTGACCACCCGAGAGGCCGAAGGCTGACTGCTTGAGCTTGTCCTTGACCTCGGCCCACAAGGCGGCCTGGGTGAGCGCTTCCTCGACCAAGTCGTCCATATTGGACGGTTTCATGCCGATGACTCGCGGACCGTAGGCGATGTTGTCGTAGATCGACTTCGGGAACGGGTTGGGCTTTTGGAAGACCATGCCGATCCGGCGCCTTACCTCGATCGCATCGACGCCTTTGGCGTAGATGTTTTCGCCATGGAAAGTCACCTGACCGGTAACGCGGGCTCCGATGATGAGGTCGTTCATTCGGTTCAAGGACCGCAGCAGCGTCGACTTCCCGCAGCCCGACGGGCCGATCAAAGCGGTGATCTCGTTGTAGCCAAATACCAGGTTGACACCTGACACCGCCCGGAAGTCGCCATAGTAGACATCCACGTCGGCGCACTCCATCACCCCATACGGGATCTCGGGCAACTCCTCGTCACGAGTACGAGTCTGGTCGGCCGGCTCGAAGTGAACCTCAGCGTGTGGTTCGAAGTGAGTGACGACCATGGGGTCTTCGACCTGGGGGTCTTGCTGTGCGCTCATCGGTTCTCTAATTCCTTCGGTTCGGTTACCACCGGCGCTGGAAGTGATTGCGGATGTAGATGGCGAGGGCGTTCATGGCGAGCAGCAGGACGAGCAAGACAATACTGGCCGCGGCCGCGAGGGTCCGAAACTCTTCTTGGGGACGACCGGTCCAGTTGAAGATCTGGATCGGCAAGGTGGTGTAGCCGCTCAGCAGCCCGTTCGGGTCATAGCTGACAAACACCAATGCCCCGAGCAGGAGGAGTGGCGCCGCCTCGCCCAATGCCCGCGACAACGCCAGATATCGCTCCGGTGGCGATACCCGGCACCGCCGAGGGCAGAGTCTGCCGCCACATCGTTTGCATAGGCGTGGCTCCCAGGGCCAGCGATCCTTGGCGGATTTCCGCGGGCACGGACCGCAGCGCCTCCCGGGTGGCGATGATGATCACCGGCAGGATGAGCAGGCTGAGAGCAGTAGCCCCGGCGATGACCAGGTTCTTGTTCTGGACCCCCAACAGCGTCAACACGGCCAGCGCCAACAGACCGTAGACCACCGAGGGGATGGCCGCAAGGTTCTGGACGTTGAGCTCGATCATGTGGTTGAAACGCTTTGTCTTGTCGGCAAACTCCTCGAGCTGGACTGCTGCTGCGACGCCGAGGGGTATCGCCAGCACCGCGGTGGTGGCGATCACCCAGATGGAGCCAAGGATTGCCGGCCGCGCGCCGGCCCGCGCCGGCGTCGAGGACGGGTACTCGGTAAACAGCCGCAAATCCAGTCGCGACGCCCCATCGATCAAGGTGGTGACGATCAGGACCAACAGCGCCGTCATGGCTATGAACATCGCCAGCCACAGCAGCACCAGGAAGATCATGGCCTTCGGACTACGTTCGCCCCCCTTGGCTTGTTCCTGCAGGGAACGCGCCGGGCGGCGCATGTCGGTGGCGATGCTCATCAGTAAGCCTCCCGGAATCGACGCACGAACCGGATGCTGATGAAGTTGATCAATAGGGTGATAGCGAACAGCAATAGCCCGACTGCGAACAGAGTGTTGTATTCGATCGAGCCGACTCGCGAGTCGCCCAACGCTGCGTTGGCGATGAAGCCGGTCATGGTCTGTCCCTGCTGCAACGGGCCGCTGACCAGGCGGGCCTGACCGCCAGCGGCGATGGCCACGATCATGGTCTCCCCCACCGCCCGTGATATACCCAGGACGACAGCGGCGACGATGCCGGAGAGCGCGGCCGGAACCACCACCCGGAGGCTGGTCTGCATCCGGTTCGCACCTAGCGCGGCCGAGCCTTGTCGCATGGCCATCGGAACCGCGGACATGGCGTCCTCGCTCAGCGAGGCGACCGTGGGCACGATCATCACGCCCATCACCAGACCGGCGGCCAGCACGCTGAACGACCCGGTCGGAAGGTGCAACGTGTCCCTGAGCACCACGGTCTGGACGAACGCGAGCGCGAACAGACCGTAGACGACGGTCGGAACGCCGGCCAGGATCTCAAGGATCGGCTTCAGAACCGCACGCAGCCGGCGGTGCGCGTACTCCGAGAGCAAGACCGCCGCGCCGAGCCCGATCGGGACGGCGGTGATCAACGCGATCGCGGTGGTCCAAAGAGTCGCGGTCACCAGCGGGATGACACCAAAAGACGGGTTGGAGAACCGAGGCGCCCACCGCGTCCCGAACAAGAAGTCGATGATGGAAATCTCGCGGAAGAACTCGATCGCTGGGACGAGCAGCGCGATCACGATCCCGACAGTGATGAGGATCGTCAGCCATGCCGCAAGTCGCAGCAGGATCTTCGCAACAGCTTCACCGGGTCGCCGCGCCGACGTAGTCAACGACGGCGGCCGCTCGGCCGGCTCCCGGCGCGTGCCAACGGTCCGATCCCCGGCAACCGCCCGCGACCCAGATTGCGGCTGGGTCGCGGTCAGTTTGTCCATGGTCGTCAGGCTGCGATCGAGCCGAGCTCGTCCTGTGCGGTCTTCTTCTGCTCGGGAGTTAGCCCGACGAACAGCGCCTCCTCAGCCACCTTCGCCTCATTCTCGACATAGAAGTCCACGTACGCTTTCACGGCCTGATTGTCCTTGTAGGACGAGTTCTTCACGTAGATGTAGAGCGGCCGAGCCAATGGCTTGTACGTCTTGTCCTGTACCGTCTCCTTGCTGGGCGCCACGCAACCGTCACCGCCGTCGATCTCAACGGCCTTGATCGCATCGGGGTTCTGCTCGACATAGCTCAGCCCGAAGTAGCCCACTGCACCCTTATCGCCCTTCACACCCTGGATCGTCACGTTGTCGTCCTCGGATGGGCTGTAGTCGGTGCGGCTGGCACCCTCCTCGCCGTTGATCGCGTCGGTGAAGTAGTCGAACGTACCTGAATCAGTGCCAGCGCCGAACAGGGTCAACGGCTGATCAGGGAAGGAGCTGTCGATCTGGTTCCAGTTCTTGATCTTGCCCTCCGACTCCGGCGCCCACATCGTATTCAGCTGCTTCACGGTGAGGCACTTCGCCCATGTGTTCTCAGGGTTTACCACCACTGAGAGGCCGTCGTTGGCGACGATCACCTCGGTGAAGTCGATCCCAGCAGCCTTGCATGCCGCGGCCTCCTCGTCCTTGATCGGCCGCGAAGCGTCGGAGATGTCGGTCTCGCCGGCGCAGAACTTCTGGAAACCACCGCCCGTGCCTGCGGTTGCCACGGTTACGTTGACCCCCGGCTCCACCGCACGAAAGAGATCAGCGGCTGCTTCGCTCAAGGGGGCGACGGTCGACGACCCATCCACGGTCACGGTGCCGCTGACGCCGCCAGCACTGGCACTTTCACCACCACTGGCACTGCCGGCCTGATTCTGCCCACCACACCCACTCACCAACAACGATGCAGCAGCGAGCGCGGTCACCCCGGCCAGCTTTAACGAATGAGAAGACACAGCAGATTCCTTCCAGATTCATTCACTCACAGGGTGGTCGGCGAACCCGCCACCGAGGCTCAATCGAAGTGGCCATAGGTGAATAGCGGGTTAACGAATCGTGAAGAGATTAGCCCCTAGAGATGCACATCTCTGGTGTATAGCCCCGCCTCTGTCAACGATCGGCGCCTCCTAGCGACGCCAGGTCAGGCTGGGTGACCGAGTGGTTGGCCCACTTACCCAAAAGTCTGCGCCGACCCGCCAGCGTCGACCAACTGCTTCATATTGTCTTCAGACAGTCGGTGGGACCCAACCGGCGGCGGTCACGTCGCACGTCGGAGCACGCCTCCGCCGACCTGGTCTGGTCCATAGTCAGGCTTGTACTGGTCACGTTGAAGATCACGGAGTAGGCGATCCATAGCCAGGCTTTGTACCGGTCACGATGAAGATCACGGACTGGGCGATCGCTACGGCATGATCAGCAAACCGTTCGTAGTAGCGTCCGAGCAGGGCGACGTTGACCGCCGTTTCGACGCCGTGAGGCCAGTCGTGCATTAGTGCTCGGAACAGCGCACGACGCAGGCCATCCATAGCATCGTCGTCGACCTCGAGGCGAGCCGCATCCTCGGCATCGCTGGTGAGAAGCGTGACCCGAGCACCGTCAGCGATCCGGTTTGCGACATCGCCCATCCGGCGAAAGATCCCCGACAGCTCGTTGGGGATGGCTGGTTCCGGATATGAGCGGGTGGCGGCGGCGCCGATGTGATGAGCCAGCGCACCCATCCGCCGGCACTCAGCTCCAATCTTGATGGCGGATATGAGCAGCCGGAGATCACCCGCTACTGGCTGCTGGCGAGCCAGGAGCTCGAACGTGCGCCGCTCGATAGCAAGCAGACCGTCCTCGAGATCCTGCTCTAGTGCGGCAGTCATGCGGACCGCTTCCTGATCCTGGTCCAGCAACGCCGTGGTCGCAGCTCGGATGGCCTCCGATGCTGTCTTGGTCATGGTGACCAGGGAGTCACGCAACATGTGTAGGTCGGCAGCGAACTCAATGCGAGCCATCCTGGGTTGCGTCATCGCTGATTTCCGAAGACGCGGGCATCGACCCAGCTCTGCTCACGCTGCGGGATCCGCCAGCATGGCTCTCGGGACAGACCACCCCGCAAACGCATAGGTGCGAGTCTATATATCCTTGCGTCCCTCTCTCCTAGCGTGGACGGCATCGGGAGGAGCGGAGGCTTGCTGGCCGAGGATCAAGGCCAGTTCCAAGATCGAAAATCCCGCTAACGAAACTCTCTTCGGTTTGAGGGGATTGCCGATGAGTTGTCAGTGCCCAACGAAGGTCCAGACGCGCCCAATAGCCATCGGCCCAACGAAGTTCGAGCCCGACGCACCCGTCGGCGAAGGCGACGGCCAAACGACGTCGGTTTCGGTGGAGATGGCCGCGCTGGCAGGCTGCCTGGCAAGCCGAGTCGGCTCAGCCGCAGTCGTCGGAAGTAGCCGGAGTGGCTCTCATAATGGTCGGCGAGGAACGCCGAGGCCTCCGAGCGGCGGGCCGCTAGCCGCTCCGGCTGCATGGCATAAGCCACAGCGACCACCAGATCGTTGAGGTCGGCTTTAGGGGCGCGGCGGGGTGGTTTCGCGGATTGGGACAGCGAGGAGAGGTCCGGTACCAGTGCATCCACCAGCGTGATCGGGATTCGGTTGCTGTTCTGGAACGGTGTCAGCCGGTCCAACATCAATTCCGTCCCGAGCCGCGCCACCGGCAAGCCGTAGAAGTGCAACGCGGTCAACAGCGCCGTTGAGAAGCAACCGACAACGAGTTCGACTCCGCCGCGCTCGAAGCACGCCTCGGCCAGTTCCCGGTCGTCGGTTACGGCCAGCCCAATGCCACGCGAGCGGGCGACATCGCGGAGCCGCGCGATCTGGCTTCCTCCCACGCTTGGGTGCGGCTTGAACGCAATCGCGGAATAGCCGGCATCGACGCAGCCGGAAATCATCGCCGCATACAGGTCCAGCTCCTCACCCTCACTCAGAATCCCGACAGCGGCCAGATACTGACCCACGATCAAGGCGACTCGATCATTGCCGCTGAATGCGGCGCGGTCGCCAACCATGGTCTTGACCACCGCCCGAAAGCACTCGGTCGAGATGACGGTGTGGGGGACCTGCCGTTCGCTGAGCAGCAACGGCGTCAGGCCCGGCACAAGATCCAGATGGACCAGCCGCTCAATCCGGCTGGCGACCATCTCCGGTAGCACGTTTCGGGTCGGGCCGTAGCTCATAAGGCCGTCGGCGTAGAGGTCGATCCGGGCATCGCCGAAGATGCGACAGAGTGCCTGTGCGGGGTTGACCTGGATGCTCTCCACGATCAGGTGCAGATCGTCGGCGCCCAAATCCCAGAGCCCTCGGAAGTGACGCTCCCACAGCGGAAGATCCCCCAGGCGCGGGTGCCAGATCGATGGGTGCTGCGGCTCGATGCATGCGTTGTAGTCGTATACCGCGTCGAAGCGGCGCATCAGATCGGGTACGCCAGCGATCTCCTGCATCGGCGTGGTCGCCTCAGGCATCGCGGTATTGCAGGTGATCACCAGTATCCGGCGTGGGCCGGGCTCGAAGCCACCGTTGTCGAACGCTGCCGTCACGGTGGCCAACCCGAACGCCGTGGACGCGAGAACGACCTGGGTCGTCATGCCGCCTCCAGCAGACTCCTGAGGCTGGTTGCTCGCTCGACGTCCATCTCCGCGATTGCGGCCTGTAGCGGCTCCGCCGGCAGTTGCGCGAGCGAGGTGGCGCTCGCGGCACGTAGCTTGTGCCATAGCGCCGGTGGGTAGCGGTCGTCTTGCTTCAGGTGGTGGCAGAGCACCGCACAGTAAGAACGCAAAGCCTTGGGCAGCAATGAGTCGGCCTCTCGGTCGGCGCACACCTGCTGGACGATCCGCTCGAAGGCCGGAATGAAGTCGAACTGCCGCTCGTCGGCGAGGTGGGAGAGTGACGCGGACACGTCACGCCGATAACGGACCCCGCGCAGCCCGACAAGAGCGAAAGTGCGCGCGTGCAGATGCAGGCCCCAGATCCATGGACGGTCCTCGCAGGTCCGCAAATCCTCGTCGAAGAACAGCAGACTTTCGTCCAACAGTCGCCGGTCGTAGATCCCAGCCCATGCGTACGGGGCGTCCACCGAACTCCGCTGTCCGGCCGGGCCTATCCCCGAACGCGCCGGGCAGACCACCCCTCGTGGCGCGTGGCTGGTGCGATGCACCAGCCGCTGGCGGCCGCGGACCTGAACATGGTCGGTCCGCACGAAGTCGCACGCAAGCCTTTCGATCACCTGAACGAGCGCCAAGAAGTGGCCCGGCGCCGCGACATCGTCCCCGTCGAGAAAGCTGAGATAGCGGCCGCGCGCAACCGACAAGCCAGCGTTGCGGGCGGCCGATAGCCCAGAATTCCTCCCGAGTCGGACCAGCTGGGCCCCAGGCAACCGTTGAGCGCCCTCCGTGATGATCGACAGTGTGGCGTCGGTGGACGCGTCGTCCACCAGCACGAACTCGATGCCGGGTGCGGCATTCCGGGCCAAGCTGGCCAGGTTCTCGGCGGCGTATCGCTCAACGTTGAAGAAGGGGACGATGACCGACAGCCTGATCACCTTCTCGACCATAAGCAGTTGGCAGCGGCGCTTGATGATCACCAGGTAAGTGGCGTATAAACGCTCGGTGAACACCAGGTAATGAACGTCATCCGTGTTGTCGGAGTGTTTGCCTGCTGTTCAAATCGCTATACATGCATGGCCATCTCTGCTGCCTACGGTCGTGATCATTAGGAACTCGCGGGGGCGCGCGACCACCGGCCCGCCAGAGAGGTGGATTCATGAGCAACAAGTCATGGTTCCCGGACGCCCCGTCGCGCCGACTCGGCGATCACGTGGTTGGTGCCGGCCACCCGGTCTACATCACCGGGGAAATCGGCATCAACCATAACGGCGACTTGGCCAATGCGATCGCCTTGATCGACCAAGCAGCCGATGCCGGCTGCGATGCGGTCAAATTCCAGAAGCGAACACCGGAGATTTGCACGCCGCGTGACCAGTGGAGTATCGAACGCGACACTCCATGGGGCCGGATGACCTACATCGACTACAGGCACCGCGTGGAGCTGGGCAGCGACGAGTACGCGGCCATCGACGAGCACGCGAGGCGTCGCGGCATTGCCTGGTTCGCGTCGCCATGGGACATCGAGTCGGTTGACTTCCTGGAGGGATTCGATGTACCAGCACACAAGGTGGCCTCCGCGTGCTTGACTGACGACGTGCTGCTGCGTCGTTTGCGTGCCACTGCGACGGACCGTCATCCTCTCCACGGGCATGTCAACGATGCGGCAGATCCGGCACGCCGTTGAAGTGCTCGGCAGCGACAACATCATCCTGTGTCACGCCACCAGCACCTACCCTGCCCGTACCAGCGAGCTCAACCTCAAGATGATCTACACCTTGCAGGACGAGTTTCCGAACGTCCCGATCGGTTACTCCGGGCATGAGACCGGCTTGCAGACGACATTGGCAGCCGTCGCGATGGGCGCCACGTTCGTGGAGCGGCACATCACCCTGGACCGATCGATGTGGGGCTCCGACCAGGCAGCGTCGGTTGAGCCGCAGGGTCTTGCGCGGCTGGTGCGCGACGTGCGGGTGATCAGCGAGGCCATGGGCGACGGCGTGAAGCGGATCTACGACGGCGAGCGAGCCGCGATGAAGAAGCTGCGCCGGGTGCCCGGTGACCTGGCCGACCAAACTGATCTGGTGGCTGTGCCGTGACCTTCTACGCCGGACCTGAGCGCGGTGCGCTCGCACTGGTGGAGAGCCCCGCACAGCTGCTCAACGTGATCGAATTGGCACATCACGAAGATGATCTAGCGGCAATGAAGATCGCGGTGCTGGCACCGAGCGCCGGCATCACACGTACCCAGCTGCGGTCGATGATCGCCCTCGCGCGCGAGCTCGGCCACAAGGTCTCCTGGTATGAACCACGCCTCGGCGGCATGGCTGTTGCCCGCAATGTCCGTGCCATCGCCGGTGAGCTGACTGGCGTACGGCGGCTGGTCATCGGTGACCCCTACTCGGGTGTCATCCAGGTGATTATCAGCGTCACGAAGCTCTCCGAGGTCACCATCGTCGATGACGGCACTGCGACGCTCGAGTTCGCGCGTCAATGGGTGGCCGGCGAGCACCTCTCACGCTGGCACGAAAAGGCAACCCCTGGGCAGCGCCGGCAGATTGCCAGACTCGCCAGGGATCAGGTCTCCGGTCAGGTGCGCCGCCGCCTCTCCCCGGGTTCCGGTTGCCGGCTCAGGCTGTTCACCTGCATGCAAGTGGACATCCCGCGGGTCCGGACCATCCACAACGACTTCTCTTGGGTGCGCGCCCGGCATCCGGCTCCGCAGCTGAAGCCCGGCGCCGACCTCGTCGGCACATCGCTGGTCGAGTCCGGCGTTGTGAAAGCAGACGCCTACCTCGGTGGGGTCGAGAACTTGATCGTGCGCTATGGCGCGGACCGCTACTTTGCGCACCGTAAGGAAGACGACTGGAAGCTCGACCTGATCGAGGAGATGGGCGTCCAGGTGGTCCGCCCGTCACTGCCGCTGGAGATTGTCGCCCGCCGCGGGCCCATCGGTCGCACGATTGTCAGCTTCCCTTCAACAGTCGTGCACACACTGCCAACTGTGCTGGCCGATACCGATGTGGAGGTCGTTGTCTGCAAGATCGCGCAGGAGTGGTATCAGCCCAAGACCACGCCGCAAGCCGACGACTTCCTCGGTCGCGTCACCACCTCGGCGCAGCGCAGCTATGGCGTGCCGGCCGTGGCTGGCTGATCGGGCCCATCGACAAGAACCGACCACATGAAACATCCGCGAGTCATCGCGATCATTCCGGCGCGAGGCGGTTCCAAGGGCGTACCCGGTAAGAACCTGAGGCGGGTCGGCGGACGAAGCCTGGTCGAGCGCGCTATCGACTCGTGCCGCGCGGCGCGGCTGGTCGAGGAGGTCTACGTCAGCACCGACCATGCGGAGATCGCCGCGAGCGCCGAAGCCGCCGGTGCAGAAGTGATCATGCGACCCGCGGAGCTGTCCAATGACACCGCCTCGTCGGAAGCAGCGCTCTTGCATGCCCTGGACCAGCTGATCATGGTCAAGGAGGAGCCGGAGGTGCTGGTCTTCGTGCAGTGCACGAGCCCGTTCATTGCGCCCGATGATCTTGATCGAGGTGTTGAGCTGGTCATCCACAACCAGGCCGACTCGGTCTTCTCGGCTGTTGCGACCTATGAGTTCCTGTGGCGAGCAGGAGGTCGCTTCGGCCTCGTGACCGGGCAGAACCACGACCCTGCCATACGACCACGCCGCCAGGATCGAGAGCCAGACTTCCGCGAGACGGGGGCGTTCTATGTCATGTCGGCAAGCGGGTTCCGGGCGGCTCGGCATCGCTTCTTCGGGCGTACGGCGGTCGTCCAGGTTCCTGAGCTGACCGCGATCGATGTGGACCATCTGCACGATCTGACCCTGGCGAGCGCGCTGGCTCAAGTGATCGAGCCGCCGCAGGAGATCGATGTCGATGCGGTGATCACCGACTTCGACGGAGTGCACACGGACAACCTGGCCACCATCGCGCAGGATGGTCAGGAGTCGGTGAAGGTCAGCCGGGCCGATGGGCTCGGTGTCGAGCGGCTGCGATCGGTCGGGATACCGCTGCTGATTGTGTCCAAGGAGATCAACCCTGTGGTGCAGGCCCGGGCCGCCAAGCTGGGTGTCGAGGTGCTGCAGAGCATTGAGGACAAGCGCCCTGTGGTGCGCGACTGGCTAGCGGCGCATGGCATTCCCGCGAACCGCGCTACGTATCTGGGCAACGACGTAAATGATCTTGGTCCGATGGGTCTTGTCGGCTGGCCAGTAGCGGTTGCCGATGCTCATCCAGCAGTTCGACAGGCAGCACGGCTGGTGTTGGCTCGTCCAGGCGGTCACGGAGCAGTGAGGGAACTCTGCGACCTGGTCATCGAGTGCCGCGAGCGAGCCGGACGTCCAGCAGCAAATGGCGACTCTGAAGGCCAGAAATCATTTGCCGTTCCTCCGCACATGGTCGGGTACGGAGGCGAAACTCAGCCGGAATCGCCTGCATTCCTGACCGTGTGCGGAGAAACGACCATGGGAGGAGAGGTGGATGTCGTCGACTGCCGACTCGGGCTGAGCATTCCACGCAGCCGGCGTAGGTGGGGCCACAGCCCGGCGGGGATCATCAGACGAACGCGCCGCCGCACCCGCCCCCGCAATGCGCCTCTCCGGTGAGGCCGCGGAGCCAACTGTCCCGCAGCACGCATCTCGAGCAGTTGACTGAGCAGTTCCAGCCAGTTGTTCTCCTCGGCCGGATGGAAGTAGTTGGCCTCCAGCCATCGTGGATTGGGTTGGCAGAGTCGGCCGGATCGAAGATCATCCAGCGTGCCGAGGCAACCAGACTCCTCAAAAACGAGATTGATCATCTCCGCTGAGACTCCGAAGTCGGAGATGATCAACGTCGGGCGATTCATCGCCATGGCCTCGAGCGCTGCGGTCGAGGAGACCGTGACGAAGCCTCGTGAGGTACGAAGTACGTCCTGCATGGACCCTGCAACGAAGGCGACGGCGTCCGCCGGGATGCGGCGCCGTGCAACCAAGTCATCCATGATGTGGGGATACGACCAGATCTCGTTGTGGGTTTGCTGTTCCTCCGACGAAGCGCGGAGTTTGACCACGGCGGACCCGGCATCGGCCAGCGCCAGCAAGATCTGCTCCCGGTGAGCCCGCTCGACTGGCACCTTCGCTTGCGCGGCGAACACCAGATTGGGCCCGAGCTGGGCTTCGCCGGCAGGCCCGGGGATACGAGCAGGCAAGAAGGGCAGTGGCGCCAACCCGAAGATGAGCCGTGGCGCCCGCCGCGCGCCGATTTGGGCGAATTCGGCGACTTCCCGCTTGCTGTGCAGCAGAAACAGATCGCACGCGGCTCGTGATGTCACCGCCCGGCTGGTCGCCGGCACGCTGATCCCAGGCAGACCGGTAACCAGCACGGGTCGAGTGCGGCCCCAGAACACTCGCTGAACGGTCAGCGCGGCGACCACTGGTCCAGTACAGGCCAGCAGCACCACGTCAGGGCATTCGAGTCGTATCCGGCGTACCACCTCTGCATTCGTGAGGACCTCCACCGACCGGGTGCTCACCGCCCGGATCTGAGCCGCCGACGGCATCACCGGGTTCTCGATGATCAACTGGGTGGTCTCCCAGGAGCTGGGAAGCGCTTCCAGCGTTGCCGCGCTCCACTTGAGGTATGAGTCAGTGTCCGCGATGGCGAGTACGCGGACTGCCGCTCGGGCCGCAGCCTCAGGTTGCACAGCAGGTTCGCTCGTTCATGATCACGAGGAACCTACGAGGGCTGGGTGTCGAGATGCCCGGTCTGTGATGAACGTCAGGTGAACACTATGTCCCTTGGCGCAGGACACTAGCTTGGGGATTCGGGCAGCTCAGGCCTGCGGCCGGTGCTTTTCCAGCGCGTGCACCGTACCGTCCGCCGTCAGGTGCGCGACCAGGAACTCCCCAGTGACTAAATTGGTCGGCGCAATATCAAGCGCCTCGAGAATGTGCGGCATCACCGGGCGGTGCACGCATACCGCAGTTGGCTTACCACTCTCGAGTGTCGCCGCACGAATCTTGCGCGCCAGGGTTGCGACGCCTTTCGGATTCTCTTGGCCTTCCTCCTCGCTCAGCAGACTGTGCGTTTCAATGTCCAGCTTGTGCTCATGCGCGTACGGCTGCACCGTCGCGACGCAGCGTGTCGAGGTGGAGCTGATCAGCCTGGTCACTTCGTATGCCGCCAACATCGGCACCAGCATCGTGACCTGGCGCCGGCCACGGGAATTGATAGGCCGGGCCGAGTCCTTGCGTGACCAGTCCTTGCGATCCATTGCCTTGGCGTGCCGCAGGATGATCAGCGGAGTGGTAGGCGGCTGAGCCAGGTACTGCTGGACCAGGAAATGATCATGGGAGTAGGTGAGCCTGCCGAGGGCGGCGCGCACCGGCAGCCAGGAGACTACGTCGACCTCCGCATCCGGCGCGCGGGGTACTGAGTCCAGGACGACACCGCCCCAGTAATCGACCTTTTTCAATCCGGCGTTGCCAGCCTCATAGCTGATGGAGTCCAGCGGCACGCTGAGCCGGATGGTGACGCCGGTCTCCTCTCGCACCTCCCGTACAGCACAAGCGGGAACGGACTCGCCGACCTCGAGCTTCCCTTTCGGCAACGTCCAGTCGTCGTAGCGCTTCCGATGGATGATCAACACCTCGGTGCCCCGCAGCTGGTCCTCTCTGGTCACGACGGCGCCGCCGGCCAGGACCGGGCGGCCCGGAGACGGCACCGCGTTCTTGTGGGTCCGGCTGGGGCTCACCGACGACACGGAGTGGCTACTTCGCAGCAGCGCGGCGGCGACCCGAGGTGTTGATCAGGTATTCCTGCATGTCGAGCAGCGGCTCACCGCTGGCGTCGGCGGTGTGCGGAATCCAGGTACCGTCCGGCTGCAGCTGCCAGGACGCCGTGCCCTCGTCGAAGGCGATGTCGAACAGCTCCCCAATCTCAGTGATGTGTGCTGGATGAGTGATCGAGACAAGCACCTCCACCCGGCGGTCGAGGTTGCGGTGCATCAAATCCGCGGAGCCGATCCCGACGGACGGCGAACCATCGTTGGCGAACCAGAAGAGCCGGCTGTGTTCCAGGAAGCGGCCGAGGATGCTGCGCACCCGGATGTTCTCGCTGAGACCTGGCATACCCGGGCGGATCGTGCAGGTGCCGCGTACCCACAGGTCGACGGGAACTCCGGCCCGTGAGGCTCGGTAGAGCGCGTCGGAAGTGGCCTCGTCGACGATCGAGTTGACTTTGATCTTGATCCCTGCCGGCTTGCCGTCCTGGTGGTTGGCGATCTCGTGGTTGATCCGGTCAATCAGCCCGGTGCGGATACCGTGCGGGGCAACCAGCAGGCGCCTGTACTGCGTTTCCTGGGCCATTCCCGAAAGATGGTTGAACAGCCGGCCGATGTCATCGGTGACGATGGGATTGGCGGTGAGCAACCCAATGTCCTCATACAGCCGGGCCGTCTTGGGGTTGTAGTTCCCGGTACCGATGTGGGCGTAGCGGCGGAGGCCGTCTGGCTCCTCACGCACCACCATAGACAGCTTGCAGTGGGTCTTCAGGCCAAGCAGTCCATAGACCACGTGGCAACCGTGCTGCTCGAGCCGCCGCGCCCACGCGATATTGGCCTGCTCGTCAAATCGTGCCTTGATTTCCACCAGCGCCAATACCTGCTTGCCGGCCTCGGATGCCTCGATCAAGGCGTCGATGATGGGTGAGTCGCCGGATGTGCGGTAGAGGGTCTGCTTGATCGCCAGGACGTGTGGATCGTCGGCAGCCTGCTCAATGAAGCGCTGCACGCTCGTCGCGAACGAGTCGTACGGATGGTGCAGCAATACATCGCGCTGCTTCAGGGCTGCGAACATGTCGGCGGGCTTCGCCGTTTCGACCTCTGCGAGGTGCGGATGGGTGGAGGGAAGAAAGGCCGGGTATTTGAGTTCTGCTCGATCGATGTCGGCTAGGGAGAACAGGCCGCGTAGGTCGAGCGGCCCAGGCAGATGGAAGACTTCACGCTCGCTGATGTCCAGCTCACTGATCAGCAGCTCCAGCATCTTCGGGTCCATGTCGTCCTCGACCTCCAGCCGGACTGGCGGCCGACCGACTTTGCGACGCAGAATCTCCTTTTCCAGGGCAAGCAGCAGATTCTCGGCGTCGTCCTCCTCCACCTCGACGTCCTCGTTGCGGGTGACCCGGAACGTGTGATGCCCCACCACCTGCATGCCGCTGAATAGCTGATCGAGATGATGAGCGATCACGTCCTCCAGCGCTACGTAGCGGCCCTCGGCCAGCGGGATGAAGCGCGAAAGCATTGTGGGCACCTTGACCCGGGCGAACTGGCGAATACCCGTCTGCGGGTTGCGGACCAGCACGGCGAGGTTGATCGACAACCCCGAGATGTAGGGGAAGGGGTGTGACGGATCGACGGCGAGCGGGGTGAGCACCGGGAAGATGCGCTCGGCGAACAGCTCGTCCATCCGATCCTTCTCGGGGGCGGTCAGCTCATCCCAGCGAAGGATCTCGATTCCCTCCTTGGCCAATGCGGGCCGGACGTCCTCCTGGAACACTCGCTGCCTGCTCAGTCACCATCTCCCGAGTCCGGTTGAGGATCGCCGAGTGCACTTCCCGCGGCATCATCCCGCTCACCGCCGGGACCGCGACTCCCGCGGCGATGCGGCGCTTGAGCCCGGCGACCCGGACCATATAGAACTCGTCCAAGTTGGAGGAGAAGATCGCCAGGAATTTGGCTCGTTCCAACAGCGGCACTCCCCTGGCGTCCTTGGCCAAATCGAGAACTCGGTTGTTGAAGGCGAGCCAGGAAAGTTCGCGATCGAGGAAGCGATCGGGTGGCAGCTCCGGTGCTGGGACGGGAAGCAGGTCCTCCATCACGGTTGACACTTCGACTGCTGCCATTTCTTTCTCCTGACCTACATGATCTCTATCGTGTCCAGGCGGACCTGAGGAAACTCAATCCTGCGCGTACATCACATCACGGCTGACTGTGGCGAATCCATAGTTCAGATATAGCTCGATTGCGGCATGGTGGTCTGCCTCCACGTACAACTGCACGCGGGTGTTTCCCCGCTGCTGCAAGAAGCGCAGCCCGGTCGCCAGCAACGCCTTGCCGAGTCCACGCCCGGCCGCCGACGGGGCGATGCCGAGCACGTATACCTCGCCGAGCTGATCTTGGTGCTGCTTGGTCCAATGGAAGCCGACCATGGTGTCGTCCGATCGTCGCGACGAAGAAACCCTCTGGGTCGAACCATGGCTCGGCCATTCGATCCGCGAGGTCGTCCCTGTCGATCAGCGCCTGCTCGGGATGATGGGCGAATGCGGCAGCGTTGACCCGCAACCACTCCAGCTCGTCCTGGTCGGGTACGAAGGTTCGGATCTGTACGCCAGCCGGGATCACTGGTTTGGGCAACTCTTCATCGAGCCCGCGTTCCATGATCAGCAGCTCGCGCTGGCGGGTCATCCCGACGCTGGTGGCGAGAGCCCGCGCCGCAGGAGTGTCTCCCATCGCCCAGACCCGCAACGGACTGCTCGACTCCATGATCAGGCGCTGCAGCACCATGGAGCCGATGCCCCGCCGCCGATGGTCAGGTGAGACCAGGAGCTGGCCAGCGCTCCACTCGGCCCCCGATTCCAGCTGGGCGTAGGCCACCAGATGCTCACCCTCGCTGACCAGGAGATGCCGGGTGGTGAGATGTGGCCGCCGCAGCCGCAGCAGTGCAGCCTCATTGAGAGCTCGCATCTGGTCGACGGGCTCGGCGTCGGCTACTAGCTGCAGCACGCCGTTGATCTCGGTTTCGGTGAGCTCAGCTGCCACTTCGATGGTCAGCAGCTCCGACATACGCCCACGCTAGCCCCGGGAATACAGCCCTTTTGTTGGCTGCTCGCGCATCGCGCTGTGTTTGATTGCTCGCTCCGCTCGCTGCGATGTTCGCGGTTGCCGCCGTCTTCGTCGGATCTGGCGGAACGGAAAAGCGTTGTCCCGCCATCTCCTCCTGCAGATCGGCGGCGCGAACATCGCGAATCCGCCGCCGTCGTCGTCACTCGCCGACGCTCGCAGCCGCTTATGCTGCCCTCCATGGGCGACGAGAAGGACCAATCGAGGCAGGTCGCTGCGTACGGGGCGACCGCACAACCGGCCATCGCGGCTCGCATGGCGCCTCACCTGCGGCTGACGCAAATCGGGGCAGCGTGTGCTGTGGTTGCGGTCATCGCCGCAACGACAGCGGTCATCGTGTTCCCTTCGTTCGCCGGTGCCGGGCCTGGGCTCGCTTGGGCAGTTGGAGCACTCGTCTCGGCGGCTCTCATGCTGGCCATTTGTGTCATCCAGGTTGCCGTCTGGCGGCGGGCCATGGCCTCTTGGCTCGGCAAGCGGCTACGAGATCTGCAGGGTGAGAAGCGGCTCTCCTGGATCGCACACCTGGCGTCGTACGTGGTGGCCCTGGCCGCGCTGCTCACCTGCATGGCTGGCAGCGCCGCAGCTGGCTGGTCGTCCGCCTCGGCTGTTCTGCTCGCGGTCACCTTGCTTTTTGTCCTTGCTGCCCAAGTGCTTGCCGGCGTTCAATTCCTGCGTCCGAGTGGCCCTCCGGGTACGCTCCCGGCGCACATCCGGCGACTCAACGAGCGGTCCCGCTACCGCAACGATTGACGCACCCTTTTTGGAGCTGCTCGCGCATCGCGCTGTGTTTGATTGCTCGCTCCGCTCGCTGCGATGTTCGCTGGATGCCGCCGCCTTCGTCGGATCTGACGGAACGGAAAGCGTGTCCGCTCATCTCCTCCTGCAGATCGGCGGCGCGAACATCGCGAATCCGCCGCCGTCGTCGTCGCTCGCAGAGGAAAGACGCTCCGCTCGCTCCTCCTCGTGCGGCGGCGCGCGATTTCCGACGCTCGCAGCTCGGAAGACCGGCATTACCCGGTAAGACGCGCCGACTCCTCGACTGGCGTGACGAACCGGTACCCCACGTTGCGAACAGTGCCGATGACCGACTCGTTCTCGGGGCCGAGCTTGGCCCGCAGTCGCCGCACATGCACGTCGACAGTGCGCGTACCGCCGTAATAGTCGTATCCCCAGACGTCGCTCAGCAGTTGCTGGCGGCTGAATACGCGCCCGGGGTGTTGTGCGAGGTATTTCAGCAGCTCGAACTCGGTGTAGGTGAGATCGAGCTGGACCCCGTTGAGCTTGGCGCTGTAGCCGGCCTCGTCGATCACGAGATTGCCGGACTGAATCAGGGGGTCGGCGTTCGCTGCGACCGTCGGCGTCATAGCGAGCCGGAGGCGTACGTCGACCTCCGCGGGCCCGGCAGTTGCGAGCAGCAGGTCGTCGAATCCCCAGTCGGCCGACAGTGCAGGTAAGCCGCCCTCGTTGGCGATGACAAGGAGAGGGGCCTCTTTGCCGGTCGTTTCGATAAGCCGGCAGAGCGAACGCGCACCGACCAGGTCCCGCCGGGCATCGAGCAAGATCACATCCGCGGCCGGCGCATCCAGCAGCGCGGTGGCTTCTGCCTGGGCAACTTTGACTTGGTGTGGGAGGAGCTCCAGCGCGGGCAGGATTTCCGCGGACGAACGCATATCGTTGGTGAGCAGCAGCAAGGTGGCCATATCGGTCTCCTCACTTCGGGGGATTGCCGTTGCTAGCCTTCAGCCCACCTCGAGAAATGGCCTGAACGCATGCTTGACACTAACGCAATGGTGCCCGTTTCCCTTCATTACTGGGCAGGGGCAAGGGCCGCCGCGGGCGTCGCCGAAGAGAAAATCGAGGCCCGATCCGTTGCTGAAGCCCTCCGATTTGCCTGCGATGAGCGGTCCGATCCGCATTTCGACAGGGTCATCAAGGCGAGTTCGGTGTTGATTGACGGACTGACGGCTCACCCGGCAGATCTCGAAAGGCCGCTCGCGGCGCCCGTACGAGTTGAGATTTTGCCGCCTTTCGCAGGTGGCAAATAGATAGTTCGGTTGACCCGGCGATCTAGTGCCCTGAGCGAAACTACGTGCGCGCCCCACGACCGCATTTGCGGCTCGCTTATGTGGCCAAAGTCACGATAACGAAGACATGACGGACTGCGAGCCTTGCCCGCCGTCTGATCGCGATGTATCCAAAATATGGAACGCGGTCTCGTAATTTGAGACACTTCTTGGAGGGGCGAGACTCCACCTCTAGTCTTCTCCTCGTGACCTCGACGAATGCGTGGGCGCTGTCGCTCACCCGCCGGCGTGCTGTAGACCACGGCCGGATGCGCTCGTCTTTGTGTCAGCTTCGGCGAATGTAGAGGCGCGCTCTCGTCGTCTCGAGTCTGAACCCTTTGGGCTCGTGATCGCCGGCGCCCCTATCCCGCCTCCCGTACGGCCATCCGTACCCTCACACCCTCGGCTGCCGAGCCAACAACACACCAGGAGAACACAGAACATGAGCAGGCAAGAAGTACTCGTCGACGCTGACTGGGTCGCCGAGCATGCCAGCGATGAGAACGTCGTTCTTGTCGAGGTCGATGAAGACACCACCGCTTACGACGGGGGGCACATCCCCGGCGCGATCAAGCTGGACTGGAAGAAAGATCTGCAGGATCCGGTCCGCCGCGACTTCATCAACAAAGAGCAGTTCGAGAAGTTGCTGTCGGAGCGAGGCATCAGCAACGACGACACCATCGTGCTCTACGGCGGTAACAACAACTGGTTCGCAGCGTATGCGTACTGGTATTTCAAGCTGTATGGGCACGACAACGTGCTGTTGCTCGATGGTGGGCGCAAGAAGTGGGAGCTGGACGCGCGCGAGCTGACCAGTGAAACGGTCACCCGGCCAGCCACCAGCTACACAGCGACGGATCCCAACCTGAACATCCGGGCTTTCCGGGACGAGGTGGTAGCTGCAATCGGCACCAAGAGCCTGGTCGATGTTCGCAGCCCTGACGAATACGCTGGCCGCCTCCTTGCGCCGGCCCACTTGCCACAGGAGCAGGCCCAGCGCGGCGGTCACATTCCCACCGCGGTCAACGTGCCGTGGAGCAAGGCAGCCAATGATGATGGCACCTTCAGGTCCGACAACGAGCTCACGGAGCTTTACAGCGGCGCGGGCCTGAACTGGGACACAGACATCATTGCGTACTGCCGGATCGGGGAACGCAGCGCGCACACCTGGTTCGTTCTGCACCAGATCCTCGGACAGCAGAACGTGAAGAACTACGACGGTTCATGGACGGAGTACGGCTCGCTGGTCGGTGTGCCGGTGGCAGTCGGCGACGAACCGGGCAATGCCTGACATTCAGGGCCTAACATTTCAGGGCCTGAACAACACGCGATTCCCGCGTTTACTCAAAGGAGAACATCATGTGCGCAGCAACCAAGGGTGGCCTCAGTCTGGCCGGCGTTGATGTCACGAAGGAAGCCGTGATTCAGGGTCGCGTGCTGCGGGGCGGGAATCCTGTCGCCGGGGCCTACGTGCGGCTGCTGGACTCGAGCCTGGAGTTCACAGCTGAGGTCCCGACATCCGCGACGGGCCACTTCCGCTTCTTCGCCGCCGACGGCAGCTGGACGCTCCGCACCCTTGCACCAGGCGCGAAGACAGTCGATAGCCCGGTCGTAGCCGCACGCGGCATCGTCAAGGAGATCGACGTCGATATCGAAGCTGCCTGACGAGCTGCAAGCGTCGGGAATCGCGCGCCGCCGTGGTGAGGAGGAGCGAGCGGAGGCGTCTTCCTCTGCGAGCGACGACGAAGTAGGCGGATTCCACGCGCGATTGCGCGAGGAGCTCAGGAGAAGCGTCGGACCCTCACCGAAACGGCCTCGAGCTGCTCGGCTCGGCGTTACGGTGAGGGTCTATGTCTCAGGTATCAGACGGCGAGCCCTTGCGTCCCATAGGCGCGTCCCGCCTGACCGGTAATCCCGCCAGCAGCACAGACCCGCCCGCGCCCTGGCAACGCTCGTCGTTGGAGGACGCAGACACGCTGCGACCACAACCACGGCCCCACGAGCCCGCACCTGATCTGTCGAATGGCGCCGCAGCCGACTTTGCCTGGCTCTATCGCCAAGATGGGTCCGCCTCGGCCGTAGCAAGCAGCGACTCGCGGACAGCAATGCTGCCGCTGGATTCGCATCCGTTCAGCCAACAGCCCGCCCCGCTACCTCCACCCGCGCCGCCGCGCCGTCGTAATCCCGTGATCATCATGATCGTGATTTTGCTGGGTCTCACAGTCGGAGCCGTGGGCGGAATTGCGTTGTTGCTGCAGTCCGATTGGCGAATATCAGCGTCCGGCTCGGGGGAGTCCAGCGTGGAGGAGGCTGTGTCCTCTGACCCGCAGCATTCTGGGCCTGTCGCGTCCCTGACGCCGACTCAGGTGGGAGTCGACTGTCAGGCGCCACAGAGCATCGATGGAGCCGGTCAGCCGGTCGATTACATGCCCGAGCAGATGTCTGACGGGCGAATGGACACGGCGTGGCGGTGTAACGGCGATGGCGTTGGCCAGGTTGTCACTTTCAGCTTCCCGGCCGGAACCACCATCACCGAGGTCGGCCTGGTGAATGGGTACGCCAAGGTGGACCCGGCGACCGGTGTGAAGCGGTACGGCGAGTTCCGCCGGATCACGAAGGTGACTTGGACCTTTGCCAATGGCACGTCCTTCCAACAGTCGCTGAACGACGGTGTGAAAACCGTGCAGAAGTTGAGTGTCCCGCCCCTGTCGAGCGATCGCGTCACACTCACCATCGACTCCAGCACCGAGCCTGGATGGACGGCAAGGGGGCGCGACGCGGTCTTGATCTCCGAGGTTGGCTTTGGAGGCCCCGCCTAGCGTCAGCATTAGCCCGCCGAGTCGAGGATGAGTGTCACCGGCCCGTCATTGGTCAACGAGACCCGCATGTCGGCGCCAAAGACCCCGGTCGCCACCTCAGCGCCGCGGAGGCGCAACGAGGAGACGAAAGCCTCGATCAGAGGTTCGCTGACCCCCCGGGGTGCCGCTGCGCTCCACGATGGGCGACGGCCCTTGCGGGTGTCCGCATACAGCGTGAACTGGCTGACCACCAGGATCGGCGCGTTTTCCTCCTGACACGATCGCTCGCCATGCAGGATGCGAAGGGTCCACACCTTCTCGGCCAGACGTTCGGCGGTCGCCGGCTGATCGTCATGGGTGACACCTGCCAAGATCACCAGGCCGGGCCGATTAATTGCACCCACAACCTCGTCGTGTACCTCGACCCGCGCTGAGGTCACTCGCTGAACCACCAGACGCATGATTAGGTATGCAGCCGCTCGAACACGGCTGTCAGTCTTCCACTGTGCGAGATCGATATCTCAGCTTCCGACGTACGCTTCGACTTCGACCTCGACCAGATGGGCAGGATCGGCGAGCCGCGCCACCCCGACCATGGTTGCCACAGGCCGAATGTGCCCGAGGACTTCCTGGTGTGCCCGCCCGACCTCGGCTTGCGATGTGATGTCGGTGACATACATCCGGGTGCGCACCACCTGCTCCGGTGCCACACCCGCTGCCGCCAGAGCATCGAGCGCAATCGTGAAAGCTGCTAGCGCCTGCCGGTATGGGTCACCTCGATGCAGCACTCCATCTGGGCCGGTCGCGGTGGTGCCAGCTGTGATGGCCCAACCACCGGCCACGACCACGCGTGAGTAGCCGTACTTGGCCTCCCAGGGTGCCAGCTCCTGCGAATCTTGTGATCAACACAGCGATACCCTCTGCCACAATGTCGGCCATGTCCACCGAAATGACATCGCCCGCGCTCTTGATCAAGATCACCTGCGGCGCCGAGGCGGCCGAGCGGGCGAATCAGGCCTGGACCGTCGCCGCGATGGGCGTCGCTGCCGGAGCCTCGGTGTCCGTCTGGCTGACCGGCGAAGCGGTCTGGTTCGCAGTGCCGGGGCGGCAGCCCGATCTCGAGCTCCCGTACGCCACGCCAGTCGCAGAGCTGGTGGAGACCGTCAGGCTTGGCGGCGCGATCACCGTGTGTACCCAATGCGCCGCCCGGCGTGAGCTGGCCGAGGCCGACCTGATCGAGTCGGCAACAATCAAAGGCGCAGCGAGCTTCGTTGAGGCGGCGCTCGCCGACAACGTACGGGCGCTGGTCTACTAGCGCCGCCCTTAGCCGCTTAGCACAAAGGGAGCACGTCACGCTACTGCTGGAGAAGGTCGGCAAGCTGCTCGGCGCTCATGTCCCCAGGCTTGGCACCGCTAGCGGCCGCGCGTCGAGCCAGCATGGCGAGCCGCTGGTTGATCGGCGCCTCGATGCCCAACCGGTGCGCAATCATCACGATTTCGCCGTTGAGATAGTCGGTTTCGATGTTCCCCGTGCCGCGCTGCAGGGACTGCCAGGTTGAGCCGCCGACCGACCCAGGAACGCCCGGTACCGGCTTCATGGTGAAGCCGGCGGCCCGCGCGGCAGCTTCCTCGGCCTCGCTGACGTATCTGATTCCGGCCGTATCGAGCACGCGGCGCGCCTCGGCTTCGGCCTCGGTGGCCAGCGGGCGCCAATCTCCGTTGCGGGCCACCAGTGCTTGGAAGACGTTGCCAATGTTGCTGATCAATTTGCGGTACTTCCACAGCATCACATCGTCGGGGAGGAGGACATCGAAGTTCGCTGCCGCCAGGTCGGCAGCAACCTGCTGCAGCGCCTGATCATGATCGTCAGGGTTCGCGGGCACCCTTCCGATATGCAGCATTCCTGATCGAGGAGTGCTGCGAATGATCACCTCCCCCGGCACCAGATGCACTACTGGCATCCAGACACACACCCCGTAGACCAGTCGAAAATACCGATGGGCGATGGCCTCCGCCGCGACCCCATTGAGCGCTATGAAGATCGGCAGGCGTTCGCCCGCTGTGCCAACCGCCTGACCGTTCTGATGCACCGCAGCGTCTGTCCAGGTCACGAGAACCTCGTTGGCGTGCTGCGTCTTGGTTGCGAGGATCAGCAGGTCGTCAATATCGAGCTTGATCTCCTGGGGCCCGCCGATTGTCGGGAGTGACTGGGTCACGTCTTCGTCGGGCGTACGCAACCGGAGCCCACGTTCACGCAGAGCTGTGAGATGGACGCCGCGCGCCACCAGCACGACATCGCGTCCAGCAAGGCCGAGTCGACCGCCGAGAGCTCCGCCAACCGCCCCTGCACCAAGAATGATGTAGCGAGGCATGTTGCCCACCGTAACCTGGCACAGTGGTGGCCCATGGACCTCCGGCTGAGTTTTCGTGATCTTGAAGCGGCCGACCTGAGCGATCTGAACTGGTCAGGCGGGCCAGAGCATATCCGTGCTGTGGCCGCCGCCCTCGAGGCCTCGTACGCCGGAGAGGTTGCGCTGCTCGTAGGCTGCCTGCGAAACGACCGGTTGATCGCAATGGGAGGAGTCGACTTCCGGCGATCGGCGGAGCCGGCAGTATCTGGATGCTTGCGGTGCATGAACGGTTCCAATCGCTGGGGGTTGGAACTCAGTTGATCGCGGCGTTGGAGCAGAAGATCATCGATCATGGTCGGCCGACAGCCAGGATGCTGGTTGAGCACGACAACCCGCGAGCCCGGACCCTTTACGAGCGATTGGGCTATTCCGAGGCAGGGGCGGCGCTCGACAGCTGGCCGGTGGCTGGGGGGCGAACGTACGTGACGGCCTGCACGATCATGGAACGCAGGCTGCTCGAGATCCAACCCGACGATGCGGCAGCCACACTAGACTCCGAGCCATGTCGCTGTCCCTCACGTTCGCAGTGCTGCTGATCTGCGGTGTTGCGGCCCTTGGCCTGGTGCTGCTGATCATGCTGATCCGGCTCATTTTCCGCATGGCTGGCAGCCGCACGTTCCGGCGGTTGAGTCGATGTCGTTCGAGCTCTCAGCGGACCTCCATCCGGATCTCACGGCCATCGCTTGGATGATCGGTCGCTGGGAGGGCAGCGGCAAGGCAACCTATCCGGGCACTGAGGACTTCGAGTTCGGACAACAGATCGACTTCGCCCACAATGGCGGGAACTACCTGCACTACCTTTCACAGATGTTTGAGGTCGATGATCACGGAATGGCGATCCGGCCGCTCGCCATGGAGACCGGGTTCTGGCGGCCGCAGCCCGACGGCAGTCTGGAAGTCGTGATGTGTCACCCAGCTGGGTACGCGGAGGTGTGGTACGGATCGATCAGCGGAGCCAAGATCGAGCTGGCGACCGACGCGGTCGTACGTACCGCCTCGGCTGAGGAGTATGCCGCGGGTCAGCGCCTCTACGGCAACGTCGCCGGGGACCTGCTGTGGACATTTGACAAGGCTGCGCAGGGACACAGCTTGCAGACCCACATGTGGGGCCGGCTACGCCGAGTCTGATCAACTTCCGGCAGGTCTGTCCGGCGCTAGCGATCAAGGATCCCTAGGACCCTGAATGGGCCTGGTACCAAGCCTGCCCGGACCTCCGCGGGAATCCGTCCGCGGTCCGGCACGGCCAATCCGGACCGTCGAGCCCATGTCCGGATAGCGGCCGGCTTCGGCTGCCCGGGTGGTGCGGTGGCGTACGCCTCCAAGGCGTGACTGAAGCTCTCCTCCAGCGCCGAGGTACTCGCCGCGAGCTCAAGCTCGTACTGGCAGGCGCCAAGCCAGCGATAGGTCCATTCCTCGGCGAGCGGCCGCGTCTCGCAGAACACGATCGGCACGGCCGGGAACTGCGCCTGGATCTCAGCCAGTCGCTCGGCAGCAACCGAGCCGGCCACATAGGGGTGCTTGAAGATCTTGCTGTAACCCTCTTCGACCACGACCGCGGCGCGAGGCAGATCGGTCAGCTCAGCCATCAAGAACTTCATCCGCCCGCTGATCATCGACGAGATCAGGTCGTTGGCCGTCTTGCGCTCGACAACGGCTACGACGATGCCGGCAAGTTGCACCGCATAGTCGCCGCAGGCCAGTCGTTCCCGAACTGTCGTCGCTTGCTGCCCACTGAATCGGTACGGATACTTCTCGCCCGAGTCGATCAAGATCTCAAGCACCTGCCCATGGGCTCGTGCAGTCGGGATATGGACCCCCGGCCGAGCTTGCTTTGTCGTCTTGGGTGACTGCCAGAAGATCACTTCTCGACCGCGGGCTCGGGTGATCACGAATTGCGACCGGTTCTCGCGGGCGCGGTCGAGGATCAAATCGATGGCGGCGCCCCGGCGAGTGCAACGGCGTACCGGAAGCCTAAGGATGATCTCAGCGTCGGCGGGCCAGTCGGCAGCTCGATGGCAGTAAAGCTTCGAGGTTCGAGGCCAGGTGTCCTTGGTCTTCAGCACGATGCCGGCCGCACCGAGCGGGATTCGTACCAGGTAGGGCAGCGACGAATCTTCCTCGGGATTGAGGGCGATCAACAGATCGTCGGGCACCTTCCTACCATGGCAGGCGTACGGGAAGAAAAGTCGGGACGGGAGTGCTGAAGCGACCATGACCGCTGTAGTCGCCGAGACCGGGCCAGATGTCGGTGTGCCGTGGCATTACGGCGACCCGATGCGTGAGCAGCGGCTGCTGACCGGCGGCGAAGGCGTTGTTGACCTGTCCCACCGCGGTGTGATCAGTGTGGCTGGGCCCGACCGGCTGACGTGGCTGCACTCGCTGACAACGCAATACCTCGAAGGGCTGGAGCCAGGCCGTGGCGTAACGACGCTTGTGCTGTCGCCGCACGGCCACATCGAACACGTGCTGTATGGCGTGGATGATGGCGAAACCTTCTGGGCGCACACCGAACCAGGCTCAGCCCCGGCGCTGGTGAGCTGGCTCGACGGGATGCGTTTCCTGATGCGGGTTGAGGTAAGCAACCGGAGCGATGATTATGCGGTCGTGTGGTCCGCTGCACAATTGGCCGGCGACAACCTCATACGAGTTGGCCCTGACTCGCTCGGTGGCCGCGAGCTCTTCCTGGTGCGTGACCGGCTCGGCGACGTCATGGGCGAAGGTCCGCGAGCTGGCACGTGGGCACTCGAGGCTCGTCGGATCGCTGCGGGCGTGCCGAGGATCGGCCTCGACACTGACCACCGCACTATCCCGAACGAGATTGGTCTGCTTGGCCCTGCCGTCCACTTGGACAAAGGCTGTTATCGGGGTCAGGAGACGATTGCCCGAGTCCATAACCTCGGACGGCCGCCCCGCCGGCTGGTACGCCTGCACCTGGACGGGAGCGTCGATGCGCTGCCAGCGCCGAAGTCTGACCTGCAGCTCGACGGCCGCGCGGTGGGTTTTGTGGGCGGTTCGGCCCGGCACTTCGAGCTCGGACCTATTGCCTTAGGTCTGATCAAGCGCGGTACGCCCGTGGAGGCTCCCCTGATCGTCGATGGCATCGCCGCTGCACAAGAGCCTTTGGTCGATCCAGACATCGGCCTCCACGTACGCCCAACCCTCTGAACTCTGCGCGCCGAGTTCGGCGCAGCCTGCAGCGACCTCGTTTACGTCAGAAAACTGCGGTTGACCCAGCTTGCTAACGCGTCACATAGGTTGCAACCTATGGATCGCGCCAGAACAGTGGGTTAACCCAGTTTTCGACAGAGGGAGGCGCCGAAGGTCCCGGCACGGGTGTCAGGCGCCGAGTTCGGCCAGGGTTTCCTTACAAGGGCGGATCTCGCCGACCCGCTCAGCGCCACCCAGCACTGGACTGCTGGCCTGGGCATCCAATGTTTCATGATCAAATCCAAGCCGCTTGAGTACCCCGGCCATGGCGACGGGACGGGCGCGTGGATTGCCATCGCTGATCTTGATCGCAACTCCGCGGCCGTCGGCGAGCCCGACCGCGTAGACCGACTCAGCGCCCGCCTTGCCCATCAGACCCGGAATCGCGCGGTGCAGCTCGAGCTCGTCACGGCGGGTGCCTGACACATACTCTGGGTGGCTCCGGATCGCCGTCGCGACGCGATGCTCAGCACCCTCGGATGCGCTGGCGATGCGCCCAAATGCGCGGGCCAGGCCGTAGAGCGAGATCGCATACAGCGGGGCGCCGCAGCCGTCGATCGCCAAGTTCGTCGCCTGCTCGTGAGCAAGATCATCAATGGCTTGCAGTATCGCCAGTTGCATCGGATGATCAGGATCGCGGTAGCTGGCGATATCCCGGCCATTGAGGACAGCAGTCCTGATCATTCCTGCGTGCTTTCCCGAGCAGTTCATCGCAAGCGAGGATTTTGACCCACCGCTGCGAATCGCGTCCTCCCTGGCCTGCTGGTCCAGGGGCCAGTCCGCCGGCATCTGCAACGCCGACTCGTCGAGCCCTGACATGCCGAGGATGCGGCGGACGCCCTCCAGGTGGAACGACTCGCCCGAGTGTGACGCACAGACCAGCGCCAGCAACTCGTGATCAAGATCAAGACCGGCCCGCAACATGCCGACCGCCTGAAGTGGTTTGTTGGCGCTACGGGGATACATCGGGGCGAAGTCGGCACCGACCGAGGAGGCCAGACTCCCGTCTGGATTGGTGATGGCCACCCGACCCCGATGGACGCTTTCGACGAAGCCGTTGCGCACCACCTCGACGAGTACCGGATCCGATTCGAAAGGGCTGGCCACGACCTGACACTACGCTTTGATCACCTGCGGAGAGCCTTCGTTCTGCGGTGGGCGAACGCACTTCTGCGTTATTCCGCAGCGGGGCTTCCCACGCTCTAATCTTCATGGTGTGAACTGGCATGAGTACGACGCCGCGCTGTTCGACCTGGACGGCGTGCTGACCCCGACCGCTGAGGTGCACATGCGGGCGTGGCAGCAGCTCTTTGTCGACTTCCTCACCAACCGGGGCATCGACCAGCCCTACGTCGACAGCGACTACTTCAACTACATCGACGGCAAGCCACGCTACGACGGAATCCGCGCCTTCCTCGTCTCGCGAGGCATTCAGCTGGCCGAGGGAGTCCCCAGTGACGGTCCCGAGGTCGAGACCGTCTGCGGACTCGCCAATCGCAAGAATGAATTCTTTGCCGCGCTGTTGCGGGAAGAGGGCGTCCGACCTTATGCCGGGTCCGTGCAGCTACTTGATCATCTTGAAGAGCGCGGAACCAAGGTCGCTGTCGTGACCTCGTCCCGCAACGCCTCTGCGGTGCTGGAGGCCGCCGAGCTGCGACGACGATTCGACGTCATCGTCGACGGCAATGTCGCCGCCGAGAACGGCCTACGAGGCAAGCCCTCCCCTGACACCTTCATCGCAGCCGCGGAGCAACTCGGTGTCCCCGTCGAGCGTGCCGTGGTGCTCGAGGATGCTGTCTCCGGAGTTCAGGCGGGCCATGCCGGCGGCTTCGGCCTGGTCGTCGGGGTCGACCGTGGTGTCGGCGCGCAGCGGCTGACCGAATCTGGCGCCGACGTCGTTGTTGCTGATCTTGCTGAGCTGGCGGCATCATGAACCGTCGCGGTCCCGATGATCCGATCTCTGCGGCCGACCCTCTCGACCGTAATCGATTCCCGATCGATGAGTGGAGATTCACCGAAGCGGAGTACATCGCAGATGATCTTGGCGTCACCGAGTCGCTGTTTGCGGTCGGCAACGGCTATCTGGGGATGCGTGGGAATGTCGAGGAGGGCCGGGAGACCTTCACCCACGGCACCTTCATCAATGGGTTCCATGAGACCTGGCCGATCCGGCATGCCGAAGAGGCCTTCGGCTTCGCTCGGGTGGGCCAGACGATTGTCAACGTACCGGACAACAAAACGATCAAGCTGTACGTCGACGACGAGCCGATGCTGCTATCGGTAGCCGATATTCAATCGTACGAGCGCTCGCTGGACTTCCGTGACGGGCAGCTGCACCGCAACATCATCTGGCGGACGCCGGGAGGCAAGCGCGTCAAGGTGTCCTCGACTCGCATGGTCTCCTTCACCCAGCGGCACCTGGCGATCATGACCATGGAAGTGACGATGCTGGACGCCGAGGCTCCGGTGGTGATCTCCTCCCAGACCCTGAATCGCCAAGACGGCCGCGACGAGTACCACGTACGATCCGCCGCGATGGGCAGCGGGGTCGATCCACGCAAGGGTGTGGCCTTCGAGGCTCGGGTGCTCGAGCCGCAAAGCCACTGGTGGCAAGATCAGCGGATCATCCTCGGCTACCGGTGCGTCAACTCCAAGATGACACTCGCGGTCGGAGTTGATCATCAGATCACAACCGACAACGACTATCGCACCTTCACCAGCGCGGATGAGGACACCGGCAAGATGGTTTACCGGGTGCAGGCCAAGCCGGGTCAGCCGATCAAGGTCACCAAGGTTGTCGCCTACCACACCTCACGTGGAGTGCCTTCTCGCGAGCTCGTTGATCGCTGCCGACGCACCCTTGATCGCGTGCGTGAGCACGGTGTCGAACCGGAATTCGCCGACCAGCGGGAGTGGCTGGACAAGTTCTGGGAGCGGGCCGACGTCGTGGTGCACGGTCAGCCGTCCTTGCAACAGGCGATTCGCTGGAATCTGTTCCAGCTCGCTCAGGCGACGGCGCGCGCTGAGCAGTCCGGGGTGCCGGCCAAGGGTGTGACCGGCACGGGCTACAGCGGGCACTACTTCTGGGACGCCGAGATCTTCGTGCTGCCGTTCCTCACCTACACCTGGCCGCACATGGCCCGCAGCGAACTGCGTTTCCGTTACAACATGCTCGGTGCAGCTCGCCGCCGCGCGGAGGAGCTTGCCCAGAATGGTGCGCTCTTCCCCTGGCGTACGGTCAACGGCGAGGAGGCATCGGCCTATTACGCGGCTGGCACGGCGCAGTATCACATTGACGCAGACATCGCCTTTGCCCTCTGCAAGTACGTCGCCGCCAGCGGTGATCAAGACTTCATGAATCGCGAAGGCGTTGACCTTCTGGTCGAGACCGCGAGGTTGTGGGCTGACCTCGGCTTTTGGCGGGAGAACGGTGCTGGCCGCCGCAGCTTCCACATCCACGGGGTAACGGGCCCCGACGAATACACCACGGTCGTCAACGACAACCTCTTCACCAACGTGATGGCCCGGTTCAACCTAGCCAAGGCAGCGGAGTTGCTCCGCCAGCTGCAACGAGAACTCCCGCGGGCGTACCGGCGCGTAGTGGAGCGGCTTGAGCTTGCCGACCAGGAGATCGAGGAGTGGGCGGCCTGTGCGGAAGGGATGTCAATCCCGTACGACGAGGTCACCGGGATCAACCCGCAAGACGCGCACTTCCTTGATCGCGAAGTCTGGGATCTGAAGAACACCCCGCCAGAGAAACGGCCGCTGTTGCTTCACTATCACCCGCTGGTGATCTACCGGTTCCAGGTGCTGAAGCAGGCAGATGTCGTGCTCGCCCTGTTCCTGCAAGGTGATCATTTCAGCAAGGAGCAGAAGCGGAACAACTTCGAGTACTACGACCCCATCACCACCGGCGATTCGACGTTGTCCGGGGTCGTGCAATCGATCATCGCCGCCGAGGTCGGATACCGCAATCTCGCGCTGCGCTACTTCTACAGTGCGCTGTTCGTCGACCTCGCCGATCTGCACGGCAACACCAGCGATGGGGTCCACGTGGCTTCCACCGGCGGGGTCTGGAACATTCTGGCCTACGGGTTCGGGGGGATGCGCGACTACAACGGGACCATCACCTTCGACCCCCGGTTGCCTGAGTCGTGGGCCGGCTTGACGTTCCAGATCACGCTTCGTGGGACTCGCGTAAAGGTGGATCTTACGAGGCAGGAGATTGCCTTCACAGTCGTCGATGGCGAGAGTGTCGAGCTGGCCGTTCGCGGCGAGTACTTCACCGTATCGGCTGGTATGCCGGTGTGTGTTCCATTGGCCGACCAAGGGTCCTGGATCCAAGGCCCGCTCCCGTCCAAGACAGCCGATCGACGTCCCGACGGGACGCTGATCACTGCTTCGGTGCCGCAGGCTGTCATGTTGGGCCGATGATCGGCGTGCCCGGCGCGAGCTGTCAGCTTGCATTCTGCTTGCAATTGCAAGCACACTTGGTGGCATGGTAAGAGTCCGCTCCCAGAAGCTCGGCGAGCAGCTCGGCTCGCTCGGTGAGTTCATTGCTGCTCAACGCCGGACAGCTCAGTTGTCGCTGCGCCAGCTCGCCGAACAGACTGGCATCTCCAACCCGTACCTGAGTCAGATCGAGCGAGGGCTCCGCAGGCCGTCAGCGGAGGTGCTGCTGCAGCTGTCCAAGGCGTTGCGTGTCTCCGCCGAGACGCTGTATGTCCGTGCTGGGATCTTGGATCCGGAAGACCACCCGGCCACGTCGGTGGAAATGGCCGTGCTGGCGGATATGGCGATCAGTGAGCGGCAGAAGCGCGTCCTGATCGACGTATACACCTCCTTCGTCAAGGAGAACGAGAAGGCCGCGACCACCAGCAAACCCCAAAATGATCAAGTAGAACCCAACAAAGAAGGAGAACACGATGCCTGAGAAGGAAAACTCCGACGAGGCCCGCAAGTCAGCCCTCGAGTCCGACTACGCCGCGCTGTACGCGGTTGCCGGCCTCACTGATGCGCTGGCCGAGGCGCTCAAGGGTGCCCTCGCCGAGACCCAGCAGAAGGCCAGCAGACGGCTCAACGACCTACAGAGCAAGCGGCCGGAACTGAGCAAACAGGCGAAGTCAGGCGCCGAAGATGTGCGCACTTTTGTGATCACGCTGCCGGAGCAGTTCAAGCACCTGCCGGATGCCACCAAGGCTCGGATCGCCGAGCTGCAGAAGCAGGCAAATGATCTGCTAGCTCAGGCAACGAGCGCCTACGGCGACTATGCAGGACGTGGCAAGCAGGCGGTCGACGAGGTGCGGAAGTCGGCACGTGACCGGTCCGCCAACACGACCAAACCAGTCACTCCCCGCAGTTCCGACGAGGCCTCAGACACCGAGAGCAACTCGGCCAACACAACCACTGCGGATGGGGCGTAGCCACCAAAACGACCCCTCACGCCCCACCTCTCGCTCGCGCCCCCCGCGGGCAAGAGAGGTGGGGCGTGAGTTCGCCTCCCCCCGGGCTGACCTGAATTGTCGAGTTCCGCCAGCTGGCGAGTTGTGTCGTTTCTACGGTGGGGAAGGGCCGAAGCTTCAGAGCAACAACGACAACATCTTCACCGATCGGCTGGCGAATCGCGGGCGGGCGACGCGGTCGTGACCGACTTGTGTCGAAGCTCGCCTGGTAGGTCACGAAATGGGCACGGCGGCGTTGGCCCTTGCCGATGGTCGCGCCTCTCAGGCTTGTTTGGAGCGTGCTCGGCCGCGGGCACGCTCCGCCGCTGACAGCACAACCTTCCGCATGCGCACCGCCTCCGGGGTCACTTCGAGGCATTCGTCAACGCGGCAGAACTCCAGCGCCTGCTCCAAGCTCATCAGCCGCGGCGGCACCAGCCGTTCCAGCTCCTCACCTGTTGACGAGCGCACGTTGGTGAGTTTTTTCTCCCTGGTCGGGTTGACGTCCATGTCCTCGGCGCGGGCGTTCTCGCCGATGATCATGCCCTGATACACATCCGTGCCGGGAACGACGAACATGGTGCCGCGCTCTTGCAGGTTGAACAGCGCATAAGAGGTGACTTGGCCCGACCGATCTGCCACCAGGGAGCCCGTGGTCCGGATACGCAGCTCGCCGGCCCAAGGCTCGTACGCCTCGAAAACGTGATGCATCAGCCCGGTGCCACGGGTTTCGGTCAGGAACTCGGTGCGGAAACCGATCAGCCCGCGAGCTGGCACCAGATATTCCATGCGGACCCAGCCAGTGCCGTGATTGACCATGTGTTCCAATCTGCCGCGGCGTAGCCCGAGCAACTGGGTGACAACCCCAACAAAACGTTCCGGAATGTCGACGGTCAGCCTCTCGACCGGCTCATGGACCTTGCCGCCGACCTCGCGGACCACGACCTGCGGTTTCCCGACGGTCAACTCGAAGGACTCACGGCGCATCATCTCAACCAGGATCGCCAGTTGCAGTTCGCCACGACCCTGCACCTCCCAGGTATCCGGTCGTTCCGTGGGAAAGACTCGAATCGAGACATTCCCCACCAGCTCAACATCCAGCCGCGCCTTCAGCAGCCGCGCCGTGAGATTCTTGCCGGCGCGGCCGGCGAGCGGGGAGGTGTTGATGCCAATGGTCATCGAGATCGACGGCTCGTCCACCGTGATCAGTGGCAAAGGTTTCGGGTCGTCTGGATCGGAGAGCGTCTCCCCGATGGTGATCTCCGGAATACCAGCGATAGCGACGATGTCGCCGGGACCCGCCGACTCGGCAGGCTCTCGATCCAAGGCGTTAGTGATCAACAGCTCGGAGAGTCTGACGGTCTGGATGGTGCCGTCGGCGCGGCACCAGGCCACATTCTGATTGCGTCGCAAGGTGCCGGCGACGACCCGGCAGAGCGCAAGCCGTCCGAGGTACGGCGACGCGTCCAGGTTGGTGACGTGCGCCTGCAGCGTCGCTCCTGCGACGTAGCTGGGCGCTGGGATGTGCTGCAGGATCGTGGCAAACAACGGGGCGAGATCGGCACTGTCGGGCATCTCGCCGCCGCCCGGGGCGGTCAGCGACGCGCGACCTGCTTTCGCTGAGGCATAGACCACGGGAAAGTTGAGGCCATCAGTGTTGTCGTCGTCCAACAGGTCCAAGAAGAGGTCATAGGTTTCCTCGACTACCTCTGGGATTCGGGCATCCTGACGATCGACCTTGTTCACCACGAGGATGATCGGCAGCTTCTTGGCCAGAGCTTTACGGAGCACGAAGCGAGTCTGGGGAAGTGGGCCCTCGGAGGCGTCCACAAGGAGCAGTACCCCATCGACCATCTCCAGGCCACGCTCAACTTCGCCACCGAAGTCGGCGTGGCCGGGTGTGTCAATGATGTTGATGGTCACAGCCGAACCGTCCGGCAGCCGGTGCCGTACGGCGGTGTTTTTGGCGAGGATGGTGATGCCCTTTTTCCCGCTCGAGGTCCATAGAGTCCAGCACCCGTTTCTGGACAGCCTGACCGACGCGAAAAGCCCCGGACTGCCAGAGCATCGCGTCGACCAGCGTCGTCTTGCCATGGTCGACGTGGGCGACGATCGCAACATTCCGCAGATCAGAACGTACGGGCACGCGGGAACAGCCTCCGGGCTTTGGGCAACCCGGCGAGTGTACTCAGTGTCGTGTCCCAGCATCGGTCGCTCTGCTCCTCACGCCTATGCCAGATCACCTGAACTGCCATCGGGACTTTGACGACCCGTACCCTTGGGCCTATGGCGGGCAGCACCGACTGGTTTCGAGATTCGTTCCGGACCGAGTTCGAGAAGCAGAACGCGGCCATCGGTCGGTTCAACCTGGCGATCTTCGGCAAGACCGGTGTCGGCAAGTCCACCTTGATCAACGCGATCTTCGGCGAAGAGGTCGCGCGCACCGGGATCGGTGAGCCAGTCACCCGCGGCAGCCACCTCTACCTCGACAAGATTGGCCACCTCGGGATAGTCGACACCCAAGGTCTCGAGGTGGGCAAGGACAACAAGCAGATCCTGTCCGATCTCGACAAGGCCATGACCCAGATGCGCAAGCTCCCGCTCTCTGAGCAGATCCATGTCGCCTGGTACTGCCTACGCGGCATGGACCGGCGCTTCGAGGAGGCCGAGGCGGATTTCATCCGCCGGCTCGATGAGATGGGTCTACCGGTGATCGTGGTGTTGACCCAGGTGCCCATGCGCGGCGGCCACTACCACCCCGACGCGGTGCTCCTAGCTGAGCAGATCATGGCGAAACGACTGCCGATCGTGGCTGGGCGGCCATTCATGACCTACGCCAAAGCGGATGAGTTCGCTGGCCAGCCAGCCTATGGGCTCAAGGAACTTCTGGATGCCACCTTTCGCGTTGCGCCCGAAGGTGTTCAGGGAGCTCTCGTCGCGGCGCAGGAAATCGATCATGCGCGGAAAGCGCAGGAAGCGAACAAGTACATAGCCGCTGCCGCTGCCAGTGCTGCAGCCGCTGCCGCCACCCCGATCCCGTTCTCATCTGCCGCCCTGCTGGTGCCGATCCAACTTGGCATGATGGCCCGGATCGCCCAGATCTACAAGATCAAGTTCGAGCGTGCGGCGTTGATGGCGATCGCTTCCACGACTGCGGCGACCCAGCTCGGGCGGGCGACCTTCACAAGTCTGCTCAAGTTGGTGCCCGGGGCCGGCACGGTCGTGGGCGGTGTCATCGGGGCAGGAGTCGCGTCGACCTTCACCTACGCCATGGGCCAGGCGTGGTTGACGCTCTGCGAGCGTGTGGTGAAGGGCAAGCTGGGCACCGCGGGGACCGTTGTTGACAATGAGGAGCTCCGCGAAGTCTTCATGGACGAGTTTCGGAAGCGGATCAAGATGGGCCCCAAGGCGCTGCGCACCGCCTCCTCAGGACCGATCCCAATCTGATGGATTCCAGCAAGCGCGGCTAGTGCGGTGCGGCGTGTGATCGGAAGCACTCCAGCGGTGCATGCGGACAAATTGCTGACAAGCTGAGGCTTACTCCAATAGCCTGCGAGGCGATGAGTATTCCGGACGTGGCGCCGCTCCTCGAGGGCGAGCCGCCTCATGATCAAGTCGTTTTCGCGACGCGACTGCAGCGCTATTGGCCGGATCTCCTGACCGGCCTGACAGGCGCCTATCCGGACCATGCGCCGGAGATGGCTAACCGTCTGGTCGAGATCGCCGCGCAGAACTTTCAGCAGCGGCCCGCCGACCTGCGACTTCTGGATCTGCGACGACACGCCGATCCGCAATGGTTTCAACACCCACGGATGCTCGGCTACGCCACCTACACCGATCTCTTCGCTGGCGACTTGAAAGGTGTCGCCGACCGGGTTGACTATCTCGCGGAGCTTGGGGTCACCTATCTGCACCTCATGCCGCTGCTCAAGCCACGGCCCGGGCAGAATGATGGCGGCTATGCGGTCATGGACTATCGAGCCGTACGCTCCGACCTCGGCAGCATTGACGACGTTCGGAACCTGGCCACCGTGCTGCGCTCGCGCGGAATCTCGTTGACTCTGGATCTCGTCCTGAACCATGTGGCGTCCGAGCATCAGTGGGCAGTGAACGCACGGACGGGTGACCCTTTCTACCGGAAGTACTTCCATATGTTCGCCGACCGGGAACTGCCGGACGCGTACGAGCGGACGTTGCCTGAGGTCTTTCCCGACTTCGCGCCCGGCAACTTCAGCTACGACGAGGAATCCGCCTCCTGGGTGTGGACGACCTTCAACACCTGGCAATGGGACCTCAATTGGCACAATCCTGACGTCTTCTACGAGTTCGCGGATTTGATCTTGTGGCTGGCGAATCTAGGCGTGGAGTGCCTGCGCCTCGACGCGATCGCCTTCATCTACAAACGGATGGGCACCAACTGCCAAAACCAGCCGGAGGTGCACGCCATCACGCAGGCACTGCGTACGGTCGCCCGGATCGCAGCCCCCGCGTTGATCTTCAAGGCGGAGGCGATCGTCGGCCCTTCGGACCTCGCGCCATACCTGGGAGTGGGCAAGCACGCCGGCAAGGTCAGCGACATGGCGTACCAGAACTCCTTGATGGTGCAGATCTGGTCAGCGCTGGCCGCAAAGGACACCCGGCTGTTCTGCGCGGCGATGAACCGGTTCCCGGCCAAGCCGCCGACGACGGTTTGGGGCACCTACCTGCGTTGCCACGACGACATCGGGTGGGCGATCGACGACGGCGACGCATCCTCGGTCGAGCTGAACGGCTTCGAACATCGCCGCTTCCTCGCCGAGTACTACGCAGGTCTCTATCCGATGAGCGATGCCCGGGGCCTGGTCTTCCAGGAGAATCTCGCTACCGGTGACCGCCGGATCAGTGGAACCGCAGCCTCGCTGGCCGGCATCGAGTCGGCGCTGAACAGTGGTGATGAAATCCACCTGGACCTGGCCGTGCGTCGTTATCTCCTGGCTTACAGCCTGGTCATAGGGTTCGGCGGTTTGCCGCTGATCTACATGGGCGACGAGCTCGCACTTCGGAACTACTACGACTTCGTCGAGGACTCAGATCATGCTGATGACAACCGCTGGGTTCATCGGCCGCCGATGCCGTGGGACTTGGTGGACAACCGGCACATCGAAGGCACCGTGGAGTATCGCGTTTGGCACGGTCTGCGGCATGTCATCGCGGTGCGATCCTCGCTGCCGAGCCTGGATGCCTCGGTCGAGAGTGAGATCCTTGATCCGGTCAATCCGGCGGTCCTGGTGTTTCAGCGCCGGTACCAGACTCAGACGATGGTCGCTGTCTACAACATGACGACAGAGCCGCAGAAACTGCCGCGCTGGGTCATTCCGCTGGGCAACTGGGCGTGGGACGCGCTCACTGAAGAAACCCCCTTGACCAATGGGCCGCTCACGCTGGACGGCTACCAGGTGCGCTGGTTCGTGCAGCACACGTGAGTGACATCCGCGATAACGCGATCAGCGAGGTACGCGCCGAGCTATCGGAGCTTGATCTCGATTGGGCCGAATCAGCGCCGGGCTTGTTCTCGGTCAGCCTGCCGGGAACCCGCAAGCTGGTCACTGAATGTGCCCTCCAGGTGGGCAAGCACCGCATGAACCTGCGGGCCTTTGTGGCACGCAAGCCCGATGAGAACCAGGTCGGCGTCTACCGATGGCTGCTGGAGCGCAACCTCAAACTCCACGGCATCTGCATGGCAGTGGACGCGCTTGGAGACATCTATCTGACCGGCAGCCTGCCGGTTGAGCTGGTCAGCCGAACTGAGGTTGATCGGCTCCTCGGCGCAGTCGCCGAAGCGGCCGACGACAGCTTCAATGTGATCTTGGAACTGGGGTTCGCCGAGAGCATCCGCCAGGAGTGGGCCTGGCGCCGCTCGCGCGGTGAGTCGACCGCGAATCTGGCAGCCTTCACCCACCTGGACCCTGGTGAGGGTCCGAAAAGCTGATTTGCTACGCGGGCCGGCCTGTTGGCCACTAGGCTCGCTGCCATGAAATCGACGCTGGGAGCGTGTGTCATGACAGGAACCTTGATCCTCTTGCGCCACGGTGAGAGCGAGTGGAACGCCAAGAACCTGTTCACCGGCTGGGTCGATGTTGGTCTGAGCGCCAAGGGCGAAGCCGAGGCACTCCGGGGCGGTGAGCTGCTCGTTGAGAGCAATCTTTTGCCCAATGTGGTGCACACTTCGGTACTCCGCAGGGCGATCGAGACCGCACAGATTTCGCTCGATGTCGCCGATCGGCTCTGGATCGAGACCAAGCGTTCCTGGCGGTTGAACGAGCGCCACTACGGGGCGCTGCAGGGCAAGGACAAGGCGGCCACGCTCGCGGAGTTCGGCGAAGAGCAGTTCATGCTGTGGCGGCGCTCGTACGATATCCCGCCGCCGCCGATTGACAACGACGATCAGTACGCCAACTTTGACGATCCGCGGTACGCCGGCCTGCCCAGCGAGGCACGGCCGCGAACCGAATGCCTCAAGGATGTTCTGATCCGTGCACTGCCGTACTGGTACGACGAGATCGTGCCCGACCTACGGGCAGAGAAGGTCACGCTGATCGCTGCTCACGGCAACTCACTGCGCGCAATTGTCAAGCATCTGGATCAAATGAGTGACCAGGCGGTGGTGAGCCTCAACATTCCCACCGGCATTCCGTTGATTTATGAGCTCGATGATGACTTGAAGCCGGTCGGGGGCGGTGGCCGCTACCTTGACCCTGAGGCGGCTGCTGCCGCGATTGAAGCCGTCAAAATGCAGGGCAAGAAGTAGCTGCTGGTCTCGCTCGACGTCCGTCTTTCATCACAGCCGTCAGAGAGACTGCCTTGTGCTGGTTGGACTGGACGTTTCCCATCACAGCCGGCGATAAGTTTGGCTTTCAGCGCGCCCGGCCTTACGTTTCCCATCACAGCCGTCGAAACGCTCACTGGCACCTTTCGTAAGTTATCCACAGTCATCCACAGGCTGACAAGATTCTCCTGGCGCTGCTGCACTCGAAGGGCTCAAGATCGGCGACATGGCCGTTCCGGTACGCGAATACCCCGCTTTCAACACCCGCCGACCCTTCAGCCGAGCCGATGCCCGCCGGGCGGGTATCAAACTCAGAGAGCTCTTGAGCTCCCGCTTCCACAAGATCTTTTATGACTGCTACATCGCATCCACGATTCCCATCACCACTGAGCTGCGCGCGGAGGCGGCACTCGGCATCTCGCCACCCGGCTCCTACGTGAGTCATTTCACCGCGGCACAGCTTTGGGGAGCGGTAGCTCCCGACGTCTCCGATGTGCACGTGACGGTGCCTGGTGACGTCGGGCGCACCGTGCGACGCGGAGTCAAGGCTCACGCCGCCACAGATGGGACGGCGACGACCCGCATCCGAGCGCTTCCGATCACGACACCCGAGCAAACATTCCTTGATCTGGCGGCAGCCGGCCTCGATCTCGTCGCGCTCGTGGTGCTCGGGGACAGCCTGGTCAGGGCCTGCAAAACGAGTGCCCGCGAGCTCGTTGATGCAGCCATCAGCTGGCGAGGTTGGGGAGCGAAGCAGGCGCGCAGAGCAGCGCGCTACGTACGCGACGGTGTGGACTCTGCCATGGAGAGCCGGTTGCGAATGCTCTTGGTGTTGGCGGGACTTCCAGAGGCCCAAGTGAACTTCATCGTTCGCCATCCAGATGGTTCGTGGCGGATGCGCTTCGACCTGTGCTATCCGGCACTCAAACTGATCATCGAGTACGACGGACGCCAGCACGCCATGAACAGCGCGCAGTGGCAGCGTGACCTCAAGCGACGCGAGGAGCTGGACGCGCTCGGCTGGCGGCTGATCGTCGTGACCGCAGCGGACCTCTATGACGCGCCCGAGCAGGTGCTGCTTCGGGTACAGGCAGCCTTGATCGAACGCGGCGCCACGGGTATCCGGCGTCAATTCAAGACCGAGTGGCTCCGCTACTTCACGGTGTCGTGACTTATCGACGGCTGTGATGGGAAACGCTCGCTCGAGAGGCGGGTGGGCCGCTGCTATGGACGGCTGTGATGAGAAACGCCCGCTCGAGAGGCAGGTGGAGCGCATGCTAATGCACGGCTGTGATGAGAAACGTCCGCTATCGAGGTCGACCCGACCGCAAGGCTGCGATCAGGGCTGGTCGTTCTCGGGCAGTTGGCCGGTCACGACGTAGATGATTCGCCGGCCCATCGAAGCCGCGTGATCGGCGATGCGCTCGTAGTACCGACCGAGCAGAGCCACGTCAACAGCCGCCTCCACGCCGTACTCCCAATCGTCGCTGAGCATCACTCGGAACTGGGTACGCCGCAGGTCGTCCATCTCCTTGTCCCGAGCACGCAACTCCTGCGCGCTCTGGATGTTGCGGTCGTTCAAGGTCTGCCCGGCCGTGATCACCATCTTCTCGGCGACATCACCCATTCGCACGAAATTCGGGCGTAGCGCTTCAGCCACCGCAATCTCGGGGTACCGGAGCCTCGCGATCTTGGCAATGTGGGCGGCAAGATCCCCCATTCGCTCCAGCTCAGTCACCATCCGCAAGGTGGCAACGATTGTCCGTAGTTCACCTGCGACGGGGGCTTGGCGGGCAAGGAGCGAGAAGGCTCGCCCTTCAATCTGCGTCTCTTGGGCGTCGATTCGCGCATCGTCGCTGATCACCTGCTCAGCGAGGTGGATGTCGGCCTCAAGGAGTGCTGTCGTCGCGGAGCGAACCGCCGATGAAACCACCTGAGCCATGTGTCCCAGGTCGGCGAGGACGTCGTCCAGCTGCTCCCGGTAGGAGTCGCGCATGAGTATGTCCCATCTATTCTCGGTGTTTCAGCACCTGTAACCATATGTCGGGGCTCTACACCGAATCGTGCACATGGTTAACGAATTGTGAACATGTGCCAAACGCTTGAGGGTTGCCGGGCGTCTGAGGCAGTCGTCGGGCGAGAGAATACTCCGCCGCCCCCTACTATCTCAGTGTGAACCCGATTGGGGTCGCTATCGCGGCTCTTGTCGTCGGCCTTGGGATCGGTGTGCTGTTTGCCTGGGCCGTCTTTCGGACACGACGAGAAGAGCCAAGTCCGACCATCGATGTCGCCGAGCCGGTGGTGCCGGTTGGCGTGACAGAAGTGCTCGAAGTGCTGCCCTCCTCGGGTGTGGTGGTCGGCTCGCACGACGAGGTGCTTCTTGCGACTGCTGCCGCGAGGGCTGTCGGCGCGGTCCGGGGAAACCAGATCGCCCTGCCCGAGTTGCTCCATCTGGTCCGCAGGGTGCGCCGCGAAGGCAAGGGGCGCACCGTCGACCTCCAAATCAGCCGAGGTTCTCGTATCGCCTCGAAATACCTCACCGCGCACGTCGCACCCCTCGGCGAGGATCTGATTCTCGTTCTGGCCGATGACCACACGGCGGCTCGCCGGATCGAGGAAACCCGTCGCGATTTCGTCGCCAATATCAGCCATGAGCTCAAGACTCCAATTGGGGCGATTGCCTTGCTGGCTGAGGCGGTCGAAGATGCTGCCGACGACCCGGCGGCCGTTCGCAAGTTCGCTAGTCGGATGGGCATCGAGTCGGCTCGGCTAACGGATCTGGTGGGTCAGATTATCGAGCTGTCGAGACTCCAGGCCGATGACCCGTTGGCTGACCCAGAGATCGTCGATATCGATGACGTGCTGGTTGACGCCGTCGAGCGGCGGCGGATGGACGCGGAACGGCATCGGATCACCCTGACGGTGGCGGGAACTGCAGGCACGCGCGTGTTGGGCAGCGCTCGCCAGCTCGGCGTCGCGGTTGGAAACCTGGTTGAGAACGCAATGGTCTATTCCGACCCGGGAGCGCGCGTCGCTGTTGCGACGCACGTACAGGCAAGAAGCGACGACGACTACGTCGAGATCACAGTCTCCGATAATGGCATCGGCATTCCGGCGGCCGAGCTCGACCGGATCTTCGAACGCTTCTACCGCGTCGACTACGCGCGCAGCCGAGCCAATGGCGGCACCGGGCTCGGGCTTGCGATTGTGAAGCACATCGCTGCCATCCATGGCGGCGACGTAACGGTGTGGAGCCAAGTGGGACAGGGATCAACCTTCACCATCAGGATCCCTGCACATCTGCATCAAGTGGCGCCAAACCTGCATGAGCACGGCACATCGTCGAACAGCCAGGGGGCGCCCGACCAACCATTGCCCGAACGTCAGGAGATCAGCCAATGACAAGAGTGCTTGTCATTGAGGACGAAGAGTCATACCTCGAAGCGCTGTCCTACATGCTCTCCAAGGAGGGCTTCGAGGTCATCGAGGCGCGCGACGGCGCCGATGGCATCGCTGAGTTCGATCGGCATGGCGCCGATATCGTGCTGCTCGACTTGATGATGCCGGGCCTGTCCGGCACCGAAGTGTGTCGCCAGCTGCGTCTTCGTGGCTCAGTGCCGGTGATCATGCTCACCGCCCGGGACGGCGAGGTCGACAAGGTCGTGGGCCTCGAGCTGGGCGCGGACGACTACGTCACCAAGCCGTTCAGCCACCGGGAGTTGGTGGCGCGAATCCGTGCCGTGCTTCGCCGGGGGCATGACACCGAGCTGGTCCCGGATATTGTCGAGGTCGCTGGAGTCCGGATGGATGTCGAGCGGCATGAGGTATCGGTCAATGGTGATCGGATCAAGCTCGCCCTCAAAGAGTTCGAGCTGTTGGAAATGCTGCTCCGCAACGCTGGTCGGGTGATGACCCGCGGGCAGCTGATCGACCGGATCTGGGGTGCGGATTACGTGGGTGACACAAAGACACTGGACGTCCACATCAAGCGGCTGCGGACCAAAATCGAACCGGATCCGGCCGATCCGCGGTACCTGATCACCGTGAGAGGACTTGGCTACAAATTCGACGGATGACGGTCTCCAGCCGCGACGGTGTCATCGGTTTGCTGAAGAACCTGCGCTGCCGACCCCGGGTTGACAACCGCTTCAGGCGCTGGAGGTCGGCGTCGGTTTGAGTGTGGCGTACTGAGCCTCGTTGCCGTCGACCACGGGTACTCGCAGCGTCGCCTCGCCGGCGTTCTGGAACGCCAGTGTCATGGTCGCGTCCAGACCGGCCATCAGGTCCGGGCTGGTCAGGGTGATCGGTGTCTGATCAGTGAGCACGACTTGTGCGCCATTTGCAATCGAGACGGTGTTCGGGATCGTGGCAGTGAATGGCGCACCCTCGGTTCCATCCACTTTGATGGGCGCGCCGCTCACGGCAGTCAACGCGTCGCGGCCATCGGTCACGATTGATCCTGAGACGACGCCTTCGCCGGGTGCCCAGCTGATGATGGCGAGGTTGCGGACATGGACCACATTGTCAGGGTCCGCTGGGTCGCCGACATCAATGTTGACGCCCTCCGCGGGCTGGTACGGCTGATTCGTCTGCACGTTCTGTCCGCATGCTCCCGTCACCAGGAGCAGACCGATGACCAGAAGCAAGCTCACACCACCACGCACTGCCAGAACTCCGGCGCCGGCGCGGAACCTCATGCGGCCTGCTCGACTTGCTCGACTCGGGTTCCAAGACACGATGGCCGACTCCTGCCTGGCGACGGGACACTTTGCGATGCAGCCTATCGATACCTTCGCCGTTCGTGCAGGTATCGCCCAAGTGAGGTATGCAAGCTGCCTGCGCGTCGCGCTCTGTCTGATTGCTCGCAGGCTGGCGCCGGTTAGCCAGCCCTGCGCCGTTCGGTGGCGCGCGATTTCCGGCACTCGCCGCTGTGTTTGAGAGCTGCTCGCGCATCGCGCTCTGGATGCGCCGCCGTCGTCGTCGTTCGCCGAGGAAGAACGCCTCGCCACTCCTCCTCCGTGCGGCGGCGCGCGATTCCCGACGCTCGCAGCGTGTTTGAGAGCTGCTCGCGCATCGCGCTTTGGATCCGCCGCCGTCGTCGTCGTTCGCCGAGGAAGAACGCCTCAGCTCACTCCCCTCCGTGCGGCGGCGCGCGATTCCCGACGCTCGCAGCTGTGTTTGGGATGTTAGCCGCCGAGCGCACTCCCAAGGCACATGCCGGTCCGGTTTGTCAAGCCCAACACCACCCCAATACTGCCCTCTGGCTAGCGCAAACGCCGCCATTACGGGAGCGCTGCCGTGCTAAACTTGGTTGCGCGAAAGGGGTACAAAACAATATGACCTTTACAGTCGGCGAAACGGTGGTCTACCCCAATCATGGGGCCGCCGTCATCGAGGACATCGAAACCCGGCAGATCAAGGGTGAGGACAAGCTCTATCTCGTATTGAGGATTGTTGGCCAGAGTGATCTCGTAGTTCGTGTACCTGCATGCAACCTGGACCTTGTTGGGGTTCGCGATGTTGTGGACGCTGACGGTTTGGAACGGGTTTTCGGCGTTCTTCGCGCGCCCCACACCGAGGAGCCGACCAACTGGTCGCGCCGGTACAAAGCCAATCTGGAGAAGCTTCACTCCGGCAATGTGTTGAAGGTCGCCGAGGTTGTCCGCGACCTCTGGCGGCGCGAGCGTGAGCGCGGGCTTTCCGCCGGCGAAAAGCGCATGCTTGCCAAGGCTCGGCAGATCCTGGTTTCCGAGCTCGCTCTTGCCGAGCGCGTTGAGGAGGACAAAGCCGAGGTCCTGCTCGACGAGGTCCTCGCTTCCTGACTTCGCAGGCGCATCCTCCTCGCACCGGAATCGGCATCGACGTTCATCGGCTGGCAGCTGGCCGGCCGATGAACGTTGCTTGTCTGCACTTCGATGACGAGGTCGGCCCCTACGGCCACTCCGACGGTGACGTCGTCGCTCATGCAGCATGTGATGCGTTGCTGAGCGCCGCCGGGCTCGGTGATCTCGGCAGTAACTACGGGACGACTGATCCGGAGTGGTCGGATGCCCCGGGTGCGGCGTTTCTTGCCGAGACCGCTGCGCGCGTGCGAGCGGCTGGCTTTGACATCGCGAACATTGCCGTCCAGCTGGTTGGTGACCGTCCCAGGCTCGGCTCGCGGCGTGCCGAGGCCGAGCTGGCGATGAGTGAAGCGGTCGGCGCTCCCGTCAGTCTGTCTGCGACCACCACTGACGGCCTCGGCCTGACCGGTCGTGGTGAAGGCATCGCGGCAATCGCAACCACACTCTTGGTCTGAGTTACCTGTTGATCAATGCACTAGCGCACGAGCTTGGACGAAACGATGAAGGTGTTGCACGGCGCAACCGCGCTGGTCGTCAAGCCGATGGTGCCCCAATATTTGCGCGATCGCGCGAGGCCGTGGTTTCCGACGACGTCAGGTTGGCCGGAGAGCCTGTCGTCTCCGATGGCGGCGTAGATCTCTACGAGCCCCTCTTCATCTTGCTGTTGTACGCCCATCGACTGCGAAACGGCGCGCAGAAACATGCCGGAGAGACAGTCCGCCTGCGTTTCGAGCCGTCGCGAGTACTGCAACGTGGTCCCCTCGTCACCAGAGTTCTGGCCGAGTGCGTGCGCGGAGATCAAAATGCCGGTTCGGGCCTGCAAGGCATGACCAAACTCATGTGCCATGACAATGTCGGCGGTCCACTTGTTCTGTCGTACCGTCGGCAGGGCCTGGGGCAACAAGTTGCTGTAGTACACCTGCTGGTCAGCCGTGCAGTAAAACGCATTCACTCCGCTCGTGCCACACTTGGTGGTGAGTTCCTCGTCATAAATGGTTACCGTCGGCCGCACGATGATAAAGCCGGCGTTGGTGACGGGTGGTTCCCACACTCGTACTAAACACTCGATTAAGCCCTCAAAATGTGCCTTCAGTTGGGCATCACTTGCAGTCACCACATTGATGGGCTGGGAGTTGCAGCGCACCGGCGCAGGCGCGGTCTGGTCGTAGAACGTGTTGTCGGTGATCCATTGTTCGGCTTGCTCGTACGTCTCCGGCACCGGGATTGGTGGCGGGCTGGTATCCGGGGGCGGGACCTGGTAATCGTCATTCTGATATGCGACATTCGAGGCTTCTGAGGTCAGGCCGCTGATCACCAGCCCTCCGAGCGTGGCCAGGGTGAGGACGATGATCATCAGCAGCACCAGCCGGAGTGGACTCCTCCTGCGCGGCGCAGGCATTGCCGGTGACGGTCCGTACTGCGGCACTCCGCCGCCGAAGGACGGCCGACCGAAGCCTGCGGAGGGGTATTGGTAGTAGCCACCACTCGTCGGCGTCCCGGGCGCCTGCCAGCCGCGAGGTGAACCGTACGCGCCGTACGACGGCGAGCCGGCTTGTTGAGCTCCTCGAGGTGGTGCGTACGGGGGACCGCTCCACTGCTGCTGGCTCACAGGCGCAACCATAACCGCGTACCCCAGACCGCCGTGGCGCTTCTTCAATCAAGGCCCCGCCCAGGCCGGTCTGCCGCGGGCGCCTCCAAGATCGCACAAAGCTCCTTGGTGCGTGTCGTGCTCCCCGCTCGCGAGCGGTTTTAGACATGCAGCCGCACCTATGCACGACTAGTGGGAGGCTGTATCTCGTGCTCGCCAACCATCCAAGGATGCTGCACCGGATCGGGATGATGATCGCGTTCTGCCTCGTGACCTGCGGCTTGCTCGTCGGTCCGTTGGCTTTGACAGCACATGCGGAGGGCACCGCGTCGACGTTCATCGCTGAGGGCAATCTGGCGAAAGACGGCACGCTCAGGGTGAAGCAAACGATCGTTCTGACCGGGGCGGTGCCACCTGAGCTCTCGCAGAAGTTCGAGACCCGCGAAGACCTGGTCGGAGACCGACAGTACGTCCAGACGCTCTCCGATATCACGGCCACAGTCAAAGGCGCGGCGGTTCAGCCGACGATCACCAAGGAGGATCGCTTCACCACAGTGACGGTGCCCACGAACGGATCCGCCGAGATCGTGATGAGCTACACAGTGACCGGTGCCGTGGTCACCATCGACGGCGGTACGGCGTTGCGCTGGCGGATGTTGCAGGGACTGAGTGCCCAGGTCGCTCAATTCACCGCTATGGTGCAGATCCCCACCCAGTTCAGCTACATCAAGTGCACCGCCGGCAGCCCGAACTCCACCATTCCTTGCAACTTTGCCGCGGCCGGCACCGAGGGCACCCAGATACCCACGTTCCGGGATGGCCCGCGTGGTGAGGGTGAGGTAGTCGCAATCGACATCGGATTTCCTCCTGGAGGCATTGCGACGAACGAAGTGATCGACTACCGCTGGACCCTCGGGCGCGCCTTCTCCGCTAGCCCGCTGCCACTGGCCTTGGCCTTGGGCCTGCTAGCCCTCGGCGGCGTCGCGCTGTATGGGATTCATCGGCGGGCGGGGGCCGACAGGAACCCAGACGGTCGAATCAGCAAGGCTGGCGAGTTCGTGCCGACTGGTGCTGGGCAGTCTGAGTTCCGGGTGGTCGGCGATGTCCGGCCCGGTCACGTCGGCACGGTGGCAGACGAGCGTGTCGACCCCATCGACATCACTGCGACCCTCGTCGAGTTGGCCATACGTGGGCATCTGGTGATCATCGAGCTGCCTCGCGAAAGCGAGTTTGCCCGAACCGACTGGGAGATCAGACGGGTGGATGGGCGTGACGGCCTACGACCGTTCGAGCAACAGCTGCTCGATGGCATCGCAGCGCCCGGCTCGAGCGTGCGGGTCTCCGAACTGGCCAGTCGGGTGCAGGAGTCCATCGGTGGCGTTCAGGACGCCCTCTACGACGAGATGGTGAGCAATGGTTGGTTCGAACGCCGACCCGATGACGCCAGAAACCGCTGGACGCAGTTGGCGCTGGCCGCGCTGATCATCTCCGTGGTCGTAACAGCTGTGCTCGCAGCGTTTACCACCTTTGGGCTGGTGGGTTTGGCGCTGATCGCGGTGTCACTGGGCCTGGTTTTCGTCGCGCAGGAGATGCCCGCCCGTACGGCCAACGGAGCTGCCCTGCTCGCCGGCCTTGGCGCATTGCGCTCGGACCTGATGAGTCACCCGACCAATCAGATGGGGCCGGGAAGTGAGTTGCGAGAGATCTCTGAGGTGCTGCCGTACGCGATTGTGCTCGGCGGTACCGACCGCTGGCTGGATGCGATCGTGGCCACGGATGCTGACGAGCATCCAGACGCTTACGAGCTTTCCTGGTACCACGGGCCGGAGGATTGGCACCTGCGCGACCTACCGGACTCGATGAGGAACTTCGTGACGACCGTTTCCGGCAGCTTGTTCTCCCGCTGAGTTATGATTGGTCTGCTCGCGCGGCGCGCTCTGTCTGATTGCTCGCTCCGCTCGCTGCGATGTTCGCTGGGTTGCCGCCGTCTTCGTCGGATCTGGCGGAACGGAAAAACGTTGTTCCGCCATCTTCTCCTGCAGACCGGCGGCGCGAACATCGAGAAGCTGGTGCCGTCGTCGCTCTTCACGGAACGCGAGGCATGTTCCGCTCATCGTTCCTCCGATCACCAGCGGGCGCCTACCGACGCTCGCAGACGGGGCGTTATCCAGCATGAACGTTCTGTAGCGGGTAGCCGTTCTTCGCACAACCGTCCTTGATCAACTTCTGGACATCATCCGGGGCGTTCTTGGGATCCTCGGAATCCAACATGCTGATGACCGCGTCCAGCCATTGCTGGGGCTCTGGGTCCAGCCTGCCGGACTCGCTGAGCTTCTTCAGTCCGGCCACTGTCACCTTGCTGACCGCCGAGCCACCGCCGGCCGCCGCGTCCACGGCAGGACAACCGATCTTGTAGACGTCCGACGCGCTGAGATCCACTTGGCCGCAGGAGGCAAGCCCCAGCAGCACGGCAACGGCGAGGAGGGTGGCAGCAATGACACGGTGCATGTACCGAGGGTATGTGCATCGAGCGGGCCATGTGCCACGCAGCAATTAGCGCCGATCAGAGGTGTCTGTCACCGCGTTCGTAGTCTTCGATGGCCCGCCGCATCTGCCGTACCTCGGCCTGGATCTCGGCCTCTAGCTCCTCTTCAGTCAGGTAACGCCGCGGGGCGGGCTGCCAATCACTGAACCATAAGTAGATGGTCCAGGTGATCATGCCGATGGCAAACAGAATCATGAAGATCGTCGTAACTGTCGTCGGCTCCAACACGCCTGAGTCCTTCGAACGGGCAGTGTCTAAAGGGTAAGCCCTGGGTAAAGCGGGTTGGCGTCCAGGAGCTCGGCTGAAGCCGCCTTCGTGGAGTCGGCCACGCCCTCGGCGAGCACATACTTAGCCTTGCCAGGCTGCCCGCTTGAGGCAATGACGGGCGTGGTGTTCTTCAGCACATTCACCATCAGCTCAGCCACCTTGTCGAACTCGTCTGGACCGAATCCGCGGGTAGTGAGCGCCGGGGTGCCGATCCGTACGCCCGAGGTGTACCAGGCGCCGTTGGGGTCGGCCGGCACCGAATTCCGGTTTGTGACGATTCCGGAGTCCAACAGTGCGGACTCAGCTTGGCGGCCGGTGAGACCGAAAGACGACACGTCGATCAGCACGAGGTGATTGTCGGTGCCGCCGGTGACCAGTTTGGCGCCGCGGCGCAACAGGCCGTCGGCCAGAGTCTTGGCATTGTCGGCGACCGCTTGCGCGTACGCCCGGAACTCCTGGGTCCGCGCCTCGGCGAGTGCCACGGCCTTCGCTGCGATCACGTGGCCAAGCGGCCCACCGAGCACTAGTGGGCAGCCGCGGTCGACCGAATCCGCGTACTCCTTGGTCGCGAGTACAAGTCCACCCCGGGGACCGCGCAGTGACTTGTGGGTCGTGGTCGTCACCAGATGGGCGTGCGGAATCGGATCCTCATCGCCACTGAACACCTTCCCCGCCACCAGACCGGCAAAGTGCGCCATGTCGACCATGAGCGTCGCGCCCACCTCATCGGCGATCTCGCGCATCGTGGCGAAGTTGATCCGTCGCGGATAGGCGGAATACCCGGCGATCAAGATCAGCGGCTTGGAACTCCCGCGCCGCGGCGCGTACCGCGTCGTAGTCGAGCAGCTGGGTCTCGGGATCAGTGCCATAGGAGCGCTGATGGAACATCTTGCCTGAGATGTTGGGTCGGAAGCCGTGGGTGAGGTGGCCGCCCGCATCCAGCGACATGCCGAGGGCTCGCTGGTTGCCGAACTTATGGCGCAGCTCCTCCCACTGGTCCTCGCTGAGGTCATAGACGGTCTTGACGCCTTGCGCGGCCAACTCGGGTATTTCGATTCTGTTCGCCAAGATGGCCCAGAAGGCAACCAGGTTCGCGTCGATGCCTGAGTGCGGCTGGGTGTAGGCGTACTCGGCGCCGAAGAGCGCGCGCGCGTGCTCGGCGGCGACCGCCTCCACGGTGTCGATGTTCTGACAGCCGGCGTAAAAGCGATGCCCGATGGTGCCCTCGGCGTACTTGTCGGACAGCCAACTGCCCATGGTCAGCAGTACCGCGGGTGAGGCGTAGTTCTCGGAGGCGATGAGCTTCAATGAACCGCGCTGGTCGGTCAGCTCGGAGCGGATGGCACCGGCGATCCGTGGCTCGACTGTCTCAACGATGGAGAGTACGGCGCGGTAGGCCTGGGAGGCGGTGGCCGAATAGTCCGTGCCCGAATAACCGGGGCCCGAATAGTCGAGGCCCGAGCCTTCGGTCCCCTTGGCTTCGTTTGGAGGGGCGGGGGAGAGGATGTCGGTCACGAGCGCGCTCCTGAGTTGAGAATCGGGCCCCGCCCAGACTAGTCCAGCCCGGACTAGTCCAGCCCTCCGAGGCGATGTCGCGAGATTTCATAGAGTGCGATCCCGGCTGCCACTCCGGCGTTGAGAGATTCCACGCTCGTGCTGATGGGGATCGAGGCCAGAGCATCGCATGCCTCTCGGACCATCCGGGACATGCCAGCGCCCTCGCTGCCAACCACCAAGACGACAGGTCCAGAGATGGAAGGCACTTCGGAGATGCTCATCACGGCCTGGCCGTCCAGCCCAATCAGGCTCAGCCCCGCGTTGGCGTACGCGCGCAAGCTGCGGTTGAGGTTCGTGGCACGCGCGATCGGGATGCGAGCCGCCGCGCCCGCTGAGGTCTTCCAGGCAGCGGCGGTCAGGCCAGCCGAGCGGCGTTCCGGAATGAGTACGCCATGCGCACCAAAAGCCGCAGCCGACCTGACGATCGCCCCCAGATTGCGCGGATCGGTGATCGAGTCGAGCGCCACGATGAGCGGCTCCCGGTCCGAATCAAGGGCAGCTGCCAGCAGGTCGTCTGGGTGGGCGTACTCGAAGGTCGGTAGTTGCAGGGCGATGCCCTGGTGCACCGCTCCGCCGGTGAGCCGGTCGAGTTCGGATCGGGTGACCTCGAGCAGCGGCCTGCCCCGGCTCGCGGCGAGCTTGAAAATGTCGCGGAGCCGGTCGTCGCGTTCGGTGCCCTCTGCCACATACGCGGCTCGAATGGGCATCTCGACCTCCATCGCCTCCAGCACGGCATTGCGGCCCACCACCCACTCGGGACCCGATCCAGGACGCCCAGTCCTGGAAGCTGATGATCGCGACTGTCCGCGAGCGCCTGGCGCCCTCTTCGCACGGTAGGCAACGTGATAAGGGCGATCCTCGGCCTTGGGAGTTGGCCCCTTTCCCTCCAGGCCACGTCGCACCCGACCGCCGGAACCGGCTGTATTGCCTCTGCCTTTGCGCCGCACTGCTCCCTTGCGCTGGCTGTTGCCCGGCATAACGCCTACTCCTCCGCCGAGTTGTCAGCGCCTGTGGTCGCCTGGGCAGCCACCGGTGCTGACAAGTCGGCGTGCAGGGACCAGCGCGTTCCGTGGGGAGTATCGGAAACCTCAATGCCCAAGGCGGTCAGCGAGCTCCGGATGGCATCGGCTGTTGCAAAGTCCTTGCGCTCGCGAGCCGCTGTGCGCTGCTTCAGCAGCTCTCTGACCAGACCGTCGACCACTGCCGTCAAATGGTGATCATCCCACTGCCAGACCTCGCTGTCAGCGTTCAATCCCAAGATCATCAGCATCCCGCTCACCTCGCTGAGGCGGCCTGCGATCTGATCATGATCACCAAGCTCGAGAGCCTGGTTGCCCTCCCTGACGGCCTTGTGCAGCACAGCTACCGCACCTGGCGTGCCAAGATCATCATTCATCGCGGCACTGAACTCCTCGGGTACCTCAGGCGGCCTGCTGCCCACCTGCTCGGTGGCCCGCTCCACGAAGTTGTCGATCCGGCCGAGTGCGGCCACCGACTCCGCAAGCGCCGCGTCGGAATACTCGATCGTCGAGCGGTAGTGCGGCTGGAGCAGATAGAGGCGTACGGCGCGCGCTGGGAATCTCTTGATCACCTCAGATACCAGTGCGCTGTTGTCCAGCGACTTGCTCATTTTCTCCCCGGCGGCGGTTACCAGCGCGTTGTGCATCCAGTACCGCGCAAAGCGCTGTCCCGCGGCCCTGGACTGAGCCAGCTCGTTCTCGTGGTGAGGAAAGCGCAGGTCCAGGCCACCGCCGTGGATGTCGAACTCGTCGCCAAGGTATTTGCCCGCCATGGCCGAGCACTCCAGGTGCCATCCCGGGCGACCTCGCCCCCATGGCGTCACCCAGCTGGCCGTTACAGGCTCGCTGACCTTGTGGCCCTTCCAGAGCGCGAAGTCCCGAGGATCCTTTTTCCCAAGGGGATCGGCGTCGCTGGCCGGCTCCATGTCGTCGATGTTCTGGTGGGACAGCGAGCCGTAGGCCGGCCACGACTTCACATCGAAGTAGACATCGCCGGAGGAATCGGGCGCCGGGTACGCATGACCGCGTTCGATCAGAACCTTGATCATCTCGATCATCTCGGGAATGTGACCGGTGGCCCGTGGTTCGTAGGTCGGTGGCAGGCAGCCGAGTGCGGCGTACGCATCGTGCAATTCACGCTCGAAGCGGTAGGCGTGCGCGAACCAGGGCACACCGGCCTCCGCCGACTTGATCAAGATCTTGTCGTCGATGTCGGTGATGTTGGCGATCACAGTCACCTGGTATCCGGACCAGGTCAGCCAGCGCCGGAGTACATCAAAGACCACTTCCTTACGGATATGTCCCAGATGGGGACCGGCCTGGACTGTGAGTCCGCAGTGGTAGATCGACACCCGGCCCGGTACCAAGGGCTCGAACGGGCGTACGGAGCGCGTGGCGGTGTCGTAGAGCCGGAATGCGCTTGATCCCGCTTCCGGTTGGGTTTGCTGGCTCACGAGTGTCGAGTCTCCGTCTCCACCGCCATCAGCCGCTGCATAGCCTGCACGCCTTCGCGCAGCGCCTTGAGGTCACGTCGGGACATCGTAGCCAGATAGGGCTCGAGGCTGGTACCGATCGAGTTGCGCATCGACGACAGCTGCTGGTTGCCTTTCTTGGTCAGCTTGATCATCCACGCTCGGGCGTCGCGCGGGTCGGCAGTGCGATCGACCAGATGCGCGGCCTCCAGACGCTTGACATGGTTGGTGATGGTGGGCTGGGAGCACTTCTCGGCCACTGCGAGCTCGCTGATTCTCGTCGGCCCGTTGTCGTGTAGGCGTGCCAGTAGGCGGGCGGCGGCAAGACTGATGCCGAAACCGTTCTCCTTGGGAACCCAGCGCACCACGCGTGCGGCGGTCGTGATGAGATCCTCACCGAGCGCGTGCAAGTCGTCGTCCATTCGGGCAGGATATTCGGTTCGGTTGGTTCAGTGAGCGGCGCGTCATCTCCGGATGGCGGCCACGACAAGCTGGGCCAGCTCCGAGTAGGCCTCAGCGTCATTCAGCCCGGTGGCGGCTGCGATCTCTCCGCTCGTGATGCGGCGCATTGTGGCGGTCACCGCCTCACCGACGAAGGCAGCGTGGACGCGCCGGAATGCGCCGGCCTGGGTCCCTTCGTCAATCAGCTCCCGTACCCGCTTGGCCGCGGCCAGCGTGTTCTGCTCGTAGATCTCTGTTGCGGGACGAAAGTGCGCGATGTCGTCCCGGAAGGCACGGCTGGCGGGGCGCAGCGCCTCGGCGACCGCCTCGAGATAGCGGGCGACCCGCTTGGCAGGCGCCCGAGTGCGAGCGATGGCGGCCTCAACCTGATCGGTTGCCCGTTTGAAAAAGTGCCGGACTGCCAGGACTGCCAGTTGTTCCTTGCTCGAGGCAAGCGCATAGAGCGTGCGTTTCGAGCACTTCAGTTGGGCTGCGAACTGGTCCATGGTCAGGTGGCTGAATCCCTGCTCCAGAACGAGATCGACGAGGGCATCTCGCAGATGCGCCTGTCGATGGGTCAGTCGGCGCTCCAGCAAGGTGGCTACCATAGTGGTACTAGCGTACTGTCTTCAGTACCGGCTTGCAGCCAAGGTGCACCACGCATCCAGCAAGACCAAATAGATAGGGAGCGAGATGGCCGTCGATCGGCTGTTGCCAACCGAAGAGGCTGCAGAACTGGTGGCTTTGGTGCGGGAGATCGCACAGGCTGAGCTGACGCCGCGTGCCGCCGAGGACGAGGCTGCCGGACGGTTCCCTCGTGATGCCTTTGCGATGTTGGGCGAGGTGGGGCTGCTGGGTCTGCCGTATCCGGAGGAGTACGGCGGCGCGGGCCAGCCGTACGAGGTCTACCTGCAGGCCCTGGAAGAGGTCGCGGCAGCGTGGATGACGGTTGGGGTGGGCCTCTCGGTGCATGTGATGGCGTCGTACGCGATGGCAGCATTCGGGACGCCGGAACAGCGGGGGACCTACCTGCCGGAGATGATCGGCGGAAAAATGTTGGGCGCGTACGCGCTGTCGGAGGCGCAGGCCGGATCGGACATTTCAGGCATGACTGCCCGCGCCAAGCGTGCTGATCATGGATATGAGCTCAGCGGCGCGAAGGCGTGGACCACTCATGGCTCGTACGCGGACTTCTACACGACTTTTGCGCGGACTGGCGACGACCCACGCGGGGGTGTGAGTTGTTTCTACGTGCCTGGACATGCGCCCGGGCTGACCTTCGGCAGTCCTGAGCACAAGATGGGACTGAACGGATCGCCGACCACCGCACTGTACTTTGACGCCGTCACCGTGGGAGATGGCGAGCGCATCGGAGAGGAAGGCCAGGGTGCCCGGATTGCCTTGTCCTCGTTGGACTCCGGCCGGCTCGGCATTGCCGCGTGTGCGACCGGCCTCGCTCAGGCCGCGTTGGACCTCGCAGCGGACTATGCGACGAAGCGTGAGCAGTTTGGGCGTCCGATTGCGGAGTTCCAGGGGCTTCGCTTCCTGCTCGCTGACATGGCGGCAGCTGTGGACTCCGCCCGGGCGACGTATCTGATGGCGGCTCGCAAGCGTGACGCGGGCCGGCCGTTCAGCCGTGACGCCGCGGTCGCGAAGTTGATCGCGTCGGATGTGGCGATGAAGGTGACAACCGATGCAGTCCAGGTCCTCGGTGGTTACGGCTATACGCGCGACTACCCAGCCGAACGCTACATGCGGGAGGCCAAGGTGACCCAGATTTTTGAGGGCACCAACCAGATTCAGCGGCTGGTCATCAGCCGCCAATTCCTCAAGTAACCTCCGACTTGTCAGAACTGAGCAGTGCTATAGCACCGCTCAGTTCTGACAAGTCGGAGGAGGGAGTGGGGGAATGAGGCTGGCAGAGCACGATGTCGTGCTGGTGACCGGGGGCGCGTCGGGACTGGGGGCGGCCACCGTACGGGCGATGGTTGCACAGGGGGACGTCGGCACTGATCGTCGACCTGCCCGGCTCGCCGGGATCCCAGCTGGCAGGCGAGCTGGGGGACCGGGTGCGATTCGCACCGGCCGACGTACGCGACGAAGATCAAGTGCAGGCGGCAGTCGCGGCTGCGACTCAGCTGGGCACTCTTCGAGTTGTGGTGAACTGTGCCGGGGTGGCGACCCCGGGACGTGTGATCGGCAAGCGCGGCGTGCTGCCGTTGGAGGCATTTCGTGCCGTGATCGACATCAACCTGGTCGGCACCTTCAATGTGCTGCGGCTGGCGGCTGCGGCCATGATCGACAATGAGCCGATCGACGGCGACCGCGGATTAGTGATCATGACAGCCAGTGTCGCGGCGTTCGATGGCCAGATCGGCCAGGCGGCGTACGCGGCAAGCAAAGGCGGCATCGTTGGGCTTGACGCTGAGCGCGGCCAGAGACCTTGCAGACAAGGCGATCCGGGTGATGACCATCGCGCCCGGCGTGATGGAGACTCCGATGATGGCGGGACTCCCCGGTGAAACGAAGTCGATCTTGGAGGCTTTGGTACCGCATCCGCCGCGGCTTGGTCGGCCTGAAGAGTACGCGTTGCTCGTCTCCTCGATCATCGAGAATCCGCTGCTCAACGGAGAAGTCATCCGCCTCGATGGTGCACTGCGCATGCCTCCGCGCTAGCGGAAGCAAGTCTCACCGTGCGGCGCTTTCGGCCGCGAGGCCGACAAGGCTTGATGAGCTAAGTCCGCAGGAACTGCAGGTTGCCAGAATCGCGGGACGAGGGCACAACAACCTCGAGGTAGCTGCGGCCCTATTTGTGTCCCGTAAAACGGTTGAGGCGCATTTGACATGGGTCTACCGGAAGCTTGGGAGCCGCTCGCGGACCGAATTTACACGGATATTGCCAGCGAACGGTATCACCGACTGACGATTGCGCCTCCAATATAGGGATCTCCCTCAAGAGATCGCGCTGCAACTGCCCCAGGATGAGGCGTGCAGTCAACTGCCAATACGCGGGTTCGGCCTCCTTGAAGCCGACCCGCTCCATGATCAAATGCACGGAGGCCAAGCAATGGTGGAATCGAGGGCCGATGACGACCGGTGAGTTCCGCACAGTGCTGAGCGTGCGCATGCTCGGATCGCTGGTCGTGACTCTCAACGGCACGGTAGTGGACACGGTGTCCAGCCGGCGTACTAGGCAGGTGTTGGCCTACCTTCTGCTGCATCGACGCGTAGCTGTCCCGCGCGACGTGCTGATGGACACGTTCTGGCCTACGGCGTCACCGGAGGCGGCGCGCAACAATCTGCACGTCGCGCTAAGCGGCGTGCGTCAGGCACTGCGAGCGGCATCTCCGGTCAGTCTTCTGCAGCGTCGCCACGACACCTACCAGTTGGACGCAGACCTGACCTGGGTCGACGTGGAGGAATTCGAACAGCACTGCGCCGACGGTCATCGTGCCAATCGGGCCGGTGACACAGCGACGGCGGTCCGCTGCTACGCAGCAGCTGACCGGCTCTATGAGGGCGACCTACTGGCCGAAGACCCCTATTTGGATTGGGCCTCGCAGCAGCGGGAGGCGCTACGGCTAGAGGTCCTACATGCCCAGCGGCGGCTCGCCCAGTTGTACGCCAAAGCTGGGGACCATGACAGCGCGGTCTTGTTGGCCCGCCGAGCACTCCGCAGTGACCCCTATGACGAAGCTGTCCACCGACAGCTGATGCTGGCTTTCCGGGATCTCGGCCAGCTACACCTAGCACTGACTCAGTACCAGCGCTGCGCCGACCTGCTCTGGCAGGCCTTCCAGGTACGCCCCTCGCCGCAGACCGTCTACTTGAATGCGCAGTTGCGCGGTCATCAGCCGGCCGCCTGAGTGTATGAACCAGCTGCCGATGGGCACATAGCATGACGTGGTGGACGCCAATGTAACCAGGCACGACCTGGTCGTAGGGTCAGGCAGGAATGGCCTGCTCTTTCATTGCCGGCAGGGCTGCGGACGCCAGTTGCTCGTGGACCGCAGCACCGGCGGGCTCACGATACTCGACCGCGGCGATCCGTTGGCATTGCACACCGGCGCAATCGGCGGCATTGAACTACGGGTCGAATCGCCGCCCCAGCCGTGATGGGCACAGGCCCGCCCGACCAGGGCGGGCCGGCGTAGCTGCCGCAGGAGGTTCAGGAGATGCGCGCGAAGGGGCCCTCCTCGACCGCGACGACGTCGCTGACTGTCCCGCCGGTGTTGCGGTGCGTCAGCACGGTGATCAGCTTGTAGGTGCCGGACTCGTCGGCCAACAGCGCGGTTTGGTCGGGGAGCGTGCCCGCAGTCACAACAACGTCCTCGGGGCCATAAATTTGCTGTCCGAGCACGATTGGGACGGACAGGAAGCCGATCCGCGCCTCGACGCCGGCACCAATCGCCTCGGCGTAGGTTGAGAGTTCAAACGTCCCCTCCAACATCTGAGAAAGGGACACGTTGAGGTCCCAGTTACATGTGATCTTGAAATCCTGATTGGCGTCAAGCACCGTGCTCGGATTTCCGTTGTTGTCATTAACAACGGCTGTGAACGTTCCGCTCTGCGGATTCGGAACCTGGATGTCTACCATGCGGTCCTCCGGGGGAGAAGGGGCGCCGCTGTCGACGCCCGCGTGCTATTAACCGTGCCGGGCGTCGATTACCCAGCTCCTACTGAGCGCTTATCCGCGGAACGCTGTTCAGTAAGTGGCTTTGCTTACTTCTTGGCCCTCGCGCGGAGGGCGGCGATGTCCAGGTACGCCGCAGCAGGCTCTGCCTCTTCCTCGGACTCGGCCGCCTCATCTTCCCAAGGGTCGTAGGGCTTCTCATGCTCATCGTCGGCAAAGCCCTGTGACGGGTCGAATGGGTTGGCTAGCGGTCCCATCGACTCCATCGCCGAGACGGCGATCGCCTCATCCGGCAGCCCGCGCAGCACCGTGTTCATGTACGACTGTGCCGCTTGCTCCATGGAGATCTCACTCCCGGCCGCCTCGCTGAGGAACCAGCGGTGCTCGAGTACTTCGTGGTAGAGCTCGGCAGGCTCCAGCTTGGCCCGCAGTTCCATCGGCACCGACTGCACGATCGGCTCGAACTGCTCGGTCAGCCATTCATGCGCCACGATTGCCTCGTCCGCACCCTGCTGGTCGGTGCGGGCACGGTAGTAGTCGAGATCATTGAGCAGCCGGCGAGCCTGGTTCTCCTCGGTATCCATCCCGGTGAGCCGGATCAACCTGCGCGAATGGTGCCCAGCGTCGACGACTTTGGGTTGGATTCGGATGGTTGAGCCGGCGAAGTCGGTGATGATGTCGAGCTCAGCGACGTCAAAACCGAGTGCGTTGAGCCGTCGAACTCGGGTCTCGATGCGATGCATCTCGCCCGTGTCGAACTCCTCAGCACCGGTCAGCTCGTCCCACAGCTCGCGGTAACGGTTCTCGATGGTCTCCACCAGAACCAGGGGATCCAAGGCCGCATCCAAGAGATCGCCGGCCTCGAGATCGCAGAACTCTCCGTACAGGTTGGTACGCGCAATGGTCAGGTCATGCTCGCGCTGACCCGGCGTGAGCTGGTCATGGAGTTCGCTGGTCTCAGCATCGACCAGGTGGGCCGCAAACGCCCCGGCGTCGCGCCGGAACAGCGTGTTGGACAGCGATACGTCACCCCACAGAAACCCGATCAGATGCAGTCGTGCCAACAACACGACCATGGCGTCGACCAGCCGGTTTACGGTGTCCTGCCGTACGCCACGGTTGAAAAGCGACCGATAAGGCAGCGAGAACTGCAGATGACGGGTCATCAGGATCGGGTCGAGCGGCTCACCCATTGTGTCGACACGTGCAGTGACCACTCCCACCGCCTCGACAGACGGGGTATCCAGCCGGGCGAGGTCACGCAGTAGCTCGTACTCATGCAGTGCGAGGTGCTCCATCACCTCTTTCAATGCGTAGACATCACTGCCCACGCGGACGAAACGTACGACGTGCCGTGAGATGCCGCGTGGCAGTGCCACCAGGTTCTCCTCAGGCCAATCGGCCAGGGGAATATCCCAGGGCAGAGTGATCAACTCAGTGTTGGGCCGTGCCGCCAGGAATCTGGGCATGGGTCCAATCTTGGCATCAACTCCGTGCGCACTCGGGCGCGAGCGAACACAAAACAATCGGCCTCCCACATGTGCGGGAGGCCGACAGTTCTGATCTGATCAGGCGCTGGCGCTGGTGCTATGCAATTCGGGAGAGATGCGGTCGCCGCTCGCCTTGGAGAACACGTGCACGTGTGTCGGATCGATCTGGAGCCGCACGCTCTCGCCACGGTTTGGCGGCGTACGGCCGTGGATCCGACCGACGATCTGCTGAGCGGTGATCAGCTCGTCCTCGGGGATGCCAGACAAGGTGCCGTAGATGAACGCATCGGCGCCCAGCTCCTCCACGACGCCGACATCGATGGGTATGCCCTCGGTGTTCTCGGGGTCGTCGTTCAACTCGAAGTTCTCCGGGCGGATTCCCACCACGACGTTCTTCTCGTTCGGTGCCTTGGCGAGGGTCTCGCGGGGCACTGGAACGGTGTAGTCCCCCAGGTGTACGCCGTCCTCCGCCACGGTGCCCTCGATCAGGTTCATGGCAGGCGAGCCGATGAAGCCGGCGACGAACAGGTTGCGTGGCGCGTCGTACAACTTCAGCGGAGTGTCGCATTGCATCATGAGGCCGTCCTTCAACACCGCTACGCGGTCACCCATCGTCATGGCCTCAACCTGGTCGTGGGTCACGTAAACGGTGGTGACGCCGAGGCGGGTCTGCAGGGCTGCGATCTGGGTGCGGGTCGAGACGCGCAGCTTGGCGTCGAGGTTTGACAGCGGCTCGTCCATCAAGAACACCTGCGGTGAACGCACGATGGCGCGGCCCATAGCGACGCGCTGCCGCTGGCCGCCGGAGAGAGCCTTCGGCTTGCGGTTGAGGAAGTCCTCCAAGCCCAGTAGATGGGCGGCCTCCTGGACACGCTGCTGCCGCTCCGCCTTCGGGATGCCAGCCATCTTCAGAGCAAAGCCCATGTTGTCGCCCACGGTCATGTGGGGGTATAGGGCGTAGTTCTGGAAGACCATGGCAATGTCGCGGTCCTTGGGCGGGAGGTCGGTGACGTCACGCTCACCGATCCAGATGGCTCCGGCATTGATCTCCTCCAGGCCCGCGAGCATGCGGAGCGAGGTGGACTTGCCGCAACCGGATGGTCCGACCAGGACCATGAATTCGCCGTCGTCGATATCCAGATTGAGTTTGTCGACGGAGGGGTGGTCGGCACCCGGGTAGACGCGAGTCGCGTCCTTGAATGAAACAGTGGCCACGCCACACTTCCTTTCCACGGGCAGGTACGTGCCCGACGATCCGTAGTGGAAATTCACAGCCCAGGGACAGGGACCCTGTGCTGGTGTGAACACTAGCGCAGCAGCGCTCAGCCTGGGCAGTGGTTGCGCCGACCCACGTAAGCGCGTGGCGCGTTCCGATTCAAGCTCAGCTGCTGACCCGCCCCTGGTCCCAGAACGAGGTTCAGCCTGAGACTTAGGCCAGGTCATGGCGACACCTATGGAAGGGGCTGGCGCTGGTGACCCAGGATTCTCAGCATTCCACGATATTGACGGCTAGGCCGCCGCGCGCGGTCTCCTTGTACTTGATCTTCATGTCCGCGCCGGTCTGCATCATGGTCTTGATCACCTTGTCGAGGCTGACGGTGTGCTGGCCGTCTCCGTGAAGTGCCAGCCGTGCCGCGGTGATCGCCTGTACGGAGCCGACGGCATTCCGCTCGATGCAAGGAATCTGGACCAGTCCGCCCACCGGATCGCAGGTGAGGCCCAGATTGTGTTCCATGCCGATTTCGGCCGCGTTTTCCACTTGCTCCGGCGTGCCACCGAGGATCTCTGCCAGTGCACCTGCCGCCATCGAGCATGCGGTACCGACCTCACCCTGGCAGCCGACCTCTGCGCCGGAAATGGACGCGGTCTGCTGGTAGATCGCACCAAGGGCCGCGGCGACGAGCAGGAAGTTGACGATAGCGTCGTCGTCGGTACCTGGCACAAACTTGACCGCGTAGTGCAAGACGGCAGGAATGATGCCAGCAGCACCATTGGTCGGTGCGGTCACCACACGCCCGCCAGAGGCGTTCTCTTCGTTGACGGCCAGCGCCCACAACGTCACCCAGTCCATGGCGGCAAGGGGATCGGCTTCATTGCGGCCCGCGTTCTCGATGAGCCGCTGGTAGATCTCGGCCGAACGACGCCGGACCTTGAGACCACCGGGAAGCACGCCGGGGGTGGCGCAACCGCGCTCGATGCACTCAACCATGACAGACCAGATCTTCAGTAGGCCAGCACGAACGTCAGCCTCGGAGCGCCGTACGCATTCATTGGCGAGCATCACTTGGCTGACGCTCAGGTTCTCCTGGTTGCAGAAATCCAGCAGTTCGGTGCCGGTGCGGAACGGATACGGCACTGGAGTCGGGTCTGGCAGCAGCTGGGGGTGTCCGGACCCGTCGTCGTCCAGGACGAACCCGCCGCCGATCGAGTAGTAGGTGCGCTCACTGAGCACTTTGCCGTCGCGGTAGGCGGTGAAGGTCATGCCGTTGGGGTGGAAGGGCAGCGAGCGGCGACGATACAAAATCAGATCGTCCTCGGGATCAAATGCAACTGGGTGTGTGCCATTCAGCCGCAGTTGCCCGGTTCGCTTGATCTCGTTGGCGTGCAGCGGACCGCTTGTGGTGTCAACGGTTTCCGGGTCCTCCCCCGCCAGGCCCAACAACACTGCGTTGTAGCTGCCGTGGCCATGTCCGGTTGCGCCCAGCGAGCCGAACAGCTCTGAGCGAACCCGTGTGGTACGGGGGAGTAGGTCGTCGCGGACCAACGCGGCGACGAAGCGTCCTGCTGCACGCATCGGCCCAACGGTGTGGGAGCTCGATGGACCAATGCCGATGCTGAAGAGATCAAAAACGCTGACCGGCACGGCTCCAGTCTGCCCTCGGTCGAGGCAGAAACTAATGAGCCCTGCCGGCTCATACCCGGCAGGGCCCGGGTAGGGCACTCTCAGTCTGCTGCTTGGGCTCATTTGAACCTTGCAGCGACACGCCCCCGGGCCCTTAGTTGGTGTCAATTGTCTCGACACGCTGTTAATTCCGCATGACACGCCGATGACGGAAAAAAGACAGCCCGGCCTATTGCCAAGGGGTCCCATGAGGCATTTAATTGGTCTACGCCACAGCGCGAACTTCGGTTCGCAAGTGGCACGAAGCTCCGGTCAACTCATACTTGACCGGAGCTTCACCCATTTATGTTTGGGGTTGCGCTCGCGCAACCGGCGCTGGTCGCTGTATGCGCGCTGAGCTTGTCGAAGCGTGGGCCGGTGCCCTTCGACAGGCTCAGGGCACATCGACAACAGGCTCAGGGCACATCAACAACGGGCTTCACCACTCGCGCAACCGGCGCTGGTCGCTGTATGCGCGCTGAGCTTGTCGAAGCGCGGGCCGGTGCCCTTCGACAGGCTCAGGGCACATCGAGCGACAGGCTCAGGGCACATCAACAACGGGCTTAGGGCACAGAGCAGAGTGTGCACTCCTTTCGACTCAGCTGCAGTGTGGCAGTGTGGCGATGTGGGAGGCAGGCAATGAAAGCCCTCGTGAAGACAAGACCAGAGCCGGGGCTGGAGCTGGTCGATATTCCAGTGCCAACAGTGGGGCCCGCCGACGTGCTGGTCAAGGTCAGTGCGACGGGCATTTGCGGCACCGACCTTCACATCGAGTCTTGGAACGAATGGGCGCGGAAGACTCTGCAGCCGCCGGTGACGGTGGGTCATGAGTTCGCGGGCGAGGTGGTGCAGATCGGGTCCAGCGTCACCGACGTCGCTGTAGGCGATCTGGTGAGCGGCGAAGGGCACCTGGTCTGCGGCCGGTGTCGCAACTGCCGCGCCGGCCGGCGCCATCTCTGCATTCACACTCGAGTCATTGGCGTCCACCTCGCCGGCGCCTTCGCCGAGTACGTTGCGTTGCCCTCCGGCAACGCCTGGGTGCACCGCGATCCGATCGACCCGGGGGTCGCTGCCATCTTTGACCCTTTTGGTAACGCGGTCCACACCGCGCTCGCCTTTCCGATGCTCGGCGAGGACGTCTTGGTCACCGGGGCCGGACCGATCGGCATTATGGCCGCAATGGTGAGCAAACACGCTGGAGCACGTCACGTGGTGATCACCGATCGCAGCGACGAGCGGCTAGCTTTGGCCAGCTCACTCGGAGTGACGCGAGCGGTAAACATCGACCGCGACACCGTAGGCGACGCGCAGCAGGAACTAGGCATGCGTGAAGGTTTCGATGTCGGGCTTGAAATGTCCGGCAGCTCAGCGGCGCTTCGCGACATGATCACACAGATGACCCACGGTGGCAGGATCGCTGTGCTCGGTCTGCCGTCGGCTGAGATAAGTGTCGATGTCGCCGCCATCGTGCTGAAGATGCTGACCATCAAAGGCATCCACGGTCGTGAGATGTTTGAGACCTGGTACGAGATGTCAGTGCTGCTGGAGAGCGGACTCGACATTTCGGGAGTGATCACTGATCGATACCACTACACCGAGCACGAGAAGGCTTTCGCGGTGGCGCGCTCGGGTCATGGTGGGAAGGTGATCATGAGCTGGGAAGGATAGGAGGGCTCATGTACGGCACTCTCAAAGATCAGCTCGCGGATGATCTCGCGGCGCTGAAGACCGAGGGCCTCTTCAAGGCCGAGGCAGTGATCAGCACACCGCAGTCGGCCCGGATCGCTGTCGGCGATCAGACGCTGATCAATTTCTGCGCGAACAACTACCTCGGCCTTGCTGATCACCCGGCCATGATCGCCGCCGCCCAGCAGGCTCTTGATCGCTGGGGCTTCGGCATGGCATCAGTGCGGTTCATCTGCGGCACCGCCGAGATTCACAAGGAGCTCGAGCGTCGCATCGCGCACTTCCTGGGTACTGAGGACACGATCTTGTACGGCTCCTGCTTCGATGCGAACGGTGGTCTCTTTGAGACGTTGCTCGGCCCCGAAGATGCAGTCATCTCCGACGAGCTGAACCACGCGAGCATCATCGATGGCGTACGGCTGTGCAAGGCCACCCGGATGCGCTATGGCAACAGGGACATGGCCGACCTTGAAGCGAAGCTGCGCGACTCGCAAGGCGCACGGCGCCGGCTGATCGCAACCGATGGAGTCTTCTCCATGGACGGCTATGTCGCGCCGCTTGACGCCATAGTGGAACTGGCCGAGCGTTATCGCGCTCTGGTGATGGTCGACGACTCCCACGCTGTGGGCTTTATGGGCTCGACCGGTGCTGGGACGCCGGAGTTGTTCGGTGTCCAGGATCGGGTTGACATTGTGACCGGAACACTGGGCAAGGCCATGGGGGGCGCGAGTGGGGGGTACACCGCTGCCCATGCCGAGATCGTCGAGATGCTGCGGCAGCGGTCCCGGCCGTATCTCTTCTCCAATTCCTTAGCACCCTCCATCGCAGCTGCCGGCATTGCCACGCTGGACCTGCTCGAGACATCCGGCGAGCTGCTGCAGCGGCTACGTGAGAATACGGCGTACTTCCGCTCGGAGATGGTTGCGCGTGACTTCGAGATTCCCGAATCTGATCATCCGATTGTGCCGATCATGATCGGCGATGCGGTCGCAGCGGCCGAGATGGCCGACCGGCTGCTGGCCGAGGGGATCTACGTCCGAGCGTTCTCCTACCCCGTCGTTCCGCGAGGCAAGGCGAGAATCAGAACCCAAATGTCGGCGGCGCACTCCCGCGATGATCTTGATCAGGCGATTACGGCATTTGAGAAGGCGCGCCGGTAGCTGGGCGCTCGACCGGTATCTCCACCGGGCGCCCCGGCTTGCGGACGATCTGCTTACCGAGGGGGGCCAGTGAGACCTCGATCAGCTTGAAGTTCGCGATCCCCAGCGGGATCCCGATGATCGTGAGGCACAGCAAGATTCCCGTGGCAATGTGAGTGAGCGCAAGCCACCAGCCGGCGACAATGACCCAGATGACATTGCCGAGGAAAGAGAAGATCCCTGAGTTTGGCTTATCGACCAGCTCCCGGCCGAAGGGCCAGACGGCATAGCTCGCCATGCGGAAGGAGGCAATGCCCCAGGGGATGGTGATGATCAACAGACAGCAGATGATCCCGGCCAGCATGTAGGCGATCCAGAGCCATAAGCCACTGAAGACGAACCAGATGATGTTGAGCAAGGTACGCACGTGTCCAGGGTCCTACGCCACTCGGATGTAGGCAATAGGGCTGTTCCCCGGGCTAACCCGCGCTCGCCGATGCCTCAGCGGTGAACGCGTCGTAAGCGCTCTTGTCGAAGAGCACGAACCGCACCTCATTCGCGCGCGTACCGCTGGTCCGCACTGCTTCCAGGGCTATCCGCGCCGCATCATCGACCGGCCAGCGATAGACCCCGGTCGAGATCGCTGGGAACGCGACTGTGGCGGCACCAAGCTCGTCTGCGATCCGCAGCGAATTGCGAAAGCAGTCAGCGAGCAGCTGCGACTTGTCCTTGGATTCGGCGTACGTCGGCCCAACGGTGTGGATCACCCAGCGCGCTTTGAGCCGTCCAGCCGTGGTAGCGACGGCTTGGCCGGTCGGCAGGCCATCGGGATACATCTCTTGCCGGAGCTTCTGGCACTCAGCCAGAATCTCGGGCCCTCCTCGACGATGAATGGCCCCATCAACGCCGCCACCGCCCAGCAGCGTGTGGTTGGCTGCATTGACGACGGCATCGACGTCTTGTTCGGTGATGTCGCCGAGCTCGAAGGTGAGCTTCATGCCATCAACGTAATGTCGCTGAGATTGCCAGCTGCATGTGCGATGAGTTTGGCCCGTTCGTCCGGTCCAAGCCTTGACCGGCGATGCTGGTGTGGATCGTCTAGGAGATCAAACGATAAGGAGTGAAGTGATGGACGCGTTCACCACATGTCTGTGGTTCGACACCGAGGGCGAGGAGGCAGCGAACTTCTACGCCGGGATCTTTCCGAACTCGAGTGTTGGCAAGGTGACCCCTTACGCCGCCGGGGAACGGGCTGGTCAGGCGATGACCGTCGACTTCGTGTTGAACGGGAGCAAGTTCGTTGCCCTCAATGGCGGCCCTCGAGTTCAGGTTTAACGAGTCGATCTCATTTATGGCGCCCTGCGAGGACCAGGCAGAGGTAGATCGTTACTGGACCGCGCTTACCGAGGATGGCGGCGAGGAGTCCATGTGCGGCTGGCTTAAGGACAGGTTTGGCGTCTCGTGGCAGATTGTGCCAACGCAACTCGAGGAGCTGCTCGCTCGAAGCGATCCCGCGCAGGCAGAGCGAGTCACCCAGGCGTTGTTCCAGATGAAGAAGATCGTGATTGCCGACCTGGAGGCTGCTGCGGCGGCTTAGTCAAACCTCAGGCGCTTGCCGAATCGTTGGCGCCCTCGGGAAACTGCTAGGGCACTAGCAAGTCGCAACGTGCTCGGATGGGATCATGCATGCTGCCAGCACTACCGGAGGGAGTCGAATGGATCACGCCGATTCGGAACCAAGCAGTGCGACCTTGATCGCGACCCGCCGCCAGCTCCATGGGATCGCTGAGTGCCTGCTTGCCGGACCCGAGCACCGAGCCACAGGTGAGATTGCGCTCAGGATTACCCCGGGAGGATTCGGCACTACTGCCGGGCCTGAGATGCGCCTGGAGGGGCTGGAGCTCGTCCATGGGAAGCGGCGGGTACCGGCTGCCGGGTCGTTCGGTGAACTTGCTGATCAACTCGGTGTCGAGTTCGGAGCGCCTGCGATGCTGTATCGCGACGGCAGCGGCGCGCAGCCGGATGACATTGTTGATCTTGATCCCGCAGCGACGCGGTTCATCCTGGAGTGGTACGCGCGCAGTGATGCCGCGCTGCGAATGCTCGATCCCGATCAGCGGCCGATCTTGTGGCCTGAACACTTCGATGTGGCGATCTTGCTGGACAACCGCACCTACGGATCATCACCAGGAGACGACTTTCATCCGGCTCCGTACGCCTACGTCAGCGCACATGATCATGATGGTGGCCCCTTCTGGAACGCGCCGTTCGGTGCGCTCCGGGACGCCACAGAGGTTCGATCGACGGGCGATCTCGTTGCCTTCTGGCGCGAGGGCAGAGCACTGCTGCGCAATTAGCCTGCGCTCCGAGCGGAGCCGCGGAGCTAGTGTCGCGCGACACTAGAGTGTGAATGCCGAAAGGATCCACGGTGCCGATTGGTCTCGAGAGCATCAGTTCGCCTGCCCGAGTTGCAAGTCCCGAGGAAGGCATCTCGCCGGACGAGCTGCAGCTGGCCGCCCGTAACCACGGTCTGCCGCTGGAGTCTTTGCGCTGGGACATCACACCGCCCGGACTGCATTACCTGCTGACCCACTACGACATTCCCGCCATCGATCCGACCACCTTTGAGCTGGTCGTCGACGGCTTCGTCGACACGCCGTTATCACTGGATCTTGACGCCATCCGGAGCCGTCACCGGGTTTCAGCCGTCGTGACGCTTGAATGCGCGGGAAATGGTCGGGCGCAGTTGCTGCCGCGCCCGGTCAGCCAACCGTGGCTGACCGAAGCCGTCGGCACCGCCCGGTGGAGCGGGACATCGTTGTCGAGCCTGTTGCGGGAGGCCGGAGTTGCTGACGGCGCCGTCGATGTTGTCTTCACAGCCGCTGACCATGGCATCGAGCGGGGTTCCGAGCAGGATTACCAACGGGCGCTGCCACTCGCCGAAGCGATGCGCGACGAGGTCATGCTGGCCTACGAGATGAACGGCGCGCCGCTGCCGCCACAGCACGGAGCCCCTCTCAGACTTATCGTTCCCGGCTGGTATGGCATGGCGCATGTGAAGTGGCTGCGCCGGATCACTGTCGTGCGCGAGAAGTTCGATGGGTTCCAGATGCGGGCGTACCGATTACGCGACACCTCTGACGAACCTGGCATCCCGCTGACCCGCATCGAGCCGCGAGCCTTGCTGATGCCGCCTGGATTCCCGGACTTCATGTCACGCAGGCGTGTCGTGAGGTCTGGTGCAGTGAGGATCGAAGGTCGCGCCTGGTCAGGTTGGGCGCCGGTCAGCGTGGTCGAGGTCAGTATCGATGACGGGAACACCTGGGGACTTGCTGATCTTGAACCAGCTCAGGGCCCCCACGGCTGGGCACGGTGGACGTGGACCTGGGAATCCGAGCCGGGCAGCTACGTGCTGTCCTGCCGGGCAATCGATGCCAGTGGCCGGAGTCAGCCGCTGGGGCAACGGTGGAGTCGGGGTGGGTTCGCCAACAACACCATCCAAAGGGTCCCCGTCACTGTGATCAGTTCGGAAATGTGACTGCGACGAATTCTGGTCGGAGACTTGCAGCAGGGATCGATCCGCACGCGCAAGGTGTTCATATCCTCCGAGCTGGGTAAGGGATGGGTGACCCAGGCGATCCTGCCGGGACACATGTTGGCGGTAAGAACAGGGAGATTCTTATGGGTTTGGCAGACAAGGCGAAGGACAAGGCCGAGGAGCTTGCAGGCAAGGCCAAGGCGGCGATGGGTGATGCGACTGACAACCCGGATCTCGAGGCCGAAGGGCGTATGCAGGAATCCAAGGCGGACGTCAAGCAGGCTGCTGAGGACGTCAAGGACACCGGCGACGACGTTGCCGACGCGCTGCGTTCGGCCAGCGAAGCCACAAAGTTCGACAACTGAGACACCTTGGATTAAGCAGCACAACGTAGCGGGACCCGGACGTCTCAGGCTCGACCAGAGTTGGGGACATTCGGATCCCCTTCGCTGTTTCTAGGCTGCTTGAGATCGCCGCCCGGGCGGTGTGCTAGAACCCTCCGTGTGGAACTGATTCGTCAGGGCAAAGTCCGCGACGTGTACGCCGACGGGGACGACCTGATCTTGGTCGCATCGGATCGCGTGTCGGTGTACGACGTGGTGCTGCCAACGCCGATTCCGGACAAGGGCGTCATTCTGACGCAGCTGTCCTTGTGGTGGTTCAGTCAGGTGGCCGATCTGGTGCCAAACCATGTGTTGAGCGAGGATGTCCCGCCGCAGTGGAAAGGTCGCGCCATCCGTTGTCGACGGCTGGACATGGTGCCGGTGGAATGTATCGCCCGCGGCTATCTGGCCGGACTCGGACTGGAGAGCTATCGCGCGACCGGTTCGATATCGGGGGTCCCAGTGCCGCCCGGGCTGGTTGAGGCGGACCGGCTGCCGGAACCGATCTTCACCCCGACCACCAAGGCCGGGGGTGGACAGCACGACGAATTCATGACGCTGGATGAAGTCCGGGACCTGGTCGGCGAGGCGATCGCAGACGGTCTTGAGACTCTCACACTGGCGGTCTATTCCCGGGGCGCCGAGATTGCTAAGGAACGCGGAGTGATCATCGCCGACACCAAGTTCGAGTTCGGACGGGACGCCTCGGGACGATTGATCTTGGCCGATGAGGTGCTGACTCCCGACTCGTCACGGTTTTGGAAAGTGTCTGCGTATGAGCCGGGCCGGCCGCAATGGTCGTACGACAAGCAGTACTTGAGGGACTGGTCGTCATCGCTGGGCGATTGGGACCGCACCTATCCCGGTCCGCCGGTGCCGCCGGACGTGGTGGCCGAGACCCGCGCTCGCTACGTGGAGATCTATGAACAACTGACCGGCGAGAAATGGAGCTCGTGAATTGGGGCTGCTTCCGACGTCCGCACGTTTTACCTGATCTTGGTGAACTTTCCGATCAGCGTGGCTGTGGCCAAGGAGTTCTGTTCCGCGGCCCTTCTGAGTGCCTCCAAGGTGGCTCCCGGCTGTAGGCCGAGCCTGTCGGTGCTCAGGGCGTACAGCGTGAACTCATAATCGTGCGTTCCCGACGGCGGAAAGGGACCGACGTACGGCTTCAGCTCAGTCCATGCTGACGGGTTGCTGGCAGCCCCTTCTGGCAGCGAGCTGAGCTGGGCACTGATGTCTGCTGCTAGCCAGTGCACGTAATCTCGCGCGACCGGATGAATGTCGACGAAGGAGAGCGCGAAGGACCTGGTGCCTTCGGGCGCGCCCTCCCAGTCCAAGGGAGGTGACACATTCTGCGCTTTCTTGCCGTACTTCTGAGCCATCTCCTGGCCGTCGCCAAACGCGGGTGACTGCAACCTGAACATGCAGCACATCCTCCTCTGTTGACGGTGAATTCACAGCCAAGCTGTGGTGGCGCATGAGGAGGTGTTCGTGGCTAGTTGCTTGCCGCAGGGGACGGCTTCAGGCGATCCTGTTCCCGGCATTGAGGTCTTGGACAGAAGGGCTGCTTTGGGGAACGACGATTCTGCTGCAGGCACGTCGAGCCGAACTAGCCGGTTTCTTCCAGGGATCCACGTTCTGCGGCATTACAGGCGGGCCTGGCTCCGCGGCGATGTCGTCGCGGGCTGTACTGTCGCGGCCTATCTGGTTCCGCAGGTCATGGCCTACGCGGAAGTGGCCGGCCTTCCTCCAGTCACCGGCCTGTGGGCGGCGATGGGGCCACTGCTTGTGTACGCGGTGCTTGGGTCGTCGCGGCAGCTGTCGGTAGGCCCCGAATCGACCACGGCGCTCCTGACGGCAACCGCGCTGGCTGCTCTCACGGCCAGTGGTGTGCTTCCGGGCGAGGCGGCTGCCGCTCTGGCGATTGCTGTCGGCGGAGTGTGCCTGGTCGGCTGGCTGGCTCGGCTGGGGTTCCTGGCCAACCTGCTGTCCCGACCGATTCTCACCGGTTACATGGCGGGAATCGCCGTATTGATGATCATCAGTCAGCTCGACAACTTCACCGGTATCCCTATTCCGCCGGACGGCACCTTCAGTGAAATCGCATACTTCTTGCGGCATTTGGATCAGGTTCACCTCCCAACCCTTGTTGTGGCCATCCTGGTGCTCGCGCTGCTGATCGCGTTACGCCGTTGGATTCCGGCTGCGCCGGGTCCGCTTGTGGCCGTTGTCGGGTCGACAGCGGCGGTGGCGCTGTTCGACCTGCAAAGTCTTGGTGTCGCGGTGGTGGGCGAGATCCCTGCAGGATTGCCTCGGCCGTCTCTGCCCAACTTCGAGGGGATTGATCTGGGTGCGCTGGTCGGCGCCGCGCTTGGCATTACCGTCGTTGCTTACACCGACAATGTCTTGACCGCTCGGTCCTTCGCAGTTCGGGCCGAGGATCGGATCGACCCGCAGCAGGAGTTCTTGGCGCTCGGCGCGGCGAATCTCTCCGCCGGTGTATTGCAGGGCTTCCCGGTGAGCAGCAGCGGCAGCCGAACAGCCGTCGGCGATGCCGCTGGCAGCCGCACTCAGCTTCACTCCCTGGTCGCACTGGCCGTCCTTCTCGTTACGCTTGTTGCGCTCAGGCCGGTTCTTTCCGGCTTTCCGCTGGCTGCGTTGGCGGCCATTGTGGTCTTCGCGGCCATGCGGTTGATCGACGTGGCTGAGTTGCGTCGGATCGCCCGTTTCCGCCGCAGCGAAATTGTGCTGGCCGTCGCGACCACAGTGGCAGTGCTGGCGGTCGGCGTCTTGTACGGGATTGCTGTGGCAGTCGCATTGTCTGTGCTCGATCTCCTCCGCCGGATTGCCCGGCCACATGATGCGGTGCTCGGCTATGTGCCAGGTCTCGCTGGGATGCACGACATTGAGGACTACAAGAACGGGCGCGAACTGCCCGGACTGTTGATCTACCGCTACGACTCACCGCTATTCTTCGCCAACGCCGACGACTTCCAGCGACGGGCCCTTGCCGCGTTGGACGACAAAGATCCCCCAGTGCTGTGGTTTGTGCTCAATACCGAGGCCATCAGCGAGATCGACATAACCGGCGCGGACGTCCTGGAGAACCTGCGGAGGGAGCTGGCCAAGAGGAATATCGTCTTCGGCCTGGCACGGCTCAAGACCGAGCTCCGGCAGACGCTTACGGCGGCCGGATTCCTGGACAAGATCGGCGAGGATCGGGTCTACGCGACTTTGCCGACCGCTGTCGAGGCCTACCAGGAGTGGCGCCGAGCCCAACCTCCGGGCGAGTGACCAACGTCCTCCTCGGGAGGTGCTTTCTGCCGTAGAGGTGCGGGGCAACGCGTTCGACAGTGAGTACAGAAAGGCCTCGTGGGGGCGCGCGTCGCACTGCCGGCATCCCCAAGGCTGTGACGGGCGCGCTGACCGAGATCCGCTAGTCCGCCCGCGCCCTCTGAGGTCAGGAGCAATCCCGGCCGCGACCGCTTGGGAACGCGGACGGAGCGAGGAGGAGTCACGATGCCCGGCACAACCGACTCACCAGGCACGGTGTCTTACATGAGGACTCTGCCGGAGGCTGAGTGCTTCGAGCTGCTGGCGGTGGCCATCGTCGGACGAGTGGGATTCGTATCCCCGGCGGGGCTGCAGATCATCCCCATGAACTACCGCCTCGGCGCCGACCACCAGCTCTTCATGAAGACGGCGACAGGCAGCGCGCTGGCCCAGCTGGCAGAGATCGATGCTCCGGTCGCCTTCGAAGTGGACTATCACGCAAATGACTTCCGGATTGCCTGGAGCGTGCTGATGAACGGCACGATCAGCCGACTAGATGCCGCGGCAACGGTGGCGTACGAGGCGCTTCGCCGGCCACCCGTTCCTTGGGCCGGGTCAGCCAGCTCCCTTCCGGTGCGCTTTGTGCCGCGGACGGTATCCGGGCGTGGTCTGCACCGCACTGGCCAAGACTGACGGGTCGAGGTTGCACGGTCGAAGGGCACGCGTTCGCGCTCTTTGACACGCCTGGCTTCTCAGAATCGGTTTGGAGGTGATGTCGATGATGCACCGCCGGTTCGTGCGTGCCTTGGGCTCCATCACCAGCGCGCTCTTGCCGCTCTTCCGCGATTAGCGAGCTGGGAACTCCTAAGAGAGCCGACAAGAGGACCGTGATCCTTGCGCCGTCCGCCAGCAGACCCACCGCTGCTCAGTGCGAGCTCGTCGGGTAGCCCGCCAGGCCCGACTCCAGCCGGGCCAAGGCGCGGCTGGCCTGTGCGATGGCATCGTTGCTGAGCTGTGCGCCGCGACGCCCGGCTAGGACTGCGTTGCGTACATGCTCAATCAATCCGCGATGGACAGCCATCAGTGCGCTCGCGGCGGTCCACGCCTCGATGTCGTCGTCGGCTGATCCGGTTTCCGCGGTGAGTACGCCGGCAAGCCGGGCTGTGTAGCGCGCTGTGATTTCCCGCTCCCGGGCCTGCAGCGCGAGGCTGGCCCGGATCAGCACAGCCGCATTGGCGATCATCTCCGTACGGGCGGCGAGTTGATCGACGCCCGCGAGCACCATCCGACCGAAGGCGGCCACCGCCGACTCATCCGGTGGACGCTGCTGCACGGCCGCCACGAGCTGCTCCTCGAAGAACTCCATCCGGCCGAAGACAAGGTCTTCCTTGCTCGGGAAGTAGTTGTAGACCGTCATCTCTGAGAGTTCCGCGGCTCGAGCGATCTCGGTCACGGTTACCCCGTCGAACCCGCGCTCGACGAATAGGCGGGTCGCCGCGTCGAGGATCAGCTGCCGCGTCTGCTGCTTCTTTCGCTCGCGAAGCCCGGGTTCAGCCATGTCCGAAGCTTATCCCAGATTTGGGTTGCTATAAATTTATAGTTACTATAAGAACGTAGTAACTAAACAAACCACTCCGGAAGGATGACGATGACCACCCGCACCGACTTGACCACCCGCCTACTCGCTTTGGGGGGAGTCATTGGACCCCTGATGTTCGTTGTGGCCTGCACCATCGCCGGCTTGCTACGGCCGGGTTACTCGCCCTTCCACCAGGCGATCAGCGACCTCGGCGTCGGCTCCCTTGCCTGGCTGCTCAATGTTCCGCTGATCGTGATGGGCGTGCTCCTGATCGCCTGCTGCGCAGGCTTCCTGCGAACGCTTGGCCCAGCGCTGGGCGATCCGTGGCGGTGGGTTTGTTCGGGACTGCTGGCATTGCCCGGCCTCGGGTTTGCCTGGGCCGGCATCTTCACCGAAGCGCCGGCGACCGTGACGCTCCACTGGGTCGTAGGCATGCCGCTGGTCGCCATCGGATCCATCGCCGGCTTCCTGATCACCGGCATACGCCTGCGCCGCCTGGATTCCTGGCGCGGCATCGGCACCTATTCGATCGCGGCAAGCGTGATGTCCCTCGCCCTGATCATGGTCATGTTCGGAACCTGGACACTGGGCGTAGGCGGCCTGACCGAGCGTGTGTTCTTCGTAGAGATCATGGCCTGGTACGTAGTCGTCGGATGGCGACTGTCCAACGACGGCTCAAGGCTCAACGGCTACGCGCCAGATGGCGAGCAGGCGGCCGCGCGTGGCGGCGGGAGTGGCGATCAGATCGAGCAGTTTTGGAGAAGCCACGGCGGCGGCAGCCGCCTAGCATGAGGGTCATCCCATAGATCTCGCAGAGAGGAAGCCTCCAATGCCTGGCACGCAGAAGTCCGCGAAGAGCACCACCGCGACCGACAAGTCGACCAAGCGATTCTCAGACGAGGAACGAGCCGCGATGAAGGAGCGCCTCCAAGAGCAGAAGGCGGCCGCCAGCAAGGCGGACGGGGAAAAGGCCGTGCTCGCGAAGCTCGCCGAGTTGCCGGAACCCGATCGCGCCATGGGCGAGCGGCTCCATGCGATCATCAAAGCCAACGCGCCAACCCTCTCGCCCAAGCTCTGGTACGGGATGCCCGCGTACGACAAGGACGGCGAGGTCGTCTGCTTCTTCCAAGGCGCGTACAAGTTCAAGGCGCGCTACGCGACGTTTGGTTTCAATGACTCGGCGAACCTCGACGAAGGCGGCATGTGGCCGACGGCCTTCGCGCTGAAGGAGCTCACTGCCGCTGAAGAGGCGACGATCGCCGCGCTTGTGAAGAGAGCGGTGAGCTGAGGACTGGCGCCGCCGTATGGCAGCAAGCGATGTGCGTTGTGCCGCTAGGTGTGTCTCGCTCCTTTGACGACCGCCAGAGCGTGAGGATCGTTCGACAAGGACAAGACTCTCGGGGCGGTGTCTGCCCTTGACGGGTCCGCAAAGGGGGGAAGGCCCGCTCGGTGGCGGCGCGGGTCACCGGCTGGGGAACTGCGAGTAGTCCGGGAAGTTGCCGAACAGCCGCTCGTCCTCGCCGTCCGGGCCGTACGTGACCGCCTGCACGAGCAGGTCTCCGCCGACGAAGGCACCCTTCCACGACTCACCCATGCCGCCGAACACCTCCTCCCGGTCACCCCTGCTGCGCGGTCGATTGATGCCTACCTTGAAGGCCTGCAGCTGCTCGGCGACGCGCGACGCGAAGTCCATGTCGTCGGTCGCCAGGCTGGCCACCAGGCACCCGTTGCTGGCATTCATGGCCGCGAGCAGCTCGGCCTCGGTGTCCACGCAGACGACGGAGTCGAGGGGGCCGAACGGCTCGGCGTGGTGCAGCGACCAGTGGGCCGGTGGCTCGAGCACGCAGGCCGGTGCGACGTATGCCGAGGTGTCCTGCCCATCAAGGAAGCGCCCCGCACCCACCGAGCCGCGGTGGAGGGGAAGCCCCCGGCCCCGCATTGCCTCCTCGAACTGCTCTCCCAGTTCCGCGGCCTTCCGGGCCCCGATCACCGGCCCGAAGTCCAGCTCCGGGAGGGGATCATCCGGACGCTCGACAGCCAGCGGGTGGCCGAAGCGCAAGCCTTCGACGACCGGCAGGTAAGTATCGAGGAACGCGGGCAACAAGCGTCGCTGGACGACATACCTCGGGTACGCAGTGCACCGCTGCTTGGCGTATTCGAACCCCTTGCGCAGATGCTGGGCGAGCAGCTCCCACTCGGTGAAGTCCCATATGCCCCACGCGTTAAGCCCTTCCTGCTCGAGAAAGTGGCGGCGGCGGCGGTCGGCCAGGGAAGTGGCGGCGGCCCGTCCGTTGGATCGGCCTCCGACGAACGCGAGTGCCCCTATGCGGGGATTGCTGATCAGGACGTCGCCCAGCTTGCCGCCGATCCCGCTGAGCAGTGTGACCGGAAGGCCGGCGCGGGCCATGAAGGCGTGGGCGAGCGTCAGGCAGTGGAAGCCGCCCTGGCTCGGCGTCTTTGCCACCACGGCATTGCCGGCCAGCACCTGAACCAGCTCGGCGTGCACCTGCACGCTCATCGGGTAGTTCCAGCTCGCAATGTTCGACACTGGGCCAGGCAGCGGCCGCCGCTCGGCATCAGTTCCGATCGCCAGCTGGCGTTCTATCTCGTCGACGTACCAGCGGACCCCGTCCAGGCAGCGATCCACGTCGGCCACGGCCAGCCGCCATGGCTTGCCGATTTCCCAGACCAACAGGAGGGCGAGCAGGTCCCGGTGGAGGACCATCGTGTCGATCGCGGCGGTCACCCGTTCGCGGCGTTCAGCCAAGCCGACCTTCGACCACGCCGCATGCTGATCGCGGGCATGCTCGACGGCGCTGGCAGCGATGTCGCGCTCGACACGTGGCGGGCCATGGATCGGCGACAAGTCGACCGGGGTGACATGGTGGCCGGGCACTCCCACGCGCTGCCACTCGCCGTGCAACAGGTTGCGGATGCGGTCGGACTCGAATGCCTCCGGTGCCACCGACACGCATCGGGCGTAGGTCTCTGCCCACGAGCATCCAGGTTTTAGCTGCAGGTTCGTCACGTCGACATTCTGGCGCCAAGGCAATCTCGCCATGCGAGCGGGCCGATTGGGCCTTGCCGCCGGGGCTGAACGCGTCAGAGTACCGGGCCTACCGGCCCTGTCTGCGGTCCCCACAACATCGTGATCTTGGAAGTGACGAACCAGATCGACCGAAGAGTCCACCCGCATCTCTTGCTGGGACTAACGCGTCGGGCTTATGTCGTTCATGGTCACATTCGGCTTCTCCAGCACCAGATAGTTGCGGTCACCTGCACGCAACGTGGCCGTTAGCTTCGAAGCCGCACCGCGAGACCGGATGTTCTCGGGCTGACTGTGCCTTCGGCGGATCAGCCCGCGGCGAAGTCGATCCGATCGAACGGCCAATCCGGCCCGTCGAGCCATGCACGTACCGCTCGCCGGAGCGGTTCGTCCAGGTCGGCGTGGGTTCGGCGCACCCATGACCGGGCCCGCACGTCCACCCCGTCGAGGGGCGACCGATAGAGGTAGACACAGCCGATCACGTCGCGGTCGACGGGATCGAGCACCGTGTACGTGAATCCGACATGGTCACGGAAATCCTGCGCGTGCTGCTCCAGATCGGACAGGTTCTGTGCCAGGGTCATGGGTCGCGGCCAGGGATCGGGGTCATCGCCGAAGTCGTCGGCGAACCCGGGGCTCGCGTGGATATGCTCGATGCTCGACATCCATGCGGCATGATCGGCCTCGTTGTGCTCCGGCCCCAAGGGCTCCAGGATGAAGGCCTCGGCGATCAGGCCGCCCGGCGGCGTGAACCCTTTGGGAACGAAGTCCGTCGGCATAGCCCGACCTCAGCTTTCTTCGGACGCCATCTCGGAGAGGATGCACGATGCATTATTCGACTTCGATGCTCTCGCAGGTGAGGACGAGCTTCTCCGACAGGACTGAAGTATCGCCTGCTTTCAGGCTGCTGACCTCCAAACTCTTCGGCCACGCGTTGGTCAGCTTGTAGCGCTTAATCACATTGCCCTCGAAGTCGAATACGACGATTGCGCCACCTTTGCGACTTTCGATCTTGCCGAGGCGGCTGTCCTTGACCCATTTATCGAAGCTCTGATCGGCAGTAAGGCCACGGGTCAGGGTGATGTCAGGAGCCTTGGGGCGGCCCGGCAGTCGGCGCAGATCGGACTCGCCGCTGGGACCGTTTTCCCTATACTCCACCACGTCCTGCTCCATCTTGAGCCCGCTGAGCTCGGTGATCACCTTGGTCGTGATCCCATCGAACTCCAGTCCAAATGAATGGCCGACCCTGTTGTCGCCCTCTGGTAGTGCCATATCTCCTTCCTTTCTCTCTTAATCCGACTTTTCAGAACGTAGTTGAGCCATAGATCCACCGGGGTTCCGCCAACGCGGCGGATGGGGTGGGTGATTACGAGATCCAACTGGGAGTTCTATACCAGAACTCTGGCGTCTTTCGCGACCGCGCTGCTCGTCGCTATCAGGTCATGGCTCCGGCACCCATGCGGGACGCTGATGCACCATCGCGCCGTGCCCGCGGCCGTCATCAGCTAGTGGCTCGGACACGCCACGGCCAGCTTCACTATGGCGACCTACGTCCACAGCCAGGACGACGCACTGACAGCCGCCGGAGCCATGTATGCCACGGCCATCGGCCAAAAAGGCTTCACAGAGCGGTGTGTGAGGTTAACTGTGGAACTCGGACCGATCCAGAATGCTGTGGGAGCTGAGACGCCCACAGCCCGCGAGGAGAATGCGGCTCTGACCAGGCCAACTATGGAGCTGGCGAGGGGACTCGAACCCCTAACCTGCTGTTTCTCTGCGGCTGGTATCGGAGGGCTTTGGCCGGGTGGCATCGTCTGGCGTCTGGCCTAGTGAGACCGCGCAAGGACACCCATTGTCTTCGATCATCTAGCGATCGCTGGGCCGGAAAGTGTGGGGGAAAGTGTGGGGTGAGCGCGTCTGATCGTTTATGTGTCAGTGACGTTCATGTATGCGATGACTCCTTCCGTGTCAGGGCAGAACCTCCGTCTGGGAATGCGGACGAGGGTGGCGTCTGGAGCGTGCACGGTCGCTTATGTTTGCCTCCGTGCGGGGTGGTTGGCCGACAGTTTGGCCGACAGTGCAACCGTGAGCAGCAAGTGGCCAAATGGCCTGCGCAACCAAGATTCTGGTGGAAGCCCCCTGCTCGTGATCGGATGCGCGGAGATGCCATCCGGGAGCGAGAGCCGTGGGATCACAGCCGACGTCTGTGGTGTGCGTTGCCAGACGAGGCTCCCAGATGCGGATCCAGCCTTTAACCAGGCGCTCGGCGAGTTTCGGGCCGCGGTCGGAACTCAACTCGCACATATCGCCGCCGCATTCGGTCTCGACGTAGAAGAGCCTCTGTCGAGCATCCTGCCGGCGCCTGACCAGGACGCTGATACCGCATCACCACGAACACCACGGGAGATCATCGCCGATCACGGCTGGAGCGGTAACCTCGAACCCCCGCATGTCCCTGGTGACTGACCGAGTGTGTGGCGACTGATCGTTGCACGAAACTGTCGATGCGGGTGGACGCGTCTTCCGACCACCGCCCGGCTGGCGGCTGATCTTCCATCCGGTCGGTCGACCCGACCCGAGGCCTTGGCCGTACGTCAACGCCGAGGCGCTGGTGTTCCGGTGCGGCGACTAGATTCCCGATCCGTCATGACCCACTTGGCGGGAGCCGGGGTGTCATACTCGGTTTTGGGACTTCTTCTGGCTCCTGATAGGGAGCTTCTCCTTCGCTGCGTACCTGATGGTGCTCTTCCAGGTCATCGCCGATCTCTTCGGCATCGTCGATCTCGTCGCGCTCGCCGGGCTGTTCAACTCGTTCCGCATGATGCGCCTGCCAGAGCCTCCAGCCTCAGACACGCTCAGGGAGACGACCTTGGGCTGACGTCGAGCCGAAAGCAGCGAGGACCCGCGGGCGGATCACCCGCTGTCGTGAAGATCGCCTCGCCGGTCTGGAGATCCGCGTCTTCAATGGGCGCGGGTCGTCGTCGGTGGATGCCTGACATGCTGGCCTCGTTCCCGACATGCAGCTGGAGGGCCTGATGGATGACCTGGCTTGATCGATGGAGCCGGCGTGGACTCGGCCGCGAGGGCGCCGAGCGGGTCAGCGCAGGCTGCTACGGATCTATCGTCGCCGCATCAACGTTGGCTGGCAGCGCGGCGGTACCGCCTGGGGAGTTGGCGTTGCTGGTGGTCGCGACGAACCTGGTCTACTTCAGCACCCACGTGTTCGCCTACTCCATCGGCGACCCCAACGTGGAAGGCAAGCATCTGCCCCAGGTCGCCGCCCACCACGCGCGGGTTGCCGCTCCGATGGTCAGCGCGGCGTTCCTTCCCCTCGTCGTTGTGCTGGTGTTGGAGATCCTGGGCGCGGATCACCAGCGGGCGACCAGTGTCGGCGTGATCACGGCGGCCGGGCTGTTGGTCGTTGTGGGACTTCCCGGCGCCTATCTGCATGGGGTGCGTGGTTGGGGACTGGCATTGCTCACCGTTGTGATCCTGGCGATGACTACGGTGCTTGTCCTCGCGAAGCTTTGGCTCACGCATTGACCCGCGCTCTGGCAAGGCCAACGTCGAGTTTGGCTCCTCAAGTCTGACAACCGGACCTGTGGGTGCTCCCGCAGGATCCGGTCTGCCCAGCACACCCACGTGCAGGCTACGGCGGGCACACCACCGCTGCCGATCGAGGACATGCTCGAGACGCCGACTTGGATCGCAATCGCCCACCGGGGACCGCCCCTATCCGTCCAAAAACGCCAGCTCGAGGGCTCGGGCCGGTGGCGAGGGTCGCTTCCGCGTACGTCACTGCAGTGCGGACAACAGCCGCATCACGTTGTCGACGTATCGCTTGGCACGAGGTCGCCGGGTCCACTCCTCGGCTGTGAGTTCGCGGCAGGCCGCTCGGTACTCGTCGGAGATCCGTTGCAGATCGGCGACGAAACTCGGATCGGTCCCCATCAGCGAGATCTCATAGTCCAGACCGAAGGAGCGGTAGTCCATGTTGGACGAGCCGATCACGCCGGCGACGTCGTCGACGGTGAAGAACTTGGCGTGCAGCACCGTGGGCTGGGGGTAGAGGTAGATGCGGACGCCGGCGTTTAGCAGTTCTTCGTAGTAGGACGACTGGGCGTGCTGCACGACGAACTGATCGGCCAACTCGGAGACGAAGAGCTCGACCGCGACGCCACGATACGACGCGGTGGTGATCGCTTCCAGCAACGATTCGTCCGGGACGAAGTAGGGGCTGGTGAGGGAGAGACGGTGCTGAGATCGATGCACCAGGGCGGTGAAGAGTCGGAGATTGGGGATCGTCAGGTATCCCGGCCCGGACGGAAGCAGCTGCATTGCCTGCTCACCGACACTGTAGTTCTCCGGCGGAATGATCTCCTCCAGTAGGCGCTGACCGGTCTCGGTGTACCAGTCGAGGGCGAACACCGCGTCCAGCGAGGAGACGATCTGGCCGCTCAGCTTGATGTTGAGATCGTGCCACTTTCGACCGATCTTAATGTTCTTCCTTGCCAGATAACTGGCGTCGATCATGTTCTGGGAGCCCATAAATCCGACCTCACCGTCGACCACGAGCAGCTTGCGGTGGTTTCGCAGGTCGGGTCGCCGCCAGCGGCCCTTGAGGGGATGGATCGGCATCATCTGATACCACTCGATCCCCGCCGTGGTCATCCGCTTGTTCATCTGGCGGAAGCCGGGGTACTTCCGGGACCCGAGGTGGTCGTACAGGAGTCGCACCTTCACTCCGCGGCGAACCGCGTCGACCATAGCGCCGAAGAAGGCGTCGGTGGTGTGGTCCCAGGCCATGATGTAGATCTCGACGTGGACCCAACGCTGGGCCTCGCGGACGGCGGTGGTCATCGCCGCGATCGACGCGTCATAGTCACCGAACAGGCCGTGGCTCGTGCCGGTCATCATCGGCAAGGAACTGAGGCGTCGGTTCAGCCGGACCATACTCCCCATCCCGATCGGCAGTTCGGAGTTGGTCGGCGGCAGATCGGCTGTGTGCTCCAGGATCACTTGGTTGGCCTGGGTCTGGACCCGCTCCCGGCGACCACGCACAAACGGGCTGCCGATGAGGAAGAACAGGATCAGCCCGAACACCGGCGTGATGGTGATTAGCAGCAGCCAGGCCAGCGAGGATGACGGTCGACGATTCCGCGGGATCGTGCCGAGCGCGATGATCTTGATCACCAGATCGATCAGGAGGACCGTCAGTGGAAGCCACTGGAGGACGATCGTCATTCCCACCACCTCGATCAGTCGTGCACGGGCCGCCAGCCGGTTCGTTGACAGGCCGCAATCTAGTCACCGGCGGACCGACGTGACGCTCGGTCCTGGTCGGCGCACGGGTCGGTGACGTCCGCAGCCGCGGCACGATCCGGGGTGCGACGCCCGTCGGCGACGACTCTCCGCGGTGGCCAACGCGAAGGCGAGCACAGCCAGGGCGGCGCCCTCGGCGAGCGGCAATGTCGAGGATCAGCCTAAGCAGCGGACAGATCTAGACAAATGGGCGAGTGCGTCCCCCGGGGCGCGATCTGAACTATGCGTCCCCGCCCTTGGGAGCCGGCTGCTCGGCGAACCGCTTGTAACTCTTCCTGCCATTGCCGCTCCCTTGATCAATTGATCGACTGACTCAACTCCGTCGGGCAGCCGAAGCCATCAGAACGGTGTGGAAGCTGCCGAACCCTCAGCCGACGTCGATACCCAGCCCACGTCGACACTTCTGTTCAGGCGGCACGGAGGCGGCGGATTCGGCAGCCGGTGGGAACGGCGGGCGAGCAGCCCCGCCTGGATGACAAAAACACGCCGCCGGTGGCGGCGTAGAGCGCGAGCATCCCGAGGTGAACCGTGTCGTCGGCCACGGCCACGGCGGCGAACCCGACACCGCTGATGGTGGACAGTGCGCCTGCGGCGAGTATCGGCCACTGGTTGCGGAGCCGCTGACGGCCCTCGCGATCCCGGGCGCGGCGTTCGCCGATCGGCTGGGTGCGGACGTCATGGTCCATGGGTTCAGGGCGTCGAGCTTCGGTGAGGCGCACTCCCTTGGGACGGCGGGACGACGAGCTGGCGAATGCGGCTGAAGCTGCTGCGGTGGCCGACGCGATTGGCTAGCAGGCGTCGCCAGGTGACCACACCAACGGTGAGCGCGATCGCTCCTGGGATGGACACGTCGCGGATCCGTGGACCGGTCCGCCGGCCGATGAGTTCGGCTGAGGCGAGGATAGAGGCCGCTGCGAGGATGCCGTCGACTAATCGGTCGGTTACCCCGTCGGCGTCGTGGATTCGGAATTCGACACCGATTGTTCCGTCTTGGAGTTGTCGGAGGATCGGCCGAAGATTCGTGGGTGCCGTGGCGAGTAGACGCTCCCAGCCTCGCAGGGTGCGGAGGGCTCGGCGGGCCACCGAGACCGGGTTGAGCCGCTCAAGCATCATCTCTTCCCAGTAGGGCTGGAGCAGTTCGGTGAGGGAGACCTTGGCGCCCACCGAGCTGCCCAGGCCTTGTAGCTGTACGAACACGCGGAACAGAAGCGCGAGGTCTGATGGGAAGGTGAGGCGGTTGCTGTGCATGATCTGCATGCCCGAGTTCACCATCCCAACGAAGTCGAGATCTGCCACGCTGCCGCCGAGGTAACGGCTCAACCACGTCTCGAGCTGACCGCTCAGCCGGTCGGTGTCGATGTCGGCTGGCGCGTGGGTGATATCGATGACGATGTCGGTGATCTCGTCGACATCTCGCGAGCCGACGGCCATCAGCAAGGCTTCGAGCTGGTTCTTTCGTGGGCCGCTGAGGTGTCCGACGTCGCCGAAGTCCAAGATGGCCAGGTGCTGCCCGTCGGGCAGGAGGAAGTTGCCGGGGTGTGGATCGGCGTGATAGACGCCGTCGCGGAACACCATCTCGAGGTAAATGTTGGAGGCGCGGCGGACGAGGTCGTCGACGTCCCAGCCCGTCGCGATGACGCTGTCGCGCCCAGTGACTTTGGTGCCGGTGAGCAGCGACATAGTCAAAACGCTTGTCGAGGAAAGCTCGGGATAGGGCCTGGGAATGACCACGTCCTGCTCGTCGGCAAAGTTCGCGGTGAAGAGCTGGAGGTTCGCAAGCTCCTGCCCCAGGTCGATCGCCGCCCGCATCATCGTGTCAAACTCCTCCACCACCACGGTGGGCGAGTAGGCGGCGAGGGCCTCGTCGCGGTCCTCGACAAATCCGGCTAGCGCCCGCATAAGCTCGAGGTCGTCCAGTACCTTCGCCTGCGCCCCGCTGTGGACAACTTTGACGACGACTGGCGTTCCGTCTTTTAGCGACGCCCGGTGAGCCTGGGCCACCGATGCCGAGGCCATAGGCGTCGCCTCGAACGTATCGAAGGCGTCACCAACATCCACGCCGAGTTCGGCCTTGATGGTCGACTCGGCGGAACCGGGCGGGTCGGGGGGCACATTCGACTGCAACTGAGCAAGCTCCGCCGCGACGTCGTTGCCGACCAGGTCCGGGTGGAGGCTCAGCATCTGGCCAAACTTGATCCAGGTGGTGCCGAGCTCACTCAAGGCTCCGCGGAGCCGCTGCCCCGAGGTCAGGGCAGCGAGATCTGGATCCGCGATCCGGGTAACAAGCGTGGCGCGAAGTCCGGTGTCGGCAGCGGCTGCGGCGTGATCGGCCAGCCGAGCGAACCCGTACCGGGCGAGGACGTCAGCAATCTCCTTGATGCGATTTTGGTGCCGGAAGAGCACACCAGCAATGTCGTCTGACACGTTCGTTTCTCGATTCTCGCGCGCACCATACGGTGCCGCTCCAGTAGATGGTTACCGGTGCGGGTTGACAGCGGCGACCATCGCCAGCTGGACCTGCGGCTGTCAGGTGCCGGAAGGTGCAATCCCGACCTGGCAGCCGAGCTGGTCTACGTGCCGGCGATCCTGGCCCGTTCGTCTGCGTAGGCCCGCGCGTCCAGCGCGTCGAGCACGGCCAGTTGCGCGTCGTAGACCATCCAGACGGCGTAGTCGATGGCCTCGGCTGCATCTTGCTCGGCCCAGTCCGCGTCCGTGGCCGCGGCCTTGGCGTCCAGCTGATCGGTCCGCTTGTTGATCTTTGCCTTCATGTCCTCTCTCTGGGCTGCAGCATCGGCCTTCATCTGGGCCCACTTGCTCTTGGCTCGATCGGCGGTCTCGCTCAGCTTGCTGCTTGGCGTCCTCCATGGCCTGATTCGCGTCGTCCTGTGCCTTATCGACGCGCTGCTTGAGTTGGTCGCGGTTCTCGTCGGCTGCCGCCCGCGCGGTCGCCACGGTCTCGTTGACCTTGGCTTGAAGATTTTCGAGCTTTGCGGAAAAGTCCATCGGTGCTCCTTCAGGGCGCTGATGCCGATCGGAATGTCGGACGCTTAAGACCATCAAATCGCTTCTTCACCTTGCGCACAACCAGACGTTGACCGAGCAGTGCGGGGTTTCCAGGCGCATGGCTGGCCCCCACTCACCGGTTGCTGGTTGGTCGGCTGCTTTGATCCGCCGCGCCGCCAGGCGAATCGGCGGCGAGCTGCTCGATGGCGTCGAATCGG